>JADGPP010000069.1 GCA_017882375.1 Solirubrobacteraceae bacterium | reverse complement strand
CCGATGAACGGCGTGATGACCCCGCCGAGGCCGTAGATCAGGAGGTTGCGGCGTAGGAGGCCGCTCGCACCGATCGGCCGATAGCGCACGCCTTTCAGAGACAGCGGGATCAGCGCGGGGATGATGATCGCGTTGAAGACGATTGCTGAGATGATGGCCGAGCGTGGGTCGCCGAGGTTCATGATGTTGAGGGCGTGGAGCGGGCCCTGCGCGCCTGAGCGTGCTGCGTAGGTCGCGATGAAGATTGCGGGCAGGATCGCGAAGTACTTGGCGACGTCGTTGGCGATCGAGAACGTCGTGAGAGCCCCGCGCGTGATCAGCAGCTGCTTGCCGACCTCGACGATCTCGATCAGCTTCGTCGGGTTGGAGTCGAGGTCGACCATGTTGCCGGCCTCGCGGGCAGCCTGAGTCCCTGTGTTCATGGCCACGCCGACATCGGCTTGAGCGAGGGCCGGCGCGTCGTTGGTCCCGTCGCCGGTCATTGCGACGAGCCGCCCGTCCTGCTGTTGTTCGCGGATCAGCGCGAGCTTTCGCTCGGGGGTCGCTTCGGCAAGGAAGTCATCGACACCGGACTCCTCGGCGATCTTGCCCGCGGTCAAGCGATTGTCCCCGGTCACCATGACGGTGCGAATGCCCATCGCACGCAGCTGGTCAAAGCGCTCGCGCATGCCCTGCTTGATCGTGTCCTTGAGGTAGACGACGCCGAGGATCTGGTTGTTGCGTGCGACGGCCAGCGGGGTGCCCCCCTCGCGGCCGATCCGGTCGAGCTGCGTCTGCAGCTCCGGCGGCGCCTGCCCACCCTCCCGCTCGGCGAAGGCGATGATCGCGTCGCCGGCGCCCTTGCGCAGTTGTTCGCCGTTTAGATTCACCCCGCTCATGCGCGTCTGCGCGGTGAATGGCACGAACTCTGCGCTGGTGGAGGACATGTCGTGCTCGCGGATGCCATACGTCTTGGCCAGCACCACGATCGAGCGGCCCTCGGGCGTCTCGTCGGCGAGCGAGGCGAGCTGGGCCGCCTCGGCGAGCTCCAGCTCGGCGACACCGGGCATTGGGATGAACTCGGCGGCCTGTCTGTTCCCGAGAGTGATCGTGCCCGTCTTGTCCAGTAGGAGCACGTCGACGTCGCCGGAGGCCTCGACTGCGCGGCCGGAGAGGGCGAGCACGTTGCGTCGCACGAGACGGTCCATGCCTGCGATGCCGATCGCAGAGAGCAGCGCGCCGATGGTCGTCGGGATCAGCGCCACGAGCAGCGAAATCAGCGTGGTCTCCGAGATCGAGGTGCCCGCGAACAGTCCAAACGGGCGCAGCGTCGCGACGACGATCATGAAGATCAGGGTCAGCGCGGCGAGCAGGATGTTCAGCGCGATCTCGTTCGGGGTCTTGCGACGCTCGGCGCCCTCGACGAGCGCGATCATGCGATCGAGGAACGAGTGTCCTGGCTCCTGCGTGATTTCCACGACGATCTCGTCAGAGGTCACGCGCGTGCCGCCGGTGACGGCGCTGCGGTCGCCCCCGGACTCGCGGATCACCGGCGCGGACTCGCCGGTGATGGCCGACTCGTCGACGGTTGCGATGCCCGCGATCACGGTTCCGTCGCCGGGGATGACCTCCTCCGCGCGCACCACCACTACGTCGCCTCGGGTCAGCTCCGAGGCCGCCTTGCTCGAGCCGTCGCGCATCCGCGCGACGGTCTCCTCGCGCATCGAGCGCAGCGTGTCGGCCTGGGCGCGCCCGCGACCCTCGGCGAAGGCCTCGGCCATGTTCGCGAAGACGACTGTCAGCCACAGCCAGATCGAGATCGTCAGCGCATACCAGGCGGGCTCGTGACCGCCGCCGAGCGGCTTGCCGCCGAAAACCTGGATGAACCAGGTGACGGTGGTGATCAGCGCTCCGACCTCTACGACGAACATCACCGGATTGCGGATCTGCACGCGCGGGTCGAGCTTCTTGAAGCTGTCGATCAGCGCGCGCACGACGATGTCGCGCCGGAACAGCGAGATTGCCTGCCTTTCGCTGGTGGCGGGTACCTGAGCCGACATCAGCGCGTCCCTCCCGTCAGCTGATCGAGCGCGAGGTTCAATTCGAGTACGTTCACGCCCGGCTCACCGAAGATGCCCAGCGTGCGCCCAGCCGTGTTTTGGGAGACGAGCTTCATTATCTGCTGGAGCGGCAGGTGTCGAACCGCAGCGACACGGTGGGCCTGAATGCGGGCATTGGCCTGGGAGATCTGGGGGTCCACGCCCGAGGCGGAGCTGTCAGCTGCGTCGACGGGCACCTGCGCCGCGGTAAGCGAGGGGTCGTATGGCCTCTCCATTTCCAGGTAGGCCTTGACGTGTTCTGCGATGGCTTCCTCGGTCGTCTTGTTGTTCGGGCCGAGGTTGGAGAAGGTGGTGGCTGAGGCGTTGTCCGCCGGCGCCGTCGCCGAGGGCCGCGTCTGGAAGTAGCGCGGGTCCGGTTCGGTGACGGGCTCGCCTTCTTCTTCCACCGCTTTCCCGTTCTTGATCTTCGGGTCAGAGAACGACTGGCCGATCAGCTTTGAACCGATCAGCTTGCCGCCACGATGGATCTGCTGACCGTTGGCGTTCCCGGGAAATAGAACTTGGCTGACACCTGTCACGGCGAGCGGATAGAGAATCCCAAGCAGCACGATCATTACGACCATGACAAGGCCGGCAGTGATTGCATTCTTTCGGAGGTTCATGTCAGTAGAGGTGGCCTGTGAGGGATTGAACGACCGGCCCCAGCAGCAGCGCAGGGAAGAATGTGAGCGCGCCGACGAGGATGATCACGCCGATCAACAGCACGACGAACGTCGTGTTGTCGGTGCGCATCGTGCCCAGGCCGCCCGGCGCGACTTTCTTCCCGGCGAGCGAACCGGCGACGGCCAGCACGAACAGGATCGGTACATAGCGGGCGAACGCGAGGTTGAAGCTGCCAAGCAGATCGGCGAACGTGACGCCGTGTGAGCCGATGTTTCCGGCGCTGGGTTGGATGAACCCGGTGTATCCGGCAAACGCCGAGCCGTTGTTGTTCGCCTGCGAGAGATAGGCGTAGAAGGTCTCTGAGAATCCCTGGGGACCGGCATTGAAGATCGAGACGCGTCCCGCGTGATCGGCGATCGCGAGCCCCGTCGCGGCCAGCGCGGTCAGCGGCGTGATCAGGATCCCCACCGAGGCGAGCTTGATCTCTCTGGCCTCGATCTTCTTGCCCAACAGCTCGGGGGTGCGACCGACCATCAACCCGCCGATGAACACCGCAAGCAGCGCATAGAGCAACATCACGTACAGGCCGCTGCCCACTCCGCCGAAGATCACCTCGCCGGTCGCGAGATTGGCCATCGGCACGGCGCCACCCAGCCCGGTCATCGAGTCGAGCCCTGCGTTCACCGCTCCGGTCGAGGTGTCGGTGGAGACGGTGTTGAAGAGCGCCGAGCCGGCGATGCCGAAGCGCTGCTCCTTGCCTTCCATGTTGCCCCCGGTAGAGCCGGAGAAGAGCTGGGTGTGCAGGCCAGCGGTGTGCTGCGCGGGTGTGCCGTGCGTCTCGGCCGCGTAGAGGACGGTCACGCCCACCGCGAACATGACGGTCATCGCGGCGAACAGCGCCCAACCCTGGCGGCGACTTCCGACCATGCGCCCGTAGGTGGCTGTCAGCGCCGCCGGGATCGAGAAGATCAGCAGCAGCTCGAAGATGTTTGTCAAGCCATTCGGATTCTCAAACGGGTGGGCGGCGTTGGTGTTGAAGAACCCCCCGCCGTTTGTGCCGAGGTTCTTGATCACCTCCTGGGAGGCGGTCGGGCCCACCGCGATCGACTGGTTCAAGCCGGTGATCGTGTGTGCGGTGAGATAGTGCGAGAGGGTCTGGATCGTGCCCTGCGAGACAAGCACGAGCGCGCCGATGATCGAGATCGGCAGCAGCACGTAGAGGACCGTGCGCACGAGGTCCTGCCAGAAGTTGCCAAGACCCTTGCCGCTGCGCCCGACGATCCCGCGGATAAGCGCTACTGCGACGCAGATCCCAACCGCCGCGGAGACGAAGTTCTGAACCGTCAGCCCGGCCATCTGGCTGAAGTAGCTCATCGTCGTCTCGCCCGAGTAGTACTGCCAGTTCGTGTTGGTCAGGAAGGAGGTGACCGTGTTGAACGTGACGTTCCAAGGGGCCGCATGAAAGCCTTGGGGGTTAAACGGGTGGCTCGTCTGGGTGCGGAGGATGAGATACAGCAGCAGCCATCCGGCGAGTGAGAAGAGCATCACGCTGGCTGCGTAGGCCTTCCAGTCGTGTTCTTTGCGAACGTCGGCGCGGATCACCCGGTAGATGCCCCGCTCGACTGGGCCGAGGACTCTGGACAAGATGATCGGCTTGCCCGTGTAAACGCGTGCCATGTACCCGCCCAGCAACGGCGTGATCGCGACGATGATTGCGAAGAACACGGCTATCTGAAGCCAGCCCATGAGGGTCATCGCTAGAGCCTCTCCCCGCGCACGAGCGCGTAAAACAGGTAAGCGATCACCAGCACCGCAACGACGAGCCCGAAGAAATCCGCTGCGCTCATGTGCGCGATGAAGAAGGCGATCGGGGCCGGGGCGCTCATACCCGATCGATTCCTTTGATCAGGAGGAGCATGAGCGCGACAAACGCGACGGCGATGACAATCGCTAGGACATCCATGATCGTCATCATGCGCCTCCGCACATACAGAGCGTGTACAGAAGCGGGCCGTACGTGTACAGATTCTCTACAGATCGCCGGGAAGACACCGAACCGCACGCTCGCAGTGCGGTCTCACCCGTTTGTCAGCCCGACATCAGGCCCCTCGTTCGTGAACCTGCGAGTCGCCTGATCCTCCGTGCTGTGCCGAAGCGGAGTATCCGCAAGAACTTCGGACAGGCTGGACACGAACTGTGTGCCATTGCCTTCGACGAAGCGCCCTTGACACTCACGCATAACCCGGAACGCGTGAATGTGCTACTTCGGATCGAACCTGTATCCGATCCCTGGCTCGGTGCGGATGTAATGCTTGCGCGATCCCTTGGGCGGCTCGATCTTGCGCCGAAGATTCGCGATCTGTCCGCGAAGAACCGTGACCTCGTCGGCGTACTCGTGTCCCCATACCTCGCTCAACAAGGCGCGATGGGTCATGAGCCTGCCGCGGTTGCGCACGAGGACGCTGAGCAGCTCGAACTCCGTCGGGGTCAGGTGTAGCTCCTCGCCGTCCCGTCGGACGGCGTGCGCCGCTAGGTCGACTTCCAGTCCGGCCGCGCGCAGGACGCTCTCCCCTGGGTCGGGCGAGGCGCGTCGCAGCACGGCCTCGAGCCGCGCCACCAGTTCTTGGGGTCCGAATGGCTTGGTGATGTAGTCGTCTGCACCCGCCTGCAGTGCGCGGACCTTCTGCTCTTCTTCGCCGATTGCCGAGAGCACGATGATCGGCATCGCGCTCCACTCCCGCACGCGCCTGCAGAGCTCAACACCGTTCCCGTCCGGTAGCAGCAGGTCGACGATTGCCGCGTCCACAGGCCAAAGTGCCAACGCGTCGAGCGCCTCCTCCATCGTCGCGGCGGTCCGCACCTCGTAGCCAGCCGAGCGCAGCACGAGCTTCAGTGCTCGGAGGATCTGCAGCTCGTCATCGCAAGCAAGGATCCTTCGGCCACTCGCCCCCGCCGCGGCCATCATGGCTCCGGCTCCACGATCGCAGGAAGCGCCACGACGAAGCTGCTGCCCTGACCGGGAACCGACTCGACCCGAATGCGTCCGCCGTTCGTCTCGATGAACCCCTTCGCGATCGCAAGGCCCAACCCCGATCCCGAGATCACATTCGGCGTGCGTCCGGGAGCCCGATAGAAAGGCTCAAAGATCCGAGCCTGGTCAACCGCCGGGATGCCCGGCCCGCGGTCCACGACGCGAATCACGACCCACCCGCCCACCGAGCGCGCCCGGACGACGACCAACTTGCCTTCCGAATATCGAGTCGCGTTCTCGAGCAGATTCGCAAGCGCGCGCTCCACCTGGGCGAAGTCCGCGCGGACTGGCGGCAGGTCCGGATCGACCCGCACCTCGACCATCGAGTCGGCCGGCTGAGCAGCAAGCGCCGCGTCGATTACCTCCTCGACCGAGCACTCCGCCAGTCGCGGCACGGCCGCATGGGCGTCGAGCTTGGAAAGGTCGAGCAGGTCGTCGATCAAGCGCGACAGCCGAGTCCCCTCCTCGACCACCAGCCCGCCGAGCTCGTCGCGCTCGTGAGGCGTAACGCCGGGCGCCCGCACCGCTGCGCCCGCTGTAATCATCGCTGTCACCGGGGAGCGCAGATCGTGCGAGACCGCGCGCAGGACGGCCGTCTTGACCGCGTCGCTGCGCCGTAGACTCTCAGTCTGTACCGCCTCCGCGACGAGCCGCTCACGCTCCAGCGCGACTTGCAAGAGCGCGGCGAGCGCCGGCACGACACGCTCGCTCAGCCGAGAGACGACGCTCCCCTGTAGTCCTGCGGGAACCACCAGCGTGCCGACCCTCGCCTCCCCCGCGGACAGCGCAAGCGCTTCGCGACGGGAGTCGCCGCTCGTCTCGCCGAGAGCGACCAACGCCCACGGAAGCTCAAATGCCGCCGCAAGGCGACGTCCGATCGATGCGAGCGCATCCTCCACACCGGC
The DNA here is from genome assembly GCA_017882375.1 of Solirubrobacteraceae bacterium. GTDB lineage: Bacteria > Actinomycetota > Thermoleophilia > Solirubrobacterales > Solirubrobacteraceae > Palsa-744. The sequence goes on along the minus strand of JADGPP010000069.1, from coordinate 11,809 downwards.
ACGCTCTAGCAGCAGCTGCGCGGTCTCTGCGGTCAGGTCTGCCTCGGCTCGCCTCCGCACCGCCTCCGCCGCCCGCGCGCGGGCGAGCTCGCTCACCGAGCTGGACGCAAGAGCGACGACCAGGAAGGCGCCGAGCGCAACCCAATTGCGACTGTCGGCGATCGTGAACCTCCCAACCGGCGGTAGATGAAAGAAGTTGAACGCCGCTGCACTGAGTACGGACATGAGCACGCCGAGCCACAGACCCCAGAACGTCGAAATCACGACCACGCCGAGTAGATAGACGACGCCGAGCGAGGAGACCGTTGTCAACTGCTTGAGCGGATACACCAGCGCAGTGCAGATGCTCACGAGCACGAAGGTCACGGCCAGGCCGGCAACAAGTGGCGGTCTGCGCCCGCGCAGCAGAATGAAGACCACGCCGTTGCGCACGGCGCTCAGCCTACAGTCGTGCTGCCGACGACACGGCGGCGTGCGAGAGTCGGGCATTCATCTCGATCCGACATCCAAAGGCGGAGCCATGAGGCGCGCCTACGCGCGCGAGCAGCGTCACCCATGAGGGGCAATGTGGTGCTCGATCCAAGTCCAAGCGCCGCGATCGCCACCTTGTCGAGGCAGAGGGTGGGGGTAGGCGCGGGTAGCGGCGGACAGCAAACGGCAAGAAGACCCAACAAACGCGGGGGATCAGCGCGCTGTGCGTTACCCGGCGATTCCTCGGGTTCACCAACGAGATGTTCGCCATATGTTCGCCAGGTGGCTCGGCTCGCGCCAGAGCGGCCGCCCGGCGGCAGCTCTGGCAATCGTGCTTACTCGCACGCCCTGGCTCAGTCGGCAGCCGATTGGCGATAACGATTGACCGCCACGAGCGCCCAGATCGCCTCGACCACCCCAAAGGGCCAGGTTCCCGCGAGAAAGCCGTAGGTGCTCGACAGGGCGCAGCCGCACGCGAAGCCAAGCACGTAACGTCGGTGCCGGCGCTCCAACGCGTACATGACCATCATGAAAGTGACGGCGATGGCGCCGAACGCAGTGAGCATCGCCGTCAGTCTGACGTTGCGCGCCCAGCGACCTGACCGAGGACGAGGGCGAAAGCAATGGCGTCAAGCGCGGGCTCGTTCCTGTCCTCAGCCACCGAGACAGTCAGCCGCCGCGTGACCGACTTGCCAGTCCAGGCAACGGGGCAGCACTCCCGCTCAACGGCGGTCGTGGCGTCGACGAGGCTTGCGTCCACGTGCTGATCGAGCTCGACGACCAGACGGCGCGAGCTGCGATCGACTGGGGAGGCGCCCCTCCCGGCGTGTCTGTATCGCTCGAATTGCAGGCACAGTCCTGCCTCATCCAGAGCACAGCTCGGCGCCATCGGAAGAGGGTCCACGGTTAGCAGCACCCCTCGGCACAGCTATCGCTTGTGCCGCTCGAAATCGGCGCAGTGCAGCACGACTCGCCACGCCAAGCGTCCCTCCCCTCTTTCAAGGCAACTCCGGCAATCCCGAGCGCTGTCAGCGGATCTGCCCACCACCAGCCAAGCAAAGCATTCAGGCCGAGGCCGAGAAGCAAGCCCGCCGACAGATAGGCGCAGAGCATCGTCTGTCGGCTCTCGCTCTTGGTCGCCGAGGACCCCAGGGCATCGGCTACTCGCGCCTTCGCGGTGGCGAGCGGCGGCATCGTCGCCAGCGTGAGAATCGAAAGCCCGATCCCCACCCAGCTCACGGCCGGCCGATCGTCCGCAATGAGGGAGCGGGTCGCCTCGACAGCAACGTAGGCGCTGAGCACATAGAAGGAGATCGCGATCATCTGCTGCGCCCGGCGCTCGGACATCGCGTGAGCGCTCGCCAGGCGCCAGAGCACGACCAACCCCGCCATCGCCTCGACAAGCGAATCGGCACCGAACCCGACGAGAGCTACGGAGCCGGCCACGACGCCCGCCGTCACGGCGACGGTCGCCTCGATTGCGTGCCAGCTGAGCCCGGCCCAGGCGAGCAGCCTCGCGCGACGGACCAGGCGCGCTCGTGATTGCGAGGGGCCGGGCTTCGACGGATCGACCGACAGGATCGGCAGCTCACCCGACGCGGAGCTCACGCCGTCACCCGATCCGCGAGCACAACCGCGACGAGGGCACGTCCACGGTCGGTGAGCGCATACATCACCATCTTGCCGTCGCGGCGAGAGCGCACGAGGCCGGCCGTGCGCAGCGCCCGAACATGGTGGGAAACGAGGTTCTCGGCGCGCTCGGCCACCCAGCTGAGATCACACACGCAGAGCTCGCCTCCGTCCCGCAGCGCAACGGCAAGAGTCAGGCGCGTCGGGTCGCCCAGCGCCTTCGCACCGGCGGCGAGAGTATCCGCGGCCCGGCGGTCGAGGCGCGCTTTGCGTAGCTCCTCGGCACGAGGCAGATCCAGGCAGAGCAAGTCGCAACGGTCCTCAGCCATACGTTCATCCTAACGGCCGTCGATATGAGGGGCCAACGGAACCCGCACAGCCGCGCGCCCTCGCCAGCGAAGCTCGGGCTCCCGTGGTGCTGGCACCGACTACGCGGCCTGTCACAGTTCTCCGCGTGAGCGGTCCCGTTCTGCGTTGAGCGATTCAACCCGAGAGCCGGCTGGGCCAGAACCGGCGGGGGAAGCTGGGGCGTCGCTCATCGCTCCCCCACGCCCGGCGGCGAAGCGCGGGAGCCCGCTGGCTAGGCATCGCCGCGTGGGAAAGCACGCCGACGAGGGACACGACCTCGGCGTGACGGGCGGGCTCGCCGCCCTCAGCCTCGACGCCCTCTCGAGCGTCGCCTACGGCCCCGAGGCCATGGTGCTCGTGCTTGTCGCCGCCGGGACGGGGGCGCTGCGCTTCACGGTGCCGCTGACGCTCGTGATCACGGGGATGCTCGTGCTGCTGGTGATCTCCTACACGCAGGTGATAGCCGCGCACCCGGAGGGCGGTGGCGCGTATGCAGTCGCGAAGCTCAACCTCGGCCGCATACCCGCCCTGCTCGGGGCCGCGTCGCTGGTGGTCGACTACGTGCTCACCGTCGCGGTCAGCCTCGCCGCCGGCGCGGCGAGCCTCGGCAGCGTGTTCCCGAGCCTCTCACACCACCTGCTGCTGGTGTGCCTGATCGGACTTGCGCTGCTGACCGCGGTGAACATGTTCGGGATCACCGAGTCGGCCAAGCTGTTGATCCTCCCGGCAGCGGTGTTCATCGTAAGCATCGTCGCGTTGATCGTCCTCGGACCGTTCCATTCACACCCGGTGGCGAGGATCGGTTCGAGCCTTGGCCCTATCCACCCCACGACCGCGCTTGGGATCGTGTTGATCCTCAAGGCGTTTGCGGCGGGTTGCTCGGCGGTCACGGGCGTGGAGGCGATCGCCAACGGCGTGCCGGCGTTCCGCAAGCCACGCATACGGACGGCGCAGCGCACCGAGATCGCGCTCGGTCTGCTGCTCGGGGTGATGCTGGTGGGGCTCGCGATCCTGATACACGCGCACCACGTGGTTCCCCGCGGCGGGGTCACGATCCTCGCGCAGGTCACCGCGGGCACGTTCGGGACGGGCTGGCCGTTCTACGTCTCCAATCTCGCCGTCACGCTCGTCCTTGGGCTGGCGGCGAACACGAGCTTCGGCGGGCTACCGGTGCTCATGAGCCTGCTCGCCAAGGACCATCGTCTACCCCACCTGTTCTACCTGCGGGCCGAGCGACCGGTCTTTCGGCACGGCATCGTCGCGCTCGCGCTCGCGGCGATGCTGCTGCTGATCGCGGTGAACGCCGAGACGAACAGGTTGATCCCGCTGTTCACGATCGGCGTTTTCGTGGGCTTCACGATCAGCCAGATCGGCCTCGTGCGTCATTGGCACCAGACACGCCCACCGCGCTGGCAGGCGCGAGTTGCGGTCAACGGCGCGGGCGCGGTGATGACTGCGATCGCCGTCGTCGTGTTCCTCTCCACCAAGTTCCTCGCGGGCGCGTGGGTGGTGACGCTCGCGATCCCCTTGCTGATGTTCCTGTTCTCGCATACGGAGAGCTACTACGCGAAGGTCGGCGCCGAGCTGCGGCTCGGCAGGACACCCGGGCCTCCCCGACGGCGCGAGAGCATCGTGATCGTCCCAACGTCGACCGTCAACCTGCTCACCGAGCGGGCACTCAGCGCCGCGCTATCGCTTGGCGATACCGTGGTCGCAGTCGCCGTTGCCGGGGACGAGGAGGAGTCCGAGCAGATCAAGCGCGACTGGGGTCAGTGGAAGTGCAGCGTCCCGCTCGAGGTGCTGCTCGACCCGCATCGCTCGCTCATACGCACCGTGCTGCACTACATCGAGTCGATCCACGCGGAGGACGCGACGATCACAGTCTTGATCCCCGAGATCATTCCGAGCAAGCGCCGCCACGAGATCCTGCACAACCAGCGTGGGCGGCTGCTGGAGTCGGTGCTCAAGTCTCAGACGAAGGGAGTGGTGATCGCGACGCTTCCGTTCCACATTGATGACTGACGAGAAGGCCCGGGGCCTCGCTCTGCCCGGACGATCGGCCCTGAAGGCCGTCGGCTCTCCAGGCGCCCCGTCTTCCATCGGGGAAGTATCATATGAGGATACGTTCAATGCACGATCGCTCATGCTAACAAGGATCTCGCGGTGAGCCACGGCGTAGATGGCCGTGCGTCTCGCGGCGAGGTGACGCCCGATGTCGCGGGGCGCATCGCCGACGCGATGCAGGGGCTGGCCGCGCCGAGCCGGGTGCTGATCCTGGCGCAATTGCGTGAGCGCCCACACGCCGTATCAGAGCTGGTCGCCGCCGTGGGCATGCAGCAGTCCGCCGTCTCGCACCAGTTGCGAATGCTGCGCGACATCGGCTTGGTCGTCGGGGAAAAGCGAGGGCGCAGCGTCGTCTACTCGCTGTATGACGCGCACGTCGCCGAGCTGATCGACCAGGCGATTTGGCACATCGAGCATTTGCGACTGGGTGCCGCCGAACGCGCACCACGCCGCGCCGCGTCCTAACCGGCTCCGCAGCTATGCGCCACCCAATTGGGCCGCCTTGACAACAAGGAGGACCACTGATGCAACCAGGTAGCCGCGCATCGTGAGCATCGCGACCTTGCGCCCGGTTGACCAGCGCGGACGCCCAAGCAGAGCCAGCGGGGGCATCGTCCACTGCTCCCGAGGGACCTGCGGTTCCTCGACCATCGTGACTGCTCTGGGCTGGCGCTGTGATCTGAGCGTCGCCACTCCAAAGCCGAGCAGCGCGATCGCCACCACGCCGCCGCCGATCAGGGCGAATCTCGTCACGTCGATGTTCGGGAAGACGGTAGTGGCCATCAGGATCAGCGACAGCAGCACGAGCACGGCAACGATGATGCTGGCGATCACGTTGAGCCAGGGGCGGTTGCGCCACGGCCCGAGCACCTCGCGGTCGTTGCACAGCAGCAGAAGAAAGACGCTCGCGCTGGGGAGCAGCACGCCCGCGAGCGCCTGCACGGCCTCGGTGATAACTCCGAGCGGAGCGCCGGGAATGAGCACGATCGCCGCGGCGCCGGCGACCAGGCCGGAGAACATGCCGTAAAAGAGCTTGGCGTCGCGGAAGCTGCGGTGTAGCGAACTCTTGGTGCCGAACACGTCACCAAATGCATAGCTGGTGGAGAGGGTCACAGCGCCGGCGCCGATCAGTGAGGCGTTCAGCAGCACGACGGCAAAGAAAGCCCCAGCGATCGACCCTAGCCGATGGTCGAGGCCCGTGGCTGTCGCGCCCGCATCGGAGAAGTACCCAAAGAAGTGAGTGTGCTGGAACGCGAAGGCCGAGACGCAAAGCAGCGCGGCGGCGCCGACGACGACCACGACCGCTCCGATCCAGGTGTCCACGCGCTCGTAATTGATCCAGCGCGGGGTGATGCGCTTGTCGATGATGTTCGACTGCTGGAAGAACAACTGCCATGGGGCGACCGTCGTGCCGACCATCGCGATGATCAACAAGACCGAGGCGGAGGTCGCGCCGCCCGTAATCGAGGGGATCACGAAGTGACGGGCGACTTCGCCGACACCCGGGTGCGCCATGAAGAACAGCGGGATCACGAGAAAGTTCGCCGCTACGAGCACGAACATCCCGCGCTCCCAGGAGCGGAAGCTACCGCTGACGGTCAGCCCGACCAGGCCGCCCGCGGCGAGTGGGACGGCGAGGTACTCGGAGACGCCGAAATATCCAAGCGCGAGACTCACGCCGATGAACTCCGTCATGATCGTCAGGAAGTTCAGGATGAACAGGTCACCGACCGAGAACCAACCCCAGAAGCGCCCAAAGCGCTCGTTGATCAGTCGGGCATGACCGACGCCCGTGACGGCGCCGAGGCGCACGACCATCTCCTGATTGACAACCAAGACCGGGACGAGCAGGAGCAGCACCCACAAGAGGCTCGTGCCGTAGTTCTGACCGGCCTGAGAGTAGGTGGCGACGCCGCCGGCGTCGTTGTCGCCGACCATGACGATGAGCCCGGGGCCGATGATCGCGAGCAGTGCCATCCCGCGCGAGCGCAGTCCACGCCGACCCTCCTCGTGCTGGCCGATCGTGCCAAAGGCACCGCGAATATCGCCGACGTGCGCGGAGTCGAGCACCGCGCGCTCGCGCGGCGGGGAAGTCTGTCTCGCCGGCGGCGCCGGCGGATCGCCTGCCATCTGCTCGGCCTCCTAAAGGCCCGCTCGCAGCTTCCGCGGCGGCCTCCCGGCGGTCCTGCGACCGGGATCAGGTTCCGGCCGGCGAGGGAACGCCCGAGGCGGCAGCCGCGGTCCAGCTACTTCGCGGAAGCTCGCTGTCTTGATATCCGGTCGGGTCGTCCATGGGTGTGAATCAATCGTGAAGGGTCGCCCTGTCGGGCGCATCGAGAGGGTACCAACCCATCAGCGCTCCTTTAGTCCCGGGCGAGGCCGTAGCGGCGGCGCCAATCCGCCGGCAACGTCAACTCGAGGACGTCGTCGACCGAAAGCACCCCGATCATCCTGCCCTCCGCGTCGACCACCGGCATCGAGAGCAGGTTGTAGTCGGTCATCAGCCGCGCGATCTCCGGCACATCCGCCTCGGCCGCGACGACCGGGCCGCCCTCCTCGACCAGCGTCGAAACGATGAGCGTCTCCGCTGCGCGGATCAAGTCGGCGAGATGAACGGCCCCGGCGAGGCGACCGCCGTCGTCCAAAGCGAACACGGACTCGATCTGAGAGGAGGGAATCTCGCTCGCGCGCACAGCCGCCGTCGCCTCCGCGACCGTCGCGCCGTCAGGGATCGACACGAAGTCGGGGTTCATGATCCCGCCCGCCGTCGAGGGGTTGTAACCGAGCAGCCCACGGATCTGGCGCTGCTTGGCGGCCGGCAGCAGGTTCAGGACCGGTATGCGGCGGTCCTGGTCGATCTCCAGCAGCAGATCGGCCGCGTCATCGCCGGCCATGCGCGAGAGCACCGCGGCGACTTCCGCGTCGGAGCGTTCACGCAAGAACTCGACCTGGTGCTCGTCGTCGAGCTCCTCGAACACGTCGGCCTCGAGCTCCTTGTCCTGCCCTACGGCCTGCATGATCTCCTCCCCCTCCCGGTGCGAGGCGGCCTCCACCAGATCGGCGATCTGCGCCGGGTGCAGCCGCGCCAGGCGTAGAGGCCGCAGACGCAGGCGCGCGGTCGGAACGTGCCCGACGAACGGCTCTGTCTCAGACCAGGGAACAAACTGATCGTGCTCCTCTTGCTGCCCGCGGAAGCGACGCGGCAACAGGCGGCGCAGGCGCGCCCCGGCGCTAGGGTCGATTCCGGCCACTCGCCAGGTGCCCTGCTCGCACACCAGCTCAACGTCGTTCGCGCGAGCCAGCCGAGCGCTGGCGACGTTGATCAGGCTGCGCCCGAGTACGTCGGCGCGCAGCAGGACCTCGCCTGGACGCCGCTCGATCTGCGCCAGATTGAGCTTCGTTGTCGAAGTGCGAGCCGCCGCCGGCTCGAGATGCGCCACGCGATCGGCAGGAACGAACATGTCGCGGCCGGCGATCCTCGCCATCAAGCCGGTTACCAACGGACGGGGATCGCCGAGATCGAGCCTCGCGATGACATCCTCGACGCGCCCAAGGCGCTTCCCCGAGGAGTCCAGCAGCGGGCTACCGACAAGCGAGGACAGGTGCAGAATGGCGTCGGGCATTGCCAGTTCGCTCACAGGCTATCCAACGAGGACGGTGAAAGCCTGCGTTGGACTAGGCGCCGAGATGAGAGGACTGCCCCGACGTTCTCATCGATCGATTTTGCGCTTTGCTCGCTCGCGCAGATAGACGCGGGTGGAGGCCACGGCAAGTAGCGCCCCGCTCAACACGAGCAGCACGACCACGGCGTCGCCGAGGTCGTGCGCGCTGCTGATCCCGAATACCACGAGATTGCCCGCCAGCAGCAAGCGGACCGTAAACCAGTCTGCCGGAGCGCCCTCCCGTCCGCTGCTCAGGATCGCAAGAAACGAGCAACCTGCGGCAAGGGCGACAACGACCTGTGCCGGGTGCCCGGCGTGAGCCGCTGCGGCCAGCAACAGCCCCACACCGGCGCCTGCCGCGGCCATTGCATTTACGCGCAGCCCATCCTCCGATTGGCGGGAGTTGGCACTCAGCGACATATGTTAGTTTATTCATGTATGGCGAATGCGCTCCGGCGTTTGGCCGCAAAGGAGCTGGCGCCATGACGCTCACCACACTGGGGCCCGGTGCCGGGGTCAATACGGCCGGTACAGTTCGCGCGCCCGCCGCGCGGCTCGCGTCGGGAACACGAACTCCCCGAGCCGGTGGACGAGCCCGGCTGCCGCCAGACGGGCGACGCGGTCTGGGGCGCAGGCGTCGTCCAGCTCGCGGGCGAGCTCCTCGACGCTCCAGGGATAGGGAGAGCTGAACAGCAGGAACAGGACCTCGTCGTCGCGCTCCGCCTCGGCGCGGCGATCCTCCTTGGGCGTGCTCGGCGTCGCGCTCACGCGTCTTCGTTCCAGTGCCAGAGGCTTCGCCTGCGATCCTCGAGCGGCCGGCTGTTGTCGGCGTCGCCTTGAGCGTGATCGGGCTCGGCCCACTCGCGCAGGCAACGGATCGCCGAGAAGAGCAGCTCTGACCTGACGTGAAGGCGCTCGGCCAACGCCCGCCACGCTTCGGAGTCGGTGCGCTCGTCGTTGAGCAGCGCGGCGGCCTGCCGTAGCGCCTCGCGTACTCCCTCCCGGTAATGACCGATCTCCGCGTCGGCCTTTGCGTGCTTGTGGCGCCACTCCCGATGCTGTGGGGACTCCGGCAGCCCAAGCTGCTTGGCGAACCGCCGCGCACGACTCAGGCGCCCGCGCCCGGCGCTTGTGAGTGCCCATTGGTCGCGGCTCATCGCGCGCGAGCTCGCCAGCGCTCCCGCCTCGACGAGCGCTCGCAGCGTCGGGTTCATGTGGCGCGTCGTGTGCGCGCCGGAGACGAACCCAGGTGCTCCGCTGCCCGGCGAAGGGTGACTGGACCGGCGCTCGCGCTGCCGTGGCGCTGGGCGCGCTCGACCGCGGCCAGGGCGAGGTTCTCGGAGATGGGCCGAAAGCGCCCGAGCTCCAACGCGCACGTCGTGATATGCCGATCAGCTCGAGCTCGTCGATGCGCCGGGCGCAGCGCGAGGCGAGTACCTCCTCGCCCTCGATCACGGCGACCCCGTCTGCCTGCAGGCGCTCCAGGGCGCTGTCGAGAACCGAGCGATCTACGCGGACGGCGGCGACGAGCTCGTCGCACTGCCAGCGCTCGTCGTGGTCCTCGCTGAGCAGCTCGAGGACGATCGCGCGGTCGAGGCGGCGGTGCTCATCCGAGCCCGCTTGGTGCAACGGCCAGCGCGCGGCGGGGAGCAGCCCGCAGGGCTGCAAGGCCGGCGGGCGGGAACGAGCCGGTGGGAAAGGCGAGGTTCCGGGCGAGGCAAGCAAGGTACCGGCGGTCGCGAGTCCGCATGCTCGCCAAAAATGTTCGTCGGGCGGTCGGAGGAGGCTAGACGCGCCCAGCGATCTCGTCTCGCGGGCTACGCGCTACGGCTCGCTCAACACCGCGTGGGTGCCGACTCGACGCCAGATCACATGCGGTTCTCCGGCCAGAACCTCGGCGCCATACTCGAACGTCGCGCGACCATCAGGGGAAAATGTGATCTCCCAGACACTCGACGACCCCTGAACGCGATGGACACGCAAAGCGGGCGGGAACACCGGTGGATTCTCCTTGAGAGCAGCGATGAAGACGGGGAGCATCGCGAGAAATGCCCGCTGCAGCTCGCGCGGCAGCCGACGGAACTCTCGATCGAAGCGAGCAAGCCGCTCGAACGTGGGCACGCCTACGCTGACGGATCGACGGGCAGGTCATCGTCGCTCGCCGCGACCCGCTCAAGATGCGCGGCGAACTCTCCATCGCGAAACACGTGACCTTCCGTCTCGCGGAGCAAGTCTGAGAGGCGCTCATGCTCTGGTCGCAGCAGCAGCGACCCATCGCCCCGACGCTCAACGAGCTCATACGAGCCAGCGACGCCGGGCTCGCGCAGTGTGATTCGCTTAGGTGCCGATGCCATGATCGAATTGTCGCACGTCGACCGCCTCGATCCGTGGCAACACTGTGGCAACACTCGCGGCGAAAGATCCGTCCGATGCGTCCGCGAAACCCCGCAGAACGGACAATCCGGACACCCGCGGACGTAGCTGGACCCCGTCTGCATAGTTCAGGTCCGTGTCTGGGAGGCCAGGTGGAGGTTCGAGTCCTCTCATCCGCACTTCGTAGCGTCCATGGCTTCGTAGTGCCCCACCGTCAAGCGATGCGGACAGCCACCGGGCCCGCGGCGCTGCCGGCGCTCGGCGGCGGGTCGGTCTTTCTCGCTTCGCACGCACATCGACTACCCCCGACGTCAGCGCCGGGGCGACAGACGAAAACGGCCGCCGGGGTCGCCGGCGGCCGTTGACTACGTCTGATCAGCGCTGAGACTCAGCGGCCAGTGTCGCGACGCTGGCGACGCTGCGCAGTGACAATCGAGAAGCCCATCGCGATCAGCAGCACGCCCCCGCCGATCGTCCAGCGAAGGTCGAAGCCCGTGAAAGGCAACGTCGACGCTTTCTTCGCCGTCGGTTCAGTCGACGTGGTCGGTTCGCCTTTCGTCGTTTCAGGCGTCGTCGTTTTTGTCGGCGTGCTGCTTTCTTTCGACGGGGAGGTCCCTGTCGTAGGCGTTGGTGTCGTGCTCGTAGTCGTCGGTTTGTTGTTGTAGCCGGACAGGCCTTCTCCGGCGGCGAGGGCCGTCGTCGGCAGCACGAGCGCCATCGTCAGAGCGAAAGCGACCGGCAACACCAAGAGCCTGCGCGTTGCGCTGGACGATCCTTTCCTCATCGGTGCTGCGCCTGCCTTCTGCGGCCTACTCGAGGCCACGACATCGGTCCGAGTCATGCCAACCTCCCGTTGATGGTGTGGGTGAATGCTCCAGCCCTGTTCGGGCCTCTTGCCCTTGTGGGGGCAGATTCTAGTCACAAGACGTGCTCAATAGTTCGCCGTTCACAGGTACTAGCCTGCCCTTTCGACCAAGAGGTCTATCAGCGGCGCCGGTCGGCGCAACCCCGGCGGGCGCCATTTCCGCGTATCGACTGCTGCCCAGCGGCACTTGAGCCCGGCAACGCGCTGCGAGCGAGCCCTCAACCGGCCGCGCCCGGGAGCACAAGCCGCGCCGGCTACTCACGACACGCGCACGCGTCCTTCCAGCGATCCCTCGCTCAGGTCGCCGCGCAGAACCTTCTTGTCGAACTTGCCCACGCTGGTCTTGGGAATCTCCTGCAGAAACGCGAACTCGTCGGGAAGCCACCACTTTGCGACC
>JADGPP010000129.1 GCA_017882375.1 Solirubrobacteraceae bacterium | reverse complement strand
GATCGTTGACGGCGGCTCGCCAAACCGCGACAATCGAGCGCGATGGCCAACCCGGACCGACTGACTGCGCTCGACACGACGTTTCTGCACCTGGAGGATCACTCCACGGCGCACATGCACGTCGCCTCGGTGATGGTCTTCGAGGGCACCGCCCCGACGCCGAAGGAGCTCGTCGACCACGTCGTCAGCCGCCTGCACCTCGTCCCGCGCTACCGCCAGCGCCTGGCGAACGTGCCCTACGGTCAGGGCCGACCGGTGTGGGCCGACGATCCACACTTCAACCCGCGCTACCACATCCGCCACGCCGCGCTGCCCGAGCCGGCCGACGACAATGCGCTCAAGCAGCTCGCGGGCCGGCTGTTCTCTCAGCGCCTGGACCGCTCAAAGCCGCTGTGGGAGATCTGGCTGGTCGAGCGGATGGCCGGCGACCGCTTCGCGCTGATCGCCAAGACCCATCACGCGCTTGTCGACGGCATCTCCGGCGTGGACATCACGACGGTGCTGTTCGACACCGCGCCCGACCCCGTTCCCACCTCCCGCCCCCCGGTGCCGTGGACCGCCAAGCCGCTGCCCGGGCCGGCCAAGCTGCTGGGAGAGGCGCTGCGCGAACGCACGACCGTGCCCGCCGAGATGGTCCGCGGCACCCGAGCGCTCCTGCGCGCGCCGCTCCGGGCGCTCTCGCAGGTCGTCGGCGGCCTGGCGAGCGTGGGGGCCACGACTTGGGCGGGCATCAACGCGCCCGCGCCCGACAGCCCGTTCAACGTCGACATCGGTCCGCATCGTCGCTACACGTTCCTCGACGCCGATCTCGAAGAGTTCAAGGCGATCAAGAACTCGCTCGGCGGGACGCTCAACGACGTCGTGCTCGCGGCGGTCAGCCTCGCGCTCGGGCGCTACCTGCGCCGGGAGGGCATCGAGACCGAGGGGCTCGAGCTGAAGGCGATGGTGCCGGTTTCCGTGCGCGCCGACTCCGACCGCGGGGCACTCGGAAACCAGGTCGCCGCAATGTGGGCGCCGCTGCCCGTCGGCGTGCAGAACCCCGGGGAGTGCCTGCAGCAGATCGCCCGCGCGATGGAGGACCTGAAGAAGTCGGGCCAGGCCGTCGGCGCGCAGGTGCTGACGAACCTAGCGGGCTTCGCGCCGCCGACGATCCTCAGCCAGGCCGCTCGTCTGCAGGCCCGCCAGCGCTTCTTCAACCTCGTCGTCACCAACGTGCCCGGCCCGCAGTTTCCGTTGTATGTGCTCGGCCGGCGCCTACGCGTGCTGTACCCCGTGGTGCCGCTGGCGCGCCGCCAGGCGCTGGGGATCGCCGTGATGAGCTACGACGGCCACCTCGGCTTCGGTCTGCTCGGCGACTTCGACGCGCTGCCCAAGCTGGAGGCGATCGCCGCAGATCTCAAATGGGCGATCGGCTCGCTTGCCCGCGCCGCCGGCGTGCGCACACCGGCAAAGCGGCGAGCCAAGAAGGCCGCCCCGCGCAAGAGCAAAGCCGCCGCCGGGTCCAGCGCCAACGGGCGCCCTCGCGCCGGGCGCAGTGCCAGCGCGAGCTGAGGTGCGCCTAGCCCTCTGTCAGATGAACGCCACGGTCGGCGACATCGCCGGCAACGCCGAGCGGATACGCGCCGGACGCGACGCGGCGCTGGCTGCGGGCGCCGATCTCGTGCTGTTTCCCGAGCTGGCGCTGACGGGCTATCCACCCGAGGACCTGCTGCTGCGCGAGCACTTCCTCAGCGACGCGGCGGCGGCGCTGCGCGAGCTCGCCGCCGACACGCACGGCACGATCGCCGTGGTCGGCTTCCCCGAGCGAGCCGAGCACGTCTACAACTCCGCCGCCGTGCTCGCCGACGGCGCGATCCACGCGATCTACCGCAAGGTCTTCCTGCCCAACTACGGCGTGTTCGACGAGGAGCGCTACTTCCAGGCAGGCAGCGCCGGCGCCGTCGTCGACATCGGCGACCAGCGCATCGGGCTGACCGTCTGCGAGGACATCTGGGAGCCCGGGCCGCCGGCCAGCGACGAGGCGCTCTCGGGCGCGACGTTGATCCTCAACATCTCCGCCTCGCCCTACCACGCCGGCAAGGGCTCCGAGCGCGAGCGGATGTTCGCCCAGCGCGCCCGCGACAACCTCGCCTACGTGGCCTTCTGCGCGCTCGTCGGCGGCCAGGACGAGCTGGTGTTCGATGGCCACTCCTTCGTGATCGACCACACCGGCGAGACGATCGCGCGCGCTGCGCAGTTTCGCGAGGACCTGCTGGTGTGCGACGTCGACCTCGAGGCGGCGTCCGCGGCGCGCCTGCGCGAGGCGGGTCACCGCGGCGCGGTGCGCTCGGCGCTCTCCGCGGGCGGGACATCGCGCGTGGCCGTGCTCCCCGGCCTCCCGGCGCCGGCCAAGACGAGCGGCGGCGCGGCGCCGGCGACGGGCGGGGACGTGGCGATGCCGATCGAGCCGGTCGAGGCCGAGATCTACGAGGCGCTCGCGCTCGGGTTGCGCGACTACGTCCACAAGAACGGCTTCGAGCACGTCGTGCTCGGTCTCTCCGGCGGCATCGATTCGGCGCTGGTGGCCTGCGTGGCCGCCGACGCGCTCGGCGCAGAGCGTGTGAGCGCCGCGATCATGCCCTCGCGCTTCTCCTCCTCGGGCACGCAGCAGGACGCGCGCGCGCTCGCGGCGGCGCTCGGGATGAGCGCGCACGAGCTGCCGATCGAGTCGGTCGTGCAGACCTACGAGGAGACGCTCGGGCCGGAGTTCGAGGGGCTGGCGCACGACCTCACCGAGGAGAACCTGCAGGCGCGCATCCGCGGGAACCTGCTGATGGCGCTGTCGAACAAGTTCGGCTGGCTCGTGCTGACGACCGGCAACAAGTCTGAGATGTCGGTCGGCTACACGACGCTCTACGGCGACCTCGCCGGCGGCCTGGCGGTGATCAAGGATGTGCCCAAGACGCTCGTCTACCGGCTCTGCGCGTGGCGCAACTCGCCCGAGGCGGCCGTCGGCGGGCGCGTGTCCGCGCCGATTCCCGCATCGATCATCGAGCGCGCCCCGTCGGCGGAGCTGCGCAGCGACCAGCGCGACGAGGACTCGCTGCCGCCGTATGACCTGCTCGACCGCATCCTTCATGGCTACGTCGAGCTGCACCTCAGCCGCGAGCAGCTGGTCGCGCAGGGACTGCCCGCGGCGGAGGTGCAGCGCGCGGCGCAGCTCGTCGACCTCGCCGAGTACAAGCGCCGCCAGGCCCCGCCGGGCATCAAGGTCACCGAGCGCGCGTTCGGGCGCGACCGGCGCATGCCGATCACCAACCGCTACCGGGGCTGAGCCGATGAGCGCCGCGCCCAGCCCGACTCCCGTCGAGGCGTCCCCCGCCCGTGCGGGTGCCCGCGCGGGCACCGGGCCGCGCCTTGCCTCAGCCGTAGCCGTACTGCTCATCCTGTGCGCGCTTGCCCTGGGCGCCTGCGGCGACACGTTGCAGGATCGCCCGCTGGCGCACAACACGCTGGAGACGCTGCTCGTCGCCCCCTATCCCGTCTACTGGCTCGGCCGCTCCTTCCAGGGCATGGCGATAACCGAAGCCAGCTATGACCCGGGAGGTGCGTTCACAGTCCAGTACGGCGATTGCGTCGAGGGCGGCCAGGGCACGTGCGTGCCGCCCCTGCGTGTGGTCACCTCGCCGGACAACAGCTTTGTGCCCGGCGGCGACGCGCCGCAGCGCAGCCGGCTCGTGCGCGGCGTCAGCGCCGTCGTCGCGCAGGGCGGCCACACGATCGAGATCGCCACCGCCGGCGTCGTCGTCGTCGTCTACGCCAACGGCCCGCGCCTGGCGGCGGCCGCGGCGCAGACGGTCGTGCCGATCAACGAAGCCGGCGCGCCGGGCGCACGGCTCCCCGCGCGCCTGCCCGACACCGGGTTCGGTTCGACGCCGCTGCCCTCCCAAGTGCCATCGCCCCTGCGCGCGCTCGGTTGAGCGCGCAGCGGCGGCTACGCCGCGCGCCGTCTCAGCCGACGACGGGCGGCCGCTGACCCGCCGGCACCGGGCGCACGGCGATCGTCATGCGCGTAACCGCGCACGAGCGCCCGGCATCGTCGGTGAAGCGCACATCCCACACCCACGTCGTGCGCCCTCGGTGGATCGCGCTGGCGTGGGCGTGGACGACACCCTCGGTGACCGGCCGCAGGAAGCTCGTGCTGTTGGAGAGTCCCATCGCCGTGTTGCCGTCGGGCATCACCGCCAGCGCGGTCGCCAGCGAGGTCATCGACTCGGCGATCGACGCGTACACGCCGCCATGGACCAGCCCCGCGGGCTGCTTGACCTCGTCGCGCACCTTTACCTGCGCGAACACCTCTCCGTCGGCGTAGCCGAGCAGCTCCAGGCCGTAGAGCAGGTCGAACCCGCGGATGGTTGCGTTCAGCTGCTCGACGGTCGGCTCGGCCATCCCGGCGCCACGATAGCCTACGAATCGCCTTCCGAGACGCCCCGCGGGCGCCTGGCGAGGGCCGATGTGCCCACACCAATGAGCCGACTGGACGATCTCCCCCCCGACCAGCGCGCCACGCTGTCGCTGCTGTTGCGCAGTCGCAAGAGCTACGCGGAGGTCGCCACGCTGCTGGACATCCAGGAGCGGGCCGTGCACGACCGCGCGCATGCGGCGCTCGCGGTGCTCGCCGCGCGCCAAGCGCGCGAGCTGACGGCCGAGCGCCGCGAAGAGGTCGGCGACTACCTGCTCGGCCAACGCAGGACCGTCGCCGAGCGCCTGGCCACGCGCAGCTATCTCGAGGGCTCCTCCCTCGCGCGCGACTGGGCCAACGCGCTCGCCGGCGAGCTCGCGCCGCTCGCCGGCGACGCCCCGGCGGAGATCCCCAGGGGCGCCGAGCCGGCGTCAGCGCCGCCGCTAGCCGAGCAGGCGCCTTCCCGGCCGGCCGCGGAGAGCGCCCCGTCGCGTCGCCCGCGCCCCTCCCCCGCGAGCTCGCGACTGGGCGGTGCCCTGCTGCTGGCGGCGATCGTCGCCGTGGTGGTCGTCGCCGTGGTGCTGATCGCCGACAGCGGCGGCGGCTCGAGCAAGCAGGCGGCAAACGCCGCGAGCAGCTCGACCGGCGGCGAAACGGCGGGCTCCTCCACCAGTGCCGGCTCTGCGAGCACGCAGGGAGCCAAGGCCAAAGAAGACAAGCGCATCACGCTCAAGTCGCCGGACCCGTCAAGCAAGGCCGTCGGCGTCGCCGAGGTGCTCTCTGAAGGCAAGCAGTACGCCTTCTATCTCGCCGCCGAACACCTGCCGCCCACCAAAGGCAAGGGCTTCTTCTACGCCGTCTGGCTGTACAACTCGCCCACCAGCCACGAGGCGCTCAGCCGCAGCCCCGAAGTCGGCTCAAACGGCAGCCTGCAGGGCGGCGCGCTGCTGCCCGGCGACGCCACGAAGTACCACACGATGCTGCTCACGCGCGAGACCAGCAGCCGGCCGACGAGCCCGGGCCCGGTCGTGCTCCGCGGCAGCTTCGCGCTGCACTGATCGCGACCGCGCGGCGGCAGCGTCAGACGAGCAGCTTCCCCGGGTTCATGATGCCCGCCGGATCGAGCTGCGCCTTCAGCGCGCGCAGCGCCGCCGTGCCCGCGTCCCCGACCTCCGCGCGCATCCACTTCGCGTGGTCGCGCCCGACGGCGTGGTGGTGGGTGATCGTGCCGCCGCCTCCCACGATCGCCTGGCTGGCGGCGTCCTTGACGCTGCGCCACTGCGCAATCTCCTCGCCCTCGCGCTGGCGCGCGACGAACGTGAAGTACAGCGACGCACCCGTCTCATACAGATGCGAGACGTGGCACATCACCAACCCCGGCGTGCCGCAGTCCTTCAGCGCGCCGTCGATCGCCCGGCAGACACCGCCGTGCAGGCGCTGCAGGTTCGACCACTGCGTGGCCGTCTCCAGCGTCTCGACCATCACGCCCTGCGTGAGCAGCTCATCGCGCAGGTAGGGCGCCGAGAAGCGCCCCGCGCGCCAGGCCTCGCCGGGCGAGCGCCCGACTACGAGCCCGCCGCCGCCACGCGCGAGCTGCAGCGCCCGCGCGCGCCTGGCCCGCACCTCGCGCTCTGTTCCCTCGAAGCCAAAGATCGCCAGACACCCGTCGCGGTAGCCGCGCGCGCCGAGGTACAGCCGCCCGAGCCTGCCCTTCACGCCGCCCGATCCGGCCAGCGCCAGCGACATGCGCGTCTCCTGCTCGTCTGACAGCCGCGCAACGTGTGGGGAAGCGCCCTGCTGTGCCAGCTCGCGCAGAACCTCCACGCCGGCTGAGAAGTCCTCGAAGAAGATCCCCTCATACACCCGCTCGCTCGGCGCCGCGCGCACGCGCAGCGACAGCTCGCAGATCACCCCGAGCGTGCCCTCCGAGCCGACCAGCAGCTGACGCAGCGATGGTCCTGCGGCGCTCGCGGGAATCGCCGGCAGCTCGATCTCACCGGCTGGAGCCGACACGTG
Source organism: Solirubrobacteraceae bacterium (assembly GCA_017882375.1). Classification (GTDB taxonomy): domain Bacteria; phylum Actinomycetota; class Thermoleophilia; order Solirubrobacterales; family Solirubrobacteraceae; genus Palsa-744. The sequence goes on along the minus strand of JADGPP010000129.1, from coordinate 336 downwards.
CAGCCCGAGCACCATCCGCTCGATCGCGCCGTAGCCGCTGGAGGCCTGTCCGGCCGAGCGCGTCGCCGCGCAGCCGCCGAGCGACACGTACTCAAACGACTGCGGATAGTGCCCGAGCGTGAGCCCGCGCTGGGCCAGGTGGCGCTCCAGCGCCGGCGCGCGGATCCCGCCCTGGACGGTCACCGTGCGCGACGCGCCGTCCAGCTCGACGACGCCGCCCATCCGTCGCATGTCCAGGCAGACCACGCCGCGGTGCTCGCCGCGCAGCGGCTCCACGCCGCCGACCACGCTCGTGCCCCCGCCGAATGGAACGACCGCCAGCGACTCGCGCGCACA
>JADGPP010000128.1 GCA_017882375.1 Solirubrobacteraceae bacterium | reverse complement strand
ATCGAGGAACTCTACGCTGTGAAAGACAGGGCAACCACACCCACACGATGAACAGCAGAACCTACTAACCCCGTCTCCGTCAAAGTCGGTCCGGCTCAGCCAGACAAACCCCCGCGAGGAGTGTCCGGCCTACCTCCGACGGTCAACCCAAAGGGCGACCTACGGCATAGGGTCTAGGGAGGGGGCTGGGCGTGGATGAGCTGTACGCCTGGCAGGTCGAGCCCGAGCTGCAGACCACCGAGATCGCGGTCAACGTGGACCTGGAGAGCTTTGTTGTGGAGATCGCCGGCGTGATGCGAAACGCCTCTACCATCCCCGACATGCGGCGCGCGGTGGGCAAGTTCGCGCTCGACGCCGCGACCGTGCCCGAGCCGGAGCGACGCGCCGTGATCGAGTCCCGGCTGCCGTCCCATGAGTGGCCCGTTCGGGCATTGAAGCTCGTCGCAGTGGATGCCGAGAGCGGGGCGCCACGGGTGTTCGAGAACGGGTCGGGCGTGAGCCTGGTCGACGCCGTCACGGCGAGTTGCGCGGTACCGGGCATATGGCCGCCCGCGACGATCGACGGGCGTCGGTACATAGATGGCGGCGTCCGCTCCAGTGCGAACGCCGACTACGCTGTCGGCGCGTCGCGGGTGCTGGTGATCGTCCCGATGGGCAACGCGGAGCTGTTTCCGAGCGAGAAGCCGCTGACCCAGGCCGTCGACGAGTTGCGTGCGGGTGGTGCCGAGGTCGTGATCGTCGAGCCAGACGAGGCGTCGCGGGCGGCGATCAGCACTAACCCGCTTGACCCGTCCACGCGCAAGCCGGCCGCCGAGGCCGGGCGCGCGCAGGGGCGCGGGCTGAAGATCGAGTGGAGCCGAAGCAGACCGTACGCCCGCCCCACCGTCAGACGGCACGGCCACGCGTAGCGACGGCGATCGGCAGTGGCGACCAACGCACGATCGAGTTTGGCACCCCACACCCACGGCGACACCGTGTCTTTCCTTTCAGCTACACGCGAGACCAAAGAACCTCGGGAAAATCAGCCCTGAGTTTCTATATCGTCTCGCTAAGGTCGCTGGTGGGAATCATCGGAGCTGCGTCGCTGTCAGAGCCCAAGGCTCTCGGAGGAGCTGGTCCACTATCGCGACGCACCGCTATCGCGCCCACGATGGCCGCTGCCAAGCAGGCCAAGCCGCCGATCGCGAGCCCATAGCGGGGATTGAGCACTTCCGAGATCGCACCGATTATCGGGCCGCCGATCGGAGTGGTGCCAACGAAGGTGATCGCCCATAACGCCATCACCCGTCCTCGGAAGCGGGGGGTGCTGGCGAGTTGAAGGGTTGTATTGCCGGTTGACATGAAGGCAATGCTCGCGGCGCCAACGAAGAAAAGGGTCACGACCATCACCGCGAAGCCAGGGGCTATCGCGGTGAGGAGAATCGCGACGCCGAATGCGAACGCCGACATCGTCAGTCGGTGAACCCCGCTCCAACCGAGGCCGGCGATGAGCAGACCACCGCTGACCGCGCCCACGCCCATCGCCGTGGTCAGGAAACCGAATGTCTCCGCACCGCCGTGGAGCGTGTCGTGGGCGATGAGCGGCAGTAGGACGGGGAACTCGTAGGCGAGCGTCCCAACGAGCGCCATCATCACAAGGGGCATCGCCAGCTCGCTGCGTGAGCGCACGTAGCGTAGACCCTCGCGCAGCTGTCCCGGTTCGCGCTCTATCGGTTCGCTGCGGGTCAGCTCGCGTGAGCGAATCAGCGAGAGCGCGATGATCACGGCGATGAAACTGCCGGCATTGACCAGGAAGCAGACGCCGACGCCGACGGTGGCGATGAGCGCGCCAGCGATCGCGGGACCGACGCTGCGCGCGCCGTTGACAAGAACACTGTTCAGGCTGACCGCGTTCTGCACGTGCTCGCTGCCGACCATCTCCATCATGAACGACTGGCGCGTGGGATTGTCGATGCTGGCTACGAGGCCGAGGCAGGCCGCGAGGACGAAGACCATCCACGTTTCGACGACCTGGGTGACGACAAGGAGGCCGAGAGTCAACGCGAGCAGTCCGTAGATGCACTGGGTCACGATGATCAGCGGCCGCTTGGAGACGCGATCGGCGACGAGTCCCCCGTAGGCGGCAAAGAGCAGGACGGGCACGAACTGAGCCGCCAGGACCAACCCGATCACGGTGCCGGAATGGGTGAGTTCCAAGACGAGCCAGGAGAGCGCGATGGTTTGCATCGCCGTCCCCGGCAACGAGATCGATTGCCCAATGAAGAACAGACGGTAGTTGCGTATTCGCAGCGAGGAGAAGGTTGCGACGACCCGGTGCCGCAACCTTTCCGCAGCTGGAAGCTCTGGCTGATGTTCGTTATCGACCGACACGATCTCTCTTGATCATCAGTGGGAGGAGGAGCCGCCACTCGCTCCAGGCCTTCGATGGAGAGGCGGGCGGTCTCAGCATTGGAAGCTGAGGAATGCCTCTGAGGCATGCGACTCCGGTGACGGCGAGCGCTTTATGTCCGCCATGCTGACGGAGACGACCGCCGGTACGCGCAAGCACACCGTCAGCGAGAAGATCCGCTTGCCTCAGCTGGAGCCGCCTGCGACGCCGGGTCCGCCCCCGTGCGCGGCGGAGTCAGCCGCCGATCCGGCCTCCTCGAGGGCTTGCTCGAGCGCCGCTACGTGCTCCGGGGTCATGCTCTGGTCGTTGTCGGCCTGGCCGAGGTAGAGCTCGGCGGAGATCGCGCTCGCGCTCAGGTGCGGACTGTCCTCGTCGTCGCTCACGAGCCCACCGGCGTGGAAGGCGGCGAGCGCCGCGACGCGCTCCGGGTAGGCGGCGGCGATCCGCCAGCTCCCACGCTCCAGCCTTCCTCGAGAACACGACGCACCATCCGCTCGCGCTGCCTAAATGAGGCGCTTCGCACCGTTCGGTGGTGAAAAGCTCATCGCGGGAGTGGGATCGCGATGCCTGACATAGATGGACCTCGACCAACACAGGCGTGAGCGCCATGCTCGCTCGGACGACCGCTCCGCTCGCAAAGCGCTCGTCGCCGGCCCTGCGAGAGACAGCATGCTCACCCAGACGAGGGCGCTCTCCACTCCGCCCTTCCGCGCGGCGACTGATCCCTCCCTCACGCCTAGCGCTTGTGTGTCTCAGCGCATGCCTGAGCCGAGGTCACAGTCCTGTGCCCGTGCACTGCCAGCCGAGGGCCTTCACATCGGCTTTGATCTTGCGTTCGAGCCGGGACGCCTGTTTGAGAAGCGTGGAGGCGGCAGGCTCGTACTCCTTGTAGGAGAGCTTGCTCAGCGCGGCCCGCATTCTGGCGCTTGCCTGGAAATCTGCGAGATACAGTAGGTGGCGACACGAGGTAGCTTTCGGTCCGAACTCAACTGGGCGCGAAGCTTCGCGGAGTCCTCTTTCAGACGATAATGCAGGCTAAAGTTCTCGGCTTCGCTGCAGAGGGCGTTAGCGAGCACAGCGAGATGGGCTTCGGCAGGGCTGTGCCCGCCACCTCCACACCCTGCGACGAGCATGACGGTCGCTACCAGAGCCAGCGAGGTCGCAACGATCCGTATCACCGCCACGGATCATGCCACGGTGGTCACGGGCGACCTGTGCGGCGTCCGCGAAAGCCGCGTCTTGCTCCAGGGACATTCCTGAACACTCGCCCACCCCAGTTCTGGGGCCACGGGAGGCAGGTCACTCGCGCTTGCGGCCCATCGTCACGACTGCGCCGACGGCCAGGTAGATCAGCACGCCAGCGGCGAATCCGATCACCGCACCCACGATGCCGTGGCCAGTGCCGAACACGACCGCCAAGATCACAGCGAAGATCAGTAGCGGCCACATGCTCAGAAACGCTCCTGTTGGCGTCTGAGCATCCACCAGCACGCGAACATCCCAAGCGCACCGAGCAAGCTCAGAATGGGCGCGATGGTCGCGATCGTTTCGGTAGCCGTGAGGACAAGGCCGACGATTAGCAGCGCCAGCGACGCGAAGCCGACGACATAAAAGCGCGCCGGTGGGCGTTGTTTCATCGTCGGCGCGCCACAAGCGTGCGCACGATTGATCCGCCCGCAATGACAACCACGGCAACGAGTAGCCAGGTCGAGGACGGAGCCGACACGCTGGCGACCACGATGCCGCACACGCCGCCAATGAGCATGTTGCTCAGGCTCGACTGGCTTTTCGCCTCGGCCGCACCGCGCGACATCCAATCGACAAGTCGAGCGTCCCAGGGCTTCCGCTCGTTCATAGACGTCTGCGCCAGGGCGGTGGTCGTTCGCTCCAAAGCCAGGGCAGAGCGACAGCGAAAAGCCAGACCAAGAGCAGCACCGCTCCAATGGCCTTCGCCCATCCTACGCCTAGACCGGCGGCAATCCCCAACCCGATGATTACGGTCCACGTGATGGCACTGATCGTCTTGTCGCGCATGGCAGGGAATGTAGCCGAAACGTAGGTCAAGCTCCGCGCGGAGTCCTGGGGTGGCATGTATTTCACACAGAGTTCGCGCTGTATGTGACGGTGTAGCTGTGACTGTGTTTCACCGTGAAACCACAAATGCCGGATGGCAGGCCATTTGATACGATTCTTGATAGTGCACGGTGCGTCGGCCCCGACGCATAGCCCGACCCAGCCGGCAAGCAAGCTCCGAGCGCGACGCTGATTGCTAGGACGACAGACCGTGTCAGTGGCAGGAGCAGGAGCGGGAGCGGGAGCGGGAGCAGCATCGAGCCACACGTTTGCTCCACATAATGAATTATTCAGTGAGAGCCGACGCGGGGACTCGAACCCCGGACCCCTTCATTACGAGGGTAGGTCCCGAAGGCCGTGAGGCCAGACGCCATGCGGGGTCGTGGCGCAGTCCGCCAAGCCGTACCAGCAGCCGTACCGCAGCACAGATGCTGGGTGTACGGGCTCGGGAGTTGCGAACGTATGTAAGCAAATCGAAACGCTCGCTCCTCCCGGAAGGCAGGCGCCAGCTTGACGTCCGTGTGCACGGCCGCGTCCTTAACGACAGTCTCGATCTCGGCGACCGACGCGCCTGTTCACGTGGCGAAGCGATAATCCTCGCGAGAGACGAGGGGCTGCCGCGGACCGTCCGCCGGCGGCGTGGCTTGAGTTGTTAGTGAACGGTGATCCGGCGTAGTCCGCTGACGCCGATGGCGTGATCGGGATCGTGCGACTTGACCACGCGATAGGTGCCGCTTGCTTTTGATGCGTAGGGTCTTGCGGTAGCTGACCCGCCGGTGCTCGTGCGAAGCAGCCTGGTCGTGGCAACGGTGACGAACGTGCCGGTGCGGCTGCGGCGCTGGATCAGCCCAATGATGGTTGAATCGTGAGGTGAGCACGGCGGACCTGCACGAGGAGGAGATCGAGTCCCGGTTTGAGGCGACATTTGCCGTCGGGCTCGTGATCGGGCTGCAGGTCACGCTCGCGCTGGTGAGCCTTGGAGGTGGCTGGAAGCTCATTGGGCTTCCGGGGTGGGTCTGGCTGATCCCGACCGTCCCCGAGGCGGCGCTGTTGCTGCCGCTCGCCTGGTCGGTACCTCGGCATCGCCTGGAGCAGCTCGGCCAGCGCCGCACGGTCGCACTCGCACTCGTCGGCGTGATCACCGCAGCCAACATGCTCGCGCTCGCCGCGCTCATCGCGTCGCTGCTGAGTGCGCAGGAGAAGAGCGGTGGGGAGCTGCTTCTGAAGGGCGCGACGATCTGGAGTACGAACGTCATCACGTTCGGACTGCTGTTCTGGGAGCTCGACCGCGGCGGGCCGATACGTCGGCGTGAGCCCGATCCGCCGCCCCGCGACTTCCAGTTCCCGCAGGACGAGAATCCGGCACTCGCCGAGCCGAACTGGCGCCCGCGACTAGCCGACTACGTGTATATCTCGTTCACCAACGCAATCGCGTTCAGCCCGACGGATGCGATGCCGCTGACCCGTCGCGTGAAGATGATGATGCTGACGGAGTCGGCGATCTCGGCGACCACCGTGCTGCTAGTGGCCGCGCGGGCCGTGAACATCCTCCACTGACCGGCACGCGGCTGCGGACATCCTCATGAGCTCGCGGCAGCGCGGCCCGGCAGGCGCAACGGTGAAGCGTCACTGCCGCACCTCGTCTCATCAAGCAGGGCCAGATGTCTGAGCGGCGCGCCTGGCGGTTAGCGCCTTTCTGCATTGTTGCCGAAAGACGCAAGTGGTTACGGTCGTCGGCACCCTTCGTCTGCATACGAGCCGACGCTGGCGCTGCCGAACGCAGAGGAAGTACTCGATCACGGCTTCAATGCGTCGAGTGAGCGAGCAGCTAGCCGTCAACTAGGAGCGCTTGCAACGGGCCGAGCAGCCGTTCGGAACGGCGTGAGGTCGCCTGCAGCTCCACGAGGCCGTGCGTCAACGGCTCACCGCGGTTCCTGCGCTCGCGCTGCTCGGCCGCGATCGGGCGCCAGAGTTCATCGACGACGGTGCTCGGGTTGCCGGCGACCTCGTCGATGTCGCGTTCTAGGTGGGCGGCCCACAGTCGCAGTCGCGTGTAGCGCGCGAGCGCTGCGTCGCAGGTGACGACGTTGACCTCGCTGTCGTTGAAGAACGAGTGGGCGTTGAGGTTCGCGGAGCCGACCGTGAGCCAGCGGTCGTCAACGATCCCGACCTTAGCGTGCACGTACACGCGGTCGCTGGTGTTGCCCGAGCGCGCCCGGATCGTCGTGGCGAGGAAGCGCCCCTGCTCGCCGTCAGCTTCAGCGAGCAGGCCGAGTTGGCCGCGGGTGTCGTCCTGTCCGGTGTTCGGCCTGCCGGGCAGCATGATGACGAGGCGAAAGTCGTCCGCC
>JADGPP010000127.1 GCA_017882375.1 Solirubrobacteraceae bacterium | reverse complement strand
ACCTTCCAGGGCCAGGATCAGCTCGACCTGTTCCGCCCCGCGGTGAAGTGGGGGGGCCCGGTGTTCGAGTGGGGCCGCATCCCCGAGGTGCTCCGGCTGGCCTTCCGCGAGATGTGGAACGGGCGACCCGGACCCGTTCACATCGAGCTGCCCGCGCCGATCCTCTATGCCACCGGGGACGACGAGAGCGCGCCGATCCTTCCGCCCGCCGCTTACCGCGGCGTCGGGCCTCAGGCATCCGAGGCACAGCTTTCGCAAGCAGCGCAGATGCTCGTCGCGGCTGAGCGGCCGGTCGTGATCTCGGGGGCGGGCGTCGACCGTGCGGGCGCGAACGCTGCGCTGCTGGAGATCGTCGAGCTGCTCGGCTGTCCGGTGCTGACGACGATGGCGGGCCGCGCCACCGTGCCATCTGATCACCCCAACTACGTGTTCGGGTTCGGACAGGCCGGCGATGAGGTGCGCCGCGAGGCCGATGTGCTGCTCGTCGTCGGCTCGCGCGTAGGGAACCTCGACGTCCCCTACGACGAGTACTGGGGCGACCCCTCCGGGCAGCGCCTGATCCAGATCGACCTCGACCCACGACACCTCGGCGTCACCCGGCCGCTCAGCCTCGGCATCGTCGCCGACGCCCGGAGTGCGCTGGAGGGCATCGCCGACCGGCTGCGCACGATGGCTGTGCCGGATCGCGACGGGGGCGACCTCGCGCGCTATCGAGCGCTCGACCAGGAGGTCCGCGTGTCGCAGGCGGCCCCCATCCTCGAATGGCAGGGACCGGGCATCCATCCCGCACACGCCGTCGGGGCGATCGGGGCCGTCTTCGGCCCCGAGGCGATTTACACCGTGGACGGCGGCAACACCTCGCTCTGGGCCTACTCGATTCTTCCGCCGACCCGACCGCGCTCCTACCATTCGATCCTCGAGCTGGGAATGCTCGGCACGGGCATCCCTTCGGCGATCGGCGCCAGGCTCGGCGCGCCCGATCGCGAGGTCGTGTGCATCACCGGCGACGGCGCGGCGGGGTTCAACATCATGGAGATGCAGTCCGCCGCACGCGAGCAGCTCGCCCTCACGACGATTGTCTTCGCCGAGGGCTCATGGACGATGGAGGAGCCCAACGAGCTCGCGCTGTACGGCAGGACCTTCGGGACAGCACAGGGCGAGATTCGCTGGGACTTCGTCGCTCAGGGTCTCGGCTGCCACAGCGAGTACGTTGAGCGCATCGAGGACCTCGAGCCCGCACTGCGCCGCGCTCAGGCGCATGACGGCCCCAGCCTGATCTGCCTGCGCACCGACCACGACGCGAACCTCGCCGTCCCCGAGGACATGATGGCCAGATTCTTCGAGGTCTACTCGGGGCCGGTGCCGGTCGAGCAGCCGGCCTAGCGTCTCCCCGCAGCGTTCGACGCGAATGCGGCAGCGACCTTCTGCTTGGCGCGCAGCGATGGCGACTCCCAAGAGCCCTGGTCCTTCTCGTGGTCCCTAGGTGTAGAACCTGAGGACGTTATTCATCCGGGCCCTCTTGGAGGCTGGCAAATCGCCGCGTGTGTGGGCGGCCGGTCGCAAATGCCCTCCGGCGTGCGGGATGATTCAATCGCTTGCATGAGCGCGAAGAACAAACCAGCCGCGGCGTGCGTTGGCGACTGGCTTGAGGCTCGGGGCATCCACGGTGAGCCCGCCCGTCGGGGGCAGATCGTTGAGATCCTCGGCGAGCCCGGGCATGAGCACTACAAGGTGCACTGGGACGAGCGGCACGAGTCGATCGTGTACCCCGCCGATGGCGTACACATCATCCACAAGAAGAGCCACTAACCACGCGCTGGCGCGCTCCGCGCCGCTCGCCCGGGATCGCCGTCCCCGGCGATCTGCTGGCCCGGCGAGCCGCGGCTGGCCACCGCCGACCCACCGTACGATCAGCGTCGGCGCCTGGGAAGCCTGAGTGCCTCGGGCAGGGCCAAGGCGCACATGAGGTCACCGCGCAGCTTGAGCTTGCCCGCGATCAAGAGTCGCTGGGGGCTGATAGTACCGCCGACCAGGCGCAGGAACGCCACCGGTTCAAGCTCGAGCGTCAACGTCGGTCTGTGTCCGCCGCGTCTTGATGTCCGGCACCGGCCGTCGGTGAGCGTGAGCTGGTAGCGGTCGATGCCGTCGTCTCCCCGGCCGGTAATCCTGAACTCCACGACCGCATTGAGGCGTGTGTCGGGCTGTGCGCGCTGACCGACCGTGCGGAAGATCTGCCACAACAGGACGCCGCGAAGCCGACTGCGCATGACCGACTGGAGCCTCTGGTCTGAGACGCTCCTCACCCACCAAGCAAGCGCCTCGGCCTTGAGGTCGGGAAACCAGCGTCTGCGAGCGTGCCGCTCGAGGGTCTTGATCACCGCATCTTCGGCGAGCGGGAGAGCTGCTCCACCGGCGCGCACGCCCCGAATAGGGCCTCGTCACCCAATGTGGTAGCCGGACCGACTAGCGCTTCGTTGCGGAGCGGTCCGACCGTGTCGAGGAAGGGCATCGCCGAGAGACTGGACGAACTCTTCGCAGACTTCACGGACCAGAGACGCGCGTGAGTGAGTCGCGTCCGCGTCCGGCGCAGACCGGTGCAGGGTCGAGGGTAAGCGGCGGGCGGCCCCGCACGTGTCGGGCGTACCAGCGACGGCCCGGCAGGCGCTCGGTGTTCCACGCGATGGCCGGCACCGCGCCGCGACGGTGCAGCCAGAACCGTTCGGGCACCTGCTCACGCGGTTCCGTGCGTTGCGCCTCGACGTCGGCGATCACGTAGCCCGAGCCCTCGGAGCCCTCGCTGCGGGCCAGCACCCGGCCGTGCGCATCGGCGATCTGCGCCCCGCCCTCGAAGCGGCCGTGATAGGTGACTACGGGCAGCTCGGGCATCGGGCACGAGAACGCGCCGGTGATCGCCGCATGCGCGACCGGTGCGCCGACGTAGCGGCCGAAAACGGCGGGTGCGCGCGCGGCGGTAGCGGAATTCGTCGCCTCAGCCCGTCGGGTGTAGGCGGTCGGCGGCCACTGCGGGATGCTCCACCAGTTGGAGCCGCCCATCACGAGATCTACGCGCTCGCGCAGGCGGCGCGCCGTCCCGCTGCGCATGAACTCCCAGCAGACCGCTGCGCCGACGGTCAGCTCACCCGCCTCGATCACCCCGTCATCCTCCCCACCCACGTAGAGCGCGTTCTCCCACATCGTCGGTAGGTCCTTGTCGTGGCGTCCGAGCAGCCCGTCTGGCCCTGCCAGGAGGAACGCGTTGCGGACCTCTCCGTCGGCGTCCCGGCAAAGAAACGACCCGCCGATTAGGACACCCTCCTCACGGCCCAGCCGCAGCAGCATGCTGGTCGCCGCGCCGTCGGGCGCCAACGCGGCGTTTGCAAGCTCGGGAACGAACGCGGCGCCGGTTGTAAAGAACTCGGGCAGCACGATCGCCTGCGCACCCGCGCGCGCCGCATCCCGCGCCAGCGACTCGCACGCGGCGAGGTTTGCCGGGATATCCGCGAGCGCTACGTCGATCTGAATAGCCGCGACTCGCATGCAGTGATCGTACCCCGCCCAAACCACCCGCGAGCGCGCCCGCAGGCGGAGACGCGATGGACCACGATCAGGCGTCGGCCACCCGTTGCGTTTCAGGGCGAACGTAGGCTTCCCCCGGCTTCTTTGACCGTGCCGATGCTGCGTACCGCCCCGGGCAGGAACGGATCACGCAGAGGCGCGCATCCGATGCCGCGGTCGATCCGGTCCAGGAGGCCAAGGGTGAGTGCCTTCACCGAGCGGAATACTGCCGCACATTTCAATTTCTATGCCAGTAGGGTCTTCGGGCGAAGTCTCGGCCCGAGTCGTAAGCGCCGAACCGCCCGCTCTTCCAAAACTTCGACATGTCCCCGACGAAGGCCGATCCGCTCGACGACCCCCTGCTCTACCTGGGAGTCGCCGGCGACGTCGAGCGCAGGGCCCGGCGCAAGCTTCTGCGCTACTGCCACACGCACGGCGCGAGCCTCGAGCAGTTGCGCGAGGCGGTGCGCGAGGGCAGGCTCGCGACGCTGCCGCTCGAGTTCGCCCTGACCAGCGGCCGGCGCTATACCCTCACCGCGATCGCGCGCGAGTCTGGCGTCCCCGCGCCCTACCTGCGGGCAATGCTGCTGGCGCTCGGGAATCCCAACCCCAAGCCGCGGGAGCGCAGGTACTCCGAGGAGGACCTGCGAGCGGCGCAGGCGCTCGCAGTCTTCCTCGCCGCTGGCCTGCCGCGTGAGGAGCTGCTGGAGGTCGCGCGCGTGCTCGGGCAGTCAATGGCGCAGGCGGCCGCCGCGATCCGCCTCTTCATGGGCGACGCCCTGATCCAGCCCGGCGACAGCGAGCACGAGCTCGGCATGCGCTACGTGGCGGCCGTCGAGCAGCTCGCCCCGCAGCTTACGCCGGTGCTGGAGTACCAGTTGCGTATCCACCTGCGTGAGCAGGCCACGCGCGACGTGATCTCGCGCACCGAGCGCGAAGCCGGAGCCGTCAGCAACACGCGCGAAGTCGGGGTCTGCTTCGCCGACCTCTCGGGCTTCACTAAGCTCGGGGAACACGTCCCTGTCGAGCAGGTCGGGGCGCTCGGCGCGCGCATGGCGGCGCTCTGCATGGAGGTCGCCCAGCCACCGGTCGAACTGGTCAAGACGATCGGCGACGGGGGCATGTTCGTGTGCGCAGACGTCGACGCCCTGCTCGACGCCACGCGCGCGCTGGCCCAGGGCGTGGAGAACGAAGGCGAGCAGCTCCCGACGATGCGCGCCGGCGTCGCCTTTGGGCCGGCCGTGGTCCGCCTCGGTGACTGGTTCGGCGCGACCGTCAACCGCGCCAGCCGCATCGCCGATATCGCCAAGGCCCGTACGATCCTCGCCGACGGCGCCACCTACGCGCAATCGACGCAAGCGCTTGCATGGAGGCGCACGCGGCGCAGGGGCCTTAGGGGCATCGACGGACGGAGCCCGCTCTACCGGCTCGACCTGCCCGCTTGATCGAGGTCCTGACCGTGTGCTCGGTTGGTCCAAGTCACCTGGGCACGAGACCACAGGTTACGTTCGTGGAACCTCGCGCACGACGGTCAGCCGGTGGGCTGCGCGCGGGCGGGCACCGGGAGCGCCGGCCGGGCACAGGGCCTTCGCGCAACGGCCGGCCGGGCACAGGGCCTTCGCGCAACGGCCGGCCGGGCACAGGGCCTTCGCGCAACGCCTCGATGAGATTCGCGCGGCCGAAGCCATGGACGTGCCGGGCGCCGAGCGGGAGCCGGAACTGCCACCCGGCCACCCCCTGGAACTGGACCGGGCCGGACGATCCGTTTATCGCACTGGAGCCCGAGAGCATGGCCTTCTTGAACCCCGAGGAGCACCAGCGTGCGATTGAGGTTTGCGAGGCGTAGGCGAAGGCAGGCAGTCGTCGCAACGGCCAGCCGCGAGATCGTCGATGAGGGGCGGGCGCCAGTCCGTGGAGCCGATGGCGGTGGGTCAGTGACCCAGGGCGGCAGGGTGCTCAGCGGCCCAAGCGACGATGCTCTGCGTGCCGTCGATGATTGTGCCGTCGTCGAGGAACAGCGTCGGTACCTTGTAGTTGCCGGTCAGGCGCTTGATCTTCCGACGACCGCTCCACAACCGGTCGGTGTGGTAGCAGCCGCCCGTCTTTACGACCTTCGGCTGATGGCCAGCGTCAGTGAGGGCCTCACACGCCTTCTTGCATGGATGGCGCTCAGCGGTTCCGAACGTGCCGTAACAGACGTGCAGGTCCATGTCTCGGGCATCCTAGTTAAGCTAGGGGGAGGCAGCGCGCGTGGCCGAGTCTCGTGCCGCAGATCGCAGCTGAGTGCGCGCTGGCAGGCAACGGGCGCCGCGCGAGGGACCTGCTGTGACGACGCCCAGCATGGGAGTCCCTAACACGCGGTCCCGTCACATGCTTACGGCGAACACATTGCACGCCGGCGACCGCGGCTCGCGAGTCACCGCTCGATAGTTGTCGCCCGTCGCGACCGTGATCTCGCCCGATGATTGCCACCGCAGGCATCGATGATCTGCGGGGACCCCATCCAGCCGGAGACGGACGCAATGCTTCACCGGCTGCATGGTGGCTCCAGCGTCTTGCGCGCACGGTCCTTGGTTGCGTACGGGCGCCTTACGGGCACACTTCGTAGTTTCCCCGGACCCGAACCACGGCCGCGCACGGTCGCGATTGCGCCCAGCGCCCGGTTAGCGTTGCTCTGACTCCAGGACCGACCTTGATGACTTCCACAACCCAGATCCAGCCGATCGGCGAGGTTGACCGCGAGCAGGCACACAGGCTTGACGGCTTTGTCGAGCGCGCTCAGGCTGCGGCGCATACCTTTCGGGCGCTCGACCAGGAAGCCGTCGATCGCATCGTATGGGCGATGGTCGTGGCGGGCCTGGAGAGCGCTGTCGAACTGGCCGAGCTTGCGATAGAGGAGACCGGCTTCGGCGTCTTCGAGGACAAGGTGGTGAAGAACTACATCGCGACCGAGTTCCTCTTTGACTACCTGAAGGACAAGCGCACCGTCGGAGTGATCGACGAGGACCCACAGCGGCACATCGAGTACGTAGCCGAGCCGATTGGCGTGGTGCTGGCGCTGCTGCCGATTACGAACCCGACCTCAACGGCGCTGTTCAAGTCGATCGTAGGCGCGAAGACGCGCAACGCGATGATCCTCCGGCCGTCCGCGCGAGCGGCGCGCTGCGCTACGCGCGCGGTCGAGATCCTCCAGGCCGCGGGCGAAGAGGCGGGGCTGCCGCAGCACGCTCTCCAGGTGATCCCCGACCCGACGCTCGACGTCTCCCAG
>JADGPP010000126.1 GCA_017882375.1 Solirubrobacteraceae bacterium | reverse complement strand
GTCGGCGAGGAGCAGGGCGTGCCGTCAGAGCAGCTGCGCGGGACCACGCAGAACGACGTGCTCAAGGAGTACATCGCGCGCGGCAACTACATCTACCCGCCGCAGCCGACCATGCGCCTGACGACCGACCTGTTCCAGTACTGCCACTCCAACGTGCCCAGGTGGAACACCATCTCGATCTCCGGCTACCACTTCCGCGAGAAGGGCTGCTCGGCCGTGCAGGAGGTCGCCTTCACGCTCTCCTCGGGCATCGCCTACGTGCAGGCCGCGATCGAGGCCGGGCTGTCCGTCGACGAGTTCGCCCCGCGCCTGGCGTTCTTCTTCAACGGCCACAACAACGTCTTTCAGGAGGTCGCCAAGTTCCGCGCCGCGCGGCGCATGTGGGCGCACATCATGAAAGACCGCTTCGGCGCGACCAACCCGAAGGCGACGATGCTGCGCTTCCACACGCAGACCGGCGGCGTCACGCTCACCGCCCAACAGCCCGAGAACAACATCGTGCGCGTCGCCCTGCAGGGCTTCGCCGCGGTCTGCGGCGGCACGCAGTCGCTGCACACCAACGGCTTCGACGAGGCGCTCGCGCTGCCCACCGAGCGCGCCGCCAAAATCGCCCTGCGCACGCAACAGGTGCTCGCGCACGAGTCCGGCGCCGCCGACACCGTCGACCCGTTCGCCGGCTCCTACTTCGTGGAGTCACTGACCGACGAGATCGAGGCGCGCGCCAACGAGCTGATCGCCAAGGTCGACGCGCTCGGCGGCTCGGTCAACGCGATCCAGTTCATCACCGGCGAGATCGACGAGTCGGCGTGGGGCTATCAGGAGCGCTACCGCATCGGCCAGGACATCGTCGTCGGCGTCAACTCCTACGAGGAAGAGGGCATCGAGGTCCCCGACCTGCTGCGCGTCGACCCCGAGTCAGAGCGCGAACAGCTCGATCGCCTGGCCAAGTTCAAGGACGAGCGCGACCAGGCGCTGGTGCAGCAGCGCCTGCAGGAGCTGCGCGAGGCCGCAGGCGGCCCAGACAACCTGCTGCCGGCGATCCGCCAGGCGCTCAAGGACCGCTGCTCGATCGGCGAGGTCTGCGGCGCCATGCAGGACGTCTTCGGCAAGTACGCCCCGACCTTCTGAGCCGCCCGGCACTCGCACGTCCGCCCGCGCCGGCGGTTAGGGTGCGCCCATGCTCATACCCGCAGTCACCTTCTACAGCGTCGTCCTGGCGATTCACGTCATGGCCGTCGTCGTCGCCTTCGGCGTGACGTTCGCCTACCCGATCATCTTCGCCGTCGCCGCCCGCCACGATCCGCGCAGCCTGCCGGTCCTCCACCGGATCGCCTACACCGTCGAACGCCTGCTCGTCAATCCCGGACTGCTGCTCGTGCTGCTCGCCGGCATCTACCTCGCCAGCAAGGGCCATCACTGGAGCGACTTCTTCGTGCAGTGGGGCCTCGGCGCCGTCGTCGTCATCGGCGCAGTCGTCGGAATGGTGATGATCCCCACCTCCAAACGCGCCCAGCAGACCGCCGAACGCGACATCCAGGCCAGCGGCGACGGACCGATCAGCATGAGCGAGGAGTACCAGGCGATCGTCCGCCGCCTGTCGACCGTCGGCACGCTGCTCAGCGTTCTCGTGCTGGTCACGATCCTCTTCATGGCGATCAAGCCCTAGGCGTTTCCGAGAATCGGATGCCGCGATACCCTGACCTTCATGAGCGAGGGGTATCGAGTCGCGGTCGTCGGGGCCACCGGGCAGGTCGGCACGCTGCTGCTTGCGCTGCTGCGCGAGCGCGGCTTCCCGGCCGCCGAGATCGTGCCTTTCGCCTCCGAGCGCTCGGTCGGGCGCGAGCTCGACGGCGGGCTGATCGTGCAGGGGCTCAGCGAGCGGGCGATCCAGGGATTTGACCTGGCGATCTTCAGCGCGGGCGGCGCGATCTCGGGCGAGTGGGCGCCGCGCTTCGTGCAGGCCGGAGCCGTTGTCGTCGACAACTCCTCGCGCTGGCGCATGAGCGATGACGTGCCGCTGGTCGTCGCCGAGGTCAATCCGCAGGCGCTCGACGGCCACCGCGGGATCGTCGCCAACCCCAACTGCTCGACCATGCAGATGGTCGTCGCGCTCAAGCCACTGCACGACGCCGCGGGGATCGAGCGGCTCGTCATCAGCACCTATCAGGCGGTCTCCGGCACCGGCAAGCGCGCCGTCGACGAGCTGCTCGATCAGTCGCGCGCGCTGCTGCACGAGCGCGAGATCTCCGCGCCCTCCGCCTACGCCCACCAGATCGCCTTCAACGCGCTCCCCCACGCCGGCAGCTTCGCCGCGGGCGACGACCACACCGACGAGGAGCGCAAGCTGATCAACGAGACGCGAAAGATCCTCGGCGACCAGTCGATCGCCATCTCGGCGACCTGCGTGCGCGTGCCCGTCGTCAACGGGCACTCCGAGGCCGTCAACGTGCAGACCCGTCGCGAGCTCTCCCCCGAGCGCGCGCGCGAGCTGCTCGGCGCCGCGCCAGGCGTGACCGTGCTCGACGACCCCGACGCCGCGCTGTATCCGCTGGCGATCGACGCGACCGGCCACGACGACGTGTTCGTCGGGCGCATCCGCCGCGACCCCGGCCACAAGCGCGCGCTCGATCTGTGGATCGTCTCCGACAACCTGCGCAAGGGCGCCGCGACCAACGCGGTGCAGCTCGCCGAGCTGCTCGACGCGCGCGGGTTGCTCGGCGCGCGTGCAGGCGCCCTCGGCGCCCCGACTCCTGCGGCCTAGATCGGCCGCCCGGCGCGCCGGCGCGGACCGATTTCCGCACGCGGTGCGTGCAGGTCGATGTGCTCGAGCAGGTCACCGCGGCGGCGCGCGATCGCGACGACCGGGCGCCCGTTGAAGATTTCCAGTCCGCTGCTCGCCTGGGCCTCGTCGACCTCGTCGCACAGCGTGTCCAGATCCGCGCGCAGCGCCAGGAACGCCGCGACCACGCGCGGGTCGAACTGACTCCCCGACGAGCGCGCGATCTCCGCGCAGGCGCGCTCGACCGACCATGCCGACTTGTACGGGCGGTCGTGCGTCAAAGCGTCGAACACGTCAGCCACCGCGACGATCCGCCCGACGAGCGGTATCGCCTCGCCGGACAGCCTCTTCGGGTAGCCCGTTCCATCCCAGCGCTCGTGGTGCGTCGCCGCGATCACGGCCGCCGTCTGCAGCACGCGCGAGCTGCCGCTGGAGAGCAGGCGCGCGCCCAGCTCGGCATGGGTCTTCATCACGTCGAACTCCTCCGCGATCAGCCTCCCCGGCTTGAGCAGGATGCAGTCGGGGATCGCCAGCTTGCCGACGTCGTGCAGCGGCGCGGCATGGCGCAGGAGCGTGACCTGGCCGGCCGGGAGCCCGAGCCCGAGCGCGAGCCGCGACGCGACGTGGCCGACGCGCTCGGTGTGCTGATAGGTCTCGTCGTCGCGGTACTCGGCGGCGATCGCCAGCTGGCGCAGCGTCTCCGCGCGCGCGTCATCGAGCTCGCGCGTGCGCTCGGCGACCAGCTTTTCCAGGCACTTCGCGTTGTTGGCCAGCTGATCCTCGGCTTCGTGCTGGACGGTGATGTCGCGCGCGACCGCGTGGATCACGCCTTCCGACGGTGAGGCCGAGGCGCTCCATTCCAGCCAGCGGTAGCTGCCATCCGCAGCGGGGTAGCGATTGCGAAAGCCCACGGTGTCGCGGGAGTCGGCGAGGCCCTCGGTCTCGGCGATCGTCGCCTCGCGGTCGTCCGGATGCACGAAGTCGATGAACGGTTTCGCGCACAGCGCCTCCGCCGAATGGCCGAGCGTTCGCTCCCACGCCGGGTTCACGCGCGTGAAGTAGCCGTTCATGTCAGCCGTCGCCAGCAGGTCCAGCGAGGCCTCGTAGTAGCGGCTGACCTCCGCCTCCAGCTTGCGACGACGGTCGACGAAGCTTCCCAGCAGCATCGCCAGCGCGACGATCGTGAGCGCGCGCGTGGCGTATCCCAAGGTCGCGAAGTGCACGCCGTCGATCAGGGCCCAGGCGACCGTCAGGGCGAGCGCCAGCAACGCGCCCGACAGACCGCCGCGCAACCCGAACCTCAACGCGAGCACGCCGACCGGGATCACGTACAAGGCCCCCTCGGCGTCGGCCGGGCTGGTGTCCAGCACCCGCACCGCGAAGATCACGGCGAACAGGACCAAGGCCATCGCCAACGTCGCGCGGTTCGACGATGGCCCGGCGCGCAGCTCGCGCAGCCGCGGCAGCTGGGGGTGAGAAAGCATGCTTGCCTATCGTCTTGACCGCTTGGTAACACAACCCTTCCGCTGCACCTCGCCGTGCGCCTCTGTGCTCGATGGCGCCGCGTCACGCAGCCAGTTGCGCACAGGGGGGCGGTCGAGGGAGTCGCTCCATTCGATTTAGCCGGCATCAGCGCGGGCAAAACACCATCTGGACGCCTGTTCGAGCGCGTCACCGCAGGAGGAGTAGCGGGAGATCGCGCGAAATGTGGGGCGATGATCTCCTCGGAGGTGCAGCGCACGCTCGTCAAGTCTCCCCCAGAGCTCTGGGCAGAGATCAGCGACCCCGTCTCGCTGGCCCGCCACCTCGGCGAGTTCGGCGAGATCCGCATCACGCGCGTCGAGCCCGAGCAGCGAGTCGAGTGGGAGGCCAGCGACGCCAGCGGCAGCGTCGTCATCAAGCCCTCCGGCTGGGGCACCAAGGTCAAGCTCACGGTGACCCGCGAGCTCGCGCCGCTCGACGGCACCTCCGATTCGGCGCCCGACGCCGACGCAGACGCCGACGCAGACGCCGACGCAGACGCCGACGCCAGCGCCCAGGCGGAAGCGGACGCGGCCCTTGCCGCTCGCGAGCCCGCCGACGAACCCGAGGCCGAAGCCGAGGCCGAGGCGGCTGCGGAGCCAGAGCTTGTCGAGCCAGAGCTTGTCGAGCCAGAGGTTGTCGAGCCAGAGCCCGTCGAGCCAGAGCTTGTGGGGCCAGAGCCTGTCGAGCCGGAGCTTGTGTGGCCCGAGTCTGTGGAGTCCGAGGACGCCGAGCCCGCCGACGCCGAGCAGGAGCCGCATGACGAAGTCGAGCAGTCGTCCGCGCCCGAGCCGCGACGAGGCTTCTTCGCTCGGCTGTTCGGCCGGCGTCGTGGGGTGTCAACGATCGCGCCGACGGCTGAGGCCGAGGCCGAGGTGCCCGCGAGCGCGCCCGACGAGCGAGCCGACGAGCCGTACAACGCGCTTTCGGTGTGGGCGTCGCAGATGAAGCCCGACGGCGCGGACGACGGCGCGGACGACGGCGCGTGGGCTTCCGGGAGCGCCGCAGCCGTCGAGGACGAGGCCGTGCCCGCACTCGCCGGGCCCGGCGACGTGTCAGAGGCGTCCGTTGCCGATTCCAGCGAGTCTCGCGAGGACGCGCGCGCACCGGCCGAGGCGCCGGCCGACATCTCAGCGGAGATCGCGGCCGCCGAGGAGGTCGCCGCGGAGCAGGTCAAGGCCGTTCTCACGGGCGTGCTCGACCGGCTGGGAGCCGCGCACCACCGGCCGTTCTCGCGGTCCTGAGCCGGGCCACAGGCGCCCACCGCCGTCGCCGCGCGGATAACATCGGGCGCCCGATGGCAAGCAGCTCACACGATCGACAGACCGACGCGGCCCTGCTCGCGGCGTCGCGCAGCGGTCACCGCAAGGAGCCGCGCAAGAAGGCGCCGGAGACCTACGAGGAGAAGCTCGCGCAGCTGCACGAGCTGCGCGAGGCGGCGCTGCACTCGGCTCCGGAGGCCGAGGAGAAGCAGCACGCGCGCGGCAAGTACACCGCTCGCGAGCGCGTCGAGAAGCTGCTGGACCCGGGCTCCTTCCAGGAGCTGGACACGTTCGTGCGCCACCGCACCTACGACTTCGAGATGCAGAAGAACAGGCCGTGGGGCGACGCGGTGGTGACCGGCCACGGCACGATCGACGGACGCACGGTTTGTGTGTTCAGCCAGGACTTCACCGTGTTCGGCGGCTCGCTCGGCGAGGTGATGGGCGAGAAGATGGTCAAGCTGATGGACCTGGCGGCGAAGATCGGCTGCCCGGTGATCGGCATCAACGACTCCGGCGGCGCGCGCATCCAGGAGGGCGTCGTCTCGCTCGGCGCCTACGGCGACGTGTTCGTGCGCAACGTCAGGTGCTCGGGCGTGATCCCGCAGATCAGCCTGATCATGGGCCCGTGCGCGGGCGGCGCCGTGTACTCGCCGGCGATCACCGACTTCATCTTCATGGTCAAGGAGACCTCGCACATGTTCATCACCGGCCCCGACGTGATCAAGACGGTCACCGGCGAGGAGGTGGGCTTCGAGGAGCTCGGCGGGGCGATGTCGCACAACAGCAAGTCCGGCGTCGCGCACTTCGCCTCCGAGGACGAGGACGCGTGCCTGGAGGACTGCCGCTACCTGATCAGCTTCCTGCCGCAGAACAACCTGCAGAAGGCGCCGCGCGTGCAGCCGACCGACGACCCGCAGCGAATGGACCCGGAGCTCGACCACGTCGTGCCGGACAACCCGAACAAGCCCTATGACATGCGCGACGTCGTCAAGCTGATCGTCGACGATGGCGAGTTCTTCGAGGTGCATGAACACCACGCGAAGAACATCATCTGCGGCTTCTCGCGCCTGGACGGCTTCGCGATCGGCATCGTCGGCAACCAGCCGGCTCAGCTCGCGGGCGTGCTCGACATCGACGCCTCGGCGAAGGCCGCGCGCTTCGTGCGCACGTGCGACGCGTTCAACATCCCGATCCTCACGTTCGTCGACGTGCCGGGCTTCCTGCCGGGCACCAGCCAGGAGTGGGGCGGGATCATCCGCCACGGCGCCAAGCTGCTG
>JADGPP010000125.1 GCA_017882375.1 Solirubrobacteraceae bacterium | reverse complement strand
TCTGCACGGCCACCTGCTGGCCGGCGGGCGTAGTTTCGACCATGTTGCCGTCTCCACCGTTGCTCGTGATGATGTTGCCGTTCGGTGCGAGCACCATGCCGAGCGGTTCCTTGAGGTGGCCGCCTTCGGTGAGGACCGTGCCGCCTTTCGCGGCGGGCGTCGTGCGTGTCATCGCTTCGGAGATCGCGAGGATCTTGCTGTCTTCGGTCGAGGCTACATACAGCGTCCCGTCGGAGGCGAGTGCGAGTCCGGTCGGGCCGAGCACGAGGGCTTCTGCTGAATCAATCCAGGGGATGCCCTTGGCGATCACCGTTTCGCTCAGCACCTTCGGCGTCTGGTGTTCGCCGGACTCCAGTTCGATCCGCAGCACGGTCGAGTTGTCGATCGTGTGGATGCCCTTCGCGGCCCCGCCGTTGAGCGCGTTGCTGACGAACAGCGTGGTCTTGGAGCCTTCGCTCTTAGCGGTGGAGTCCCAGGGACCCTGGATGTTCTTGCTCGCGATCGTCTCGACCGCCTTACCTTCGCTGTCGAGCACAATCAGACAGCCGTACTTGGCGGTCGCTGACTTGCCGTTGGTCGTTGGCAGGCTGCCCACGACGACGTAGCCGCCCGGGAGGATGTTCAGCGCCGTCGTCAGCCCGACGCCGCCTGGGCATGGGCCGGGGAGCGTCTTGGCATCGATCGTCGCGAACGGCGAGACCTTCCCGGCGGTCGAGATCTGCACGATCGTCGTGCCGGTGCCCTGACCGTTGTCCTTTGCACTTTCCTTGGCGTTGAAGTTGCTGATCAGCATCTGG
Source organism: Solirubrobacteraceae bacterium (assembly GCA_017882375.1). Classification (GTDB taxonomy): domain Bacteria; phylum Actinomycetota; class Thermoleophilia; order Solirubrobacterales; family Solirubrobacteraceae; genus Palsa-744. The sequence continues at coordinate 6,065 of JADGPP010000125.1, read as the reverse complement.
CCCGCCTGGAGCTTGCCCACGCTGGTGGACACGGTCACAATCCCGTACGGATTGACATCACCGTTGGCGGGGACCGTCGAGGCGACCTTGCTAACGCTCGTGAACTTGGCCAGGAAGGGGCCGGGGCTTGGCGTCGGTGCAGCAGGCGTGCTGGCGCTCGCCGCGGAGTTGGTGCTGGACGAACTGCTGGTGCTGCTGGAGCTGCCGCAGCCGGCGAGGACAAGTGCAACGCCAAGGGCAAGGATCGACGTTCTAGGCACTGGGGTGTCTCCTGTGGTTCGGAATCGGACGAGACGGTTTCCTGATCACAGCCCGCCTCGACCGGGGGATCTCGCGAACCCTCCTCAGCTTGTGGCAGCGATCAGCGCACGGCTCGTCGTCGCGCGCCTCCTGTAGGACTCCGCTCTCGCCGGTTCCTTCCCTCGGCTACGCCTGGCTCGCCCGGGGTCGGGAGTCGATCAAACTGAGATCGGGCGCTATGGCGCTCATGCTGTCCCGGGAGCGCTTCGCCAATCGGCTGTCCGGTTCTGCGGTCGGCGCTTGAGCATCCTCCACGGTCTGACGATATGTGCGGCCTGCGTCAGATGGGTTGGAGGTCGCGGCCGCGTCTGTCGCCTTCATCAGCTCATGGTCTGCACACAGCCAAGTTTCGCCCATGCCGAACTGGCCGGCGCGCAAACAGCCCGCAGGACGGCCCGTTCGTTTGGCGATGGTGCCGTACGATTCACGTCGGTGATACGCCAACCTTCTGAAAAGCGCGAGAACCCCGTGCGCCGGGCAACACGCTGGCTTGGCCCGACGCAGCCGCCGACTCGACGGGAAGGGGTTCTCTTGGCCTTGGGTGTGGTAGTCGGTTTGGCGCTGATAGTTGCCAGCGGGCTCGACGGCTGGTTGAACGCGATCGGAGTTGGCCTGTTGGGCGGCTCCACCGGAGGGCTCGTGGCAAACCGAGGCTTTCGGCCGAAGCCCCGCAGGCCTTCGCGCAGCTAGTCCAGTTCCAACAAGCCCTGTCAGCGTGCATCTACGGACGGCGCCACCATCTCGGCGCGGTTTGCGCACAGCCAAGTTTCGCCCACTAGATAAAGTGCCTGCAACGACCCATGTTCTGATCCGAAGCCCGCGGCTTCGAATCGCGGGGTAGGGAGCCTCCAAACTGGGACGCAGGAGGTTCGGAGTCGCCGACCAACGCGAGGCCCGCCAACTCCGGCGACAGCGCTACGGATGTGGCAGTTCGGGCAGTTCGGGCAGTTCGGGCAGTTCGGGCAGATCGGGCAGATCGCCGAGACGGGCGTCGAGGCTGGTCTTGCTCGCGAACGTGACGGCGGTGGGGGGAACCTCGCTGACCCCGGCTCCCGCCCAGCCCCGAGGATGGGCCGAGATCGCTTGGTCGGGGGCGGGAAGCGGATGCTCCGCATTCGAGGCCAAGCCGTCATGGCAGCAGGACATCGGCTGCGCGGATCGCACCGTTGCCGACGTGGCGGCCGTCGCCGATCCGGCAACGGGGGCCACGGTGTACTCGAGCGTCGACAAAGGCTGGGCTGTGTATGGCGGCACTAGCCTGGCCAGCCCGATCGTCGCCGCCTACGACGCCCTGATGGGGTCGGCGGCAGCGTCGCCGCAGTATCGCTACTCGCATCTGAGCTCCTACTTCGACGTCACCTCGGGCAGCAACGGGCTCTGCGGCGGCAGTCAGTAACTTCGTGAAGCCTGCCGGTGGGCAACGTTCACCTTCATGCCCTGTCCGATCGCCTTGAGCTGTGCCAGCGTGTAGTGGGCCTCCAGCTTCTTCAGGACGTGCGCCGGGGTCACTCCATTCGCGAGAACCCGCGGATGGCGAGCGCGATGAAGATGCCGGCAAAGACCACCACGATCGCGATCTCGGTGCCGATCGAGAGCGTGTGGCCGAAGAGCTCGACGCTCGCGGGGAAGCGCTGGCGGGCGGCGGCTGGCATGTCCTGTGCGGCGAATACGACCTGCCGCAGTGGGGCGACCGCATAGGTGAGGGGGTTCACGTGCGTGAGGACCCCCAGCCAGCCCGGCAGTCCGTTCAGCGGGAAAAGCGCGCCCGAGAGGAAGATCATCGGGAACAGCAGCAGCTGCATGACGACCTGGAAGCCTTCCATCTTCTGGATGTGGGTCGCGACGAACACGCCGAAGGCTGTCAGCGCGATCGCCATCAGCAGCTCGAGGCCGATGATCTCGAGCACCAGGAGCGCCGTCAGGTGCACGCCGATGAGTGGCGCAAGGATCAGCATGATCGTGCCCTGCGCCGCGGCGACGGTGGCGCCCCCGGCGGTCTTTCCGAGCGCCAGCGAAGCGCGGCTCGTGGGTGCGACGAGCATCTCGCGCAGGAAGCCGAATTCGCGGTCCCAAACGATCGACATGCCGGAGAAGATCGCGGTCGTTACGACGCTCATCGCCATGATGCCCGGGAACATGAACTTCTTGAAGTCGAATCCCGCTGTGGTCCCGACCAGCCCGCTCATGCCATAGCCGAGGACAACGAGGAACAACACCGGCTGGACCAGCCCGCTCAGGATGCGTGCGCGCGTCCGCTCGAAGCGGATCAGCTCGCGCAGCCACACCATCCCGGCGGTGCGAACCTCCTCGCGCAGGACGGTGTCAGGGCCGTCGGCGATGTTCGCTGGTGGGGCGGCGCTGCTCATGTCAACGCCTCCTGGCGCGTGTGAAGGCGCGAACGCGCGGCGACATCGCCTCGGCGTGGGACTCGCGGATCTCGCGGCCGGTGTAGTGCAGGAACACGTCGTCGAGAGTGGGCTGGTGCACGTGCACGTGCAGGACGGGCACGCCGACCGCGGCGATCAGTGGCGCCACGGCCGTCTCGCCATGCTCGACGAACACGCGCACCCCGTCGGCGCCGGCCTCGACCCGGTAACCGTTGCGCCTGGCCGCAGCGACCGCGGCGACGTCATCGGTGGTCTGCAGGTCGACGGTGTCGGCTCCGATCGTGGCCTTCAGCGCCTGCGGCGTGTCGATCGCGACGATGGCGCCGTGGTCGATGATCGCGATCCGGTCGGCGTACTCGGCCTCGTCCATGTAGTGCGTCGTGAGAAAGACCGTGACGTTCGCCTCCTCGCGCAGCCGCAGCACGTCCTCCCACATCAACGCGCGCGTCTGCGGGTCGAGCCCGATCGTCGGCTCGTCGAGGAACAGGACCCCGGGGACGTGCATGAGCGCGCGGGCGATCTCCAGACGCCGGGCCATCCCGCCGGAGAACTCCGAGACGCGGTCGTAGCGCCGGTCGCTCAAATCGACGAGGTCGAGCACGCGAGCGACGCGCTCGTTGACCTCATCGCTCGGGATCCGGTACAGGACCGCGTGGAAGCGGAGGTTCTCCTGGGCGGTGAGCTGGTCGTCGAGCGTCGGCTCCTGAAAGACGAGGCCGATATGGCGCCGCACGGCCTTCGGCCGTGCGGCGACGTCGAAGCCGGCGACCGAAGCGTGCCCCGACGTCGGTCGGGCGAGAGTGCACAGCATGTTGATCGTGGTCGACTTGCCTGCGCCGTTGGGGCCCAGGAACGCGAACACCTCGCCCTCCCGAACGTCGAAGCTGATCCCGTCAACCGCGGTGAACTCGCCGAACCGTCTCGTGAGATCGCGGACCTCGATCACGTTGGGGCGAGGCGGGGAGGCGGCAACGTCCACGCGCGCATCGCTCGAGACGGTGCTGGCCATGCACCGCATCGTCGCTGGTACACAGTCCCGGTTCATCGGCGCGGGCACCGGACTTCGTGTCCGTACTCTCCCGTACATCGGATCGCCGCAGGCTGGGCCCGCGAGCGCGAAGCACACGAATCGAGCCGGGGGGCGGTCGCTCAGCCGATTGTGATGGTCTCGCGCTGATGCTTGTGGCGGCGGGTTAGCGTGAGCGTGTAGCGGCCCTTGACCACGCGCCGGCGCGGGGTCAGCAGCAGTCGCGTCTGGTTGCCGGAGCGTGTGGCTGTGCCAGTCGGGTGGAGGACCCCGCCTCGCAGGAGTGCTCGGCTTCAACGACTCGCTGCACATGCGCTGACAATAGGGCGCTGACGCGTCCCGGCGAGCCCGGAGACTGCGCAATTTTGCGAGGATGCCCCGCCGACCATGCGCGACGTTGGCAAGCGGTCACAGGTTCTCGAGAATCTCGTTCGCACGCGACCACTGGCCAGGCGGGACGACGACGTAGATGTCGCCGTATCCGCGACGATCCAAAGCATGATCGGCGACGCACGCCGCGTCTACTCCGAGCGTTCGCAACTGATCGCGCCAGGCGACGGCGGTACCTTGATCTTCAAACGTGCTGACGGTCTCCCACCCGTCAAACCGCGGATCGCCAATCGCCACCGCCGGGTCTTTGGCCGCACCACCGAGGAAGCGAAGACGACGCATCCGCATGAGGGTACCCCGGCCTGCGCCAGCGTCGCGGCCGGCCCTGCGACTTGTCCGGTTGCGCTTGCAGCGCGAATCCGTCGGTGTCGTTTGCCCACCGCGTTGCGGCAGCGCGCGGAGCGTCTGGCGATGCGCTCGCATCCACCCGAAAGCAGCAGCGGTCAAGTCGGGTGAGACCCCGGCCGGGCGGTCGCAGGTTCAAATCCCGTCGCGCCGGCCAGCGGTCAAGCCCTGTCCAAGTCTCTGTCCGGGCCACCGTTGGTGGCGGCGACGAACCGCTCCAACCCGGCCCGGAGCTCCTGGAATGATTGCTCGCCGACGATCTCGGCGAACTCCAGCTCCGCTTGGGCAGCGAGACGCCAGATCAGATCCATGAACTCTCGGCCGCGGGGGGTAAAGGTGATCAGCCGCGCTCGTGCGTCCTCTGGGTCCGGGCGTAGCTCGACATAGCCAGTGTGCTCGAGATGACGGAGCAGGCCATTTACCGACTGCTTTGTGAGGTTGGCCTGCTCGGCCAGCTGGGTCGGGCGCAGACCCTCAATACCCGGATAGCGAAAGAGCGCGACATGGGCTGGGTGGAGGTCGGCATAGCCAGCCCGTTCGACGCCAGCGTAGATGCTGCGGCGAACACGCTGCCAGGCCAGCCGTAGGAGGCCCCCGATGTGTGGCTGTCGCTCATCGATGTCGATCGTGGTCCCTGACATGATTCGTACGAACCGTGTACTATAATAGTACGAAGGTGATACTAACGGGGGTGGGCGATGAAGGTCGGATCCAGCCAGGTAAAGAGCGTCAAGGCGGGCACTGCTCCAGGGATTGCTGTGCTTGGGCATGGCCTGACTTTTCTCGATACGCCTGACGACACTGACAACGGATTCTTTCTTTGGGAATGCAGCACGCCAGCCGGAGCGGGCGTTCCCCCTCACAGCGAGCGAAACCACGAGGCTTTCTATGTGCTCGAAGGCACGTTCGAGATCGAGGCCGACGGTTCACTGTTCAGCTGCGCGCCGGGAGACTTCCTGGGCGTCGCGCCGGGGGTCGTCCATTCCTTCCGAAACCCTGGTCCGGGATCGGCGCGGATGCTGACCATCGTCTCACCGGGAAGCCAGCACCGACGATTCTTCGAGGCGCTTGGCGAGCCGCTGGAGCCAGGGGCGCTGCCGGCGCCGTTGGCGGGCCCTCCGGACTTCGAGCGTATCGCGAGTGTGGGCCGGGATAGCGGGATCGACTTCCTGCCCCCAGAGGAAGCCGCTGTCGATGACTGAGCTCCGGCCTACAAATCAAGCAGCGGGAGGACACATGGCGAAGAGGCAGGTAAACCCTTGGACGTGGCAAGACCAGTTTGGGTTCTCGCAGGCCTGGAGAGTTGACGGCGCTCGGTCAGTCGTGTTCGTTTCCGGACAGGCCGCGGTATCGGCCGACGGACAGATCGTGGGCGAAGGCGACTTCGATGCGCAGGCGCGCCAGACCTTCGAGAACCTCCAGACGGTGCTCGATCAGTCCGACGCGTCGTTCGAGTCGGTGACGAAGCTGACCGTCTACCTGACCGACATGACCAACCTTCCAGATTACGGGCGGATCAAAGCCGAGTTCGTGAAGGGCGAGCAGCCGGCCTCCACGGCAGTCGAGGTCAAGTCTCTTGCATTTCCAGCGATGATGATCGAGGTCGAGGCGATCGC
>JADGPP010000124.1 GCA_017882375.1 Solirubrobacteraceae bacterium | reverse complement strand
AGCCCCTACTTCTTGTGCCCGGACGTCGAGAATGCGTAGACGGTCGACGTCTGGTACGTCTGCCCCGGACGGAGGACCGTCGACGGGAAGTTGGTGTGGTTCGGCGAGTCGGGGAAGTGCTGGGTCTCCAGCGCCAGCCCGTCGCCCTGGCGGTACTGCCGGCCGCGCGTGCCGTAGAGCGTGCCGTCGAGGAAGTTGCCCGAGTAGAACTGGATCCCGGGCTCGGTTGTCGAGATGGTCAGCAAGCGCCCGCTGGACGGATCGAACAGCCGCGCTGCCACGTCGAGGCCCGGGTGCCTGGACGGGTTGAGGACGAAGTTGTGGTCGTAGCCGCGGCCGTACACGAGCTGCTGGTTGTTGTTGCGGATGCGCTCGCCGATCGCGTGGAACCGCGTGAAATCGAACGGCGTGCCCGCCACCGACAGGATCTTGCCGGTCGGGATGAGCGTGCTGTCGACGGGAGTGAACTTGTCGGCGTTGAGCTGCAGCTGGTGGTCGTAGATCGTCCCCGAGCCCTCGCCCGCGAGGTTCCAGTAGGAGTGGTTGGTGAGGTTGACGACCGTCGCCTTGTCGGTCGTGGCGGTGTAGTCGAAGCGCAGGCGGCTGGAGTTGTCCAGCGTGAAGAGCACGCTGACCTGCAGGTTGCCGGGATAGCCCGTCGTGCAGGGCGGGGTGCTCGGCATGCTCAGCGTGCAGCCCTCGCCGGCCACGCTTGTTCGGCTCAGCCTCAGGCCAACCGTGCCACTCCTCTGGACCTCCTGCGCGACCCACATCTGCTTGTCGAAGCCCTTGAAGCCGCCGTGGAGGCTGTTGGGATCGTTGTTGATGTCGAGGGAGTAGGTGACGCCGTCGAGCGGGAACCTCCCCTTGGCGATCCGGTTCCCGTAGCGGCCGATGCTCGCGCCGAAGTAGGGGTTGCTCTTGACGTAGGCGGCGTTCGTGTAGCCGTCGATGGTGCCAAATCCGAGCGTGACATTGTCGACGTGGCCCCTGCGATCGGGCACGGAGAGCGACTGGATGATGCCGCCGTAGGTGAGGATCGAGACCGACATGCCGCGCGCGTTGGCGAGCGTGTAGCGGTCGACCCCGGCCCCTTCGAGCGTCCCGAAGCTGGACTTGGTGATGGTCAGGCCGCCCGAGTGGGACTTCCCGTGCTCGTGCGCGGGCTTGGCCACGAGGGACGGCGCCGCGACGAGTGCAGCGATGAGGACGACGAGCGCCGCGCAGAACGCGACGCGAAGGTGCCTCGGGGAGAGGCGGAACGCTGCCATGACTCCTCCTGTGGGGTGGACGTTGGATGGCATGGGGGCCAGACAAGGCGGCGACGACGACGCAACCAACCATGTGCCGCCGCTAATGCGCGAGATGCCTCTTGATCGATCATCCCGTGCTCCTCATGACTTCCCTCGACGCGACAGTACGACTCGACGCACACGCGGACCACCGCGAAAGCCCCCCATATCGAGGTGGCCAACTACTGACCCCGAGCAGAGATCGCTCCGCGTCCGCACCCAGGCAGTAGGAGATACAGCCATGGCGACAGTATGGGATCTCAGTATGGGATCTTTGGCTGCGCCGTACGAAGTTCGCCGTCGCGGGTCCGACCTCGGACCGGCACGGCCGTTCAAACGACCTCGGACCGGCACGGCCGTTCAAACCCGCCCGCCCGCGTGGACATATCTGGAGCTCCTGACGTTTCCGTGGGTCGTGTGACTGTGTGATTCACCGTGGTAGTGGCGGGCAGAGATCGGCGAGGGTGAGCATCGCGAACGCGTACACCGAGCGGTTCGTCCGCACCGTCCGAGCTGAGTGCCTCGACTGGCTATTGATCCTCGGGCCGCGCCAGCTCGACCGGGTCCTGCGCGTCTTCATCGAGCACTACAACAGCGAGCGCCCGCATCGGGCGCTCGGTCGATTACCACCAGCTCCGGCCGCCGGCGGCCGCTCCCAGATCGTCGGCACGGCGGTCAAACGAAGGGATCGACTCGGCGGCCTCGTGCATGAGTACTACCGGGCCGCGGCGTGAGGGAGCAGGGTTTTGGCACCCTTCACCCCGAATCGAGCGCATCCCCAGTAAATCCGGGGCTCTACGTTCGCTAAGGTGCCCTGAGATTCGCTCAGGTTGGCACCCCAGGTGGTACCTCAGCGAAGACCGCCGGGGTGTTGGTCGAGTTCATGGGCCGCGTGCGTCGCGTCGTCCATCGCCTTGTTCCGCTCGGCCGTCCGCTGACCTGCAACATCGCGGTGCCCGAGCCGATCGTCCGCGACCTTGTCCTCTACTTCAAGGTGACTCACCAGGACGGACACGGCGTCTTCAAGGGCCGCTACACGACGAGTGAGCTTCGCGATGTCAGTGCTCATGCGTAGAGGCTACGCCTTCGCGACAGTCCACTTCCCACGAGGTTGTCGTCTCGGCTGAACGCAGCGGCGACCAGCTCGGCGTCGCGGGAGCGCGGCGCGTAGTCCGCGTAGAGCTGCGTCGTCTCGATGTCGCGGTGTCCCATCCACTCCTGGAGGGTGCGCATCGGCACGCCCGCCGCCGCCATCGCCGTGCCGAACGTGTGGCGCAGGTCGTGCCAGCGCGGCGGCCTCAGCCCGGCGGCTGCCTGCTCGCGCTGGCCTGCGCAAATGGTCTGGGGGGTGGCGCGTCGACGCGTCTGCATATATAAGAGCGTACGGTCGCTCAGCGATCCGTAGCCGTGGAGCCTTGGCAGGGCGCTGCGACGAGCAGGGGCCTAGCACAAGAGAGGGGCCGATGCCCAAAGTCGCGCCGTACCACACGAGCAGCCTGGAGTATTCCCAGGGGCATCGCAACACCGTCTCCCAGAACCCGAGCCACACACCGTCGGCTTCGCCGCGATATCGGGGCGACCTGCAACCCGAGCCGGGATCGCCTTCTTGGGCGCCTCATGGAGTCGGCCGGACCGCACGCCCGGCGCGATCCGGGCCGTGTGGCGTGTCGAGCGGATCTGCTGCCGTCGCCGGACGACCTCGCGCTGAATGCGAACGCGCTTAGCGCCGGACCGCCGTCAGCGCCTCGATCAGGCGCCGGACCCGCGCGCTACTTGCGCCGAGCCGCGCCACCCCAGCTCCTGACCAGGAGCCGGGGTGGTTCGACCTTCAAGCAAATGGTCGGGGAGAAGGGTTCAAGTTGGCTTTGCTAAGCCATTTTTCGACGATTTGCGGTCCGTTTGCGGTCCAAATCCCCGGCGCTCCCAACGCGCCGGGTCCGCGCATGAATCAAGGCCATCGCGGCCACACTGGACATCTGAGTCGCCTCCCAGGGTCCGCGCGGGCTTACCGCGCTGACTCTGGGCGATAATCGGAAACTCAAAGCACGCGGCCATTCCGTCCGCAGTCGCAACAACCAACCAGCTTCTAATCGGGGCCACCGGCTCGGACCACCCGACCTGCTTGCCAGTGCCAGATCAGTCGGCGGCCGTAGCCGTCGACGCCTCGTTATCGGTTGGTATCGGCGGCGCCTTCGGGGTCGGCGTGACGTATTTCTTGGCGGGTGTGGTTCCGGGGATGAGCCCGAGGGAAGTTGTGATCTGGGTGTCAAGAGCTCCTTGCCAAATGGGCCGCTCGATTTTGGCTGCGGTGGTGCCAAGGGATGCGCCGATGCCCTTCCAGGTGAGGCCGAGGCTGGCGACGATGGTTGCGAGGCCGCCGGCGAGGCTTCCGCCGGTCGGGTCCCAGATCACTAGGCCGAGTCCGAGACAGAACACAAAGGCGGCTAGGCCGAGCGGGCGTTTGTATTTCTCAATGAATTCTCGGGCGAGCTTCCCGGTTTGGGTGATGGTCAGCTCGCCTGCATCGACGTAGTCCTTGATGCTGAGTGCGTCGGCCGCGTTCTTCTCGCCTGAGAGCAGGGAGCGCCACCGTTGTCCTTGGCGGCGTAGGAGTGGGATCGCCTTGTTTTCGGGGTCTGTGGTTGCGCCGGCGGCCCAATCTCGCCACGCTTCAATGGAGTCGTGTACGACATGTCCGGCGTGCGGCGGGAAGAGGCTTGTGAGGTCTGAGAGCCAGGCGGTTAGGTTGGCGATCCGTGGGCCCTTGAGCTCTTTCTTGAGCGCGGCGAGATCGCTTGGCAGGCGTGTTGTGTCGGCGAGCGCGCGGCCGAGGCCGTAAGCCTTACCGATCTTGAAGTGCGCTGCTGTGAGGGTCGTGAGAAGGTTGACGTGTAGCTCGAAGATCGCTTTTTCGTAGGCCACGTCAGGGATTTTGGTGGGGAGCGCTGTTGCCGCGGCGGTGACAGTGGGGACCGCCAGCCCGCTGTCCTTGATCTTCGCTTCGAGTGTCTTGAGGCCGACTTCGATCTGCTTCAGTCCGAGTTGGGCGCGTTCTTTGCCGCCGAGATGCCCGAGACCGGGAAGGTCGTCTTCGGGTTTGGCGTCCCGGCTGCGCCAAGTGCCTGGTTTGTAGAGCTCTGACATCTGCCAGCCGAGCGTGAAGGCGACTATCACTTCTGGGTCTCCGGCTGGTTCTGCGGCGGTGATGCCTTTGGTGAGTTCATTGAAGAAGGCTTCGCCCGTTTCCTTGGCGTCCTTCTCGGCTTGTTCGGCTGCGCCCCTACTTGGTGGTGGCTGCTGTGGGGTTTGGGTGTGCTGCCTGGCCTCTGGCATCGGAACGACCTCTTTGCTCGTGGGTTGCGGGGCGCGACTGCGGTAGCTCTAACCGACGTCGGCGTCGATGTCAATGATCCGAATTCTCGGTATAAGCGGAGATCGATGCCGCTCGGATCTCTGCTCTCCTTGACCTAGCCGGACGCGATGGGCGACACTCGCGGTGAACGGCCGACGGCAACGACGGGAGGGCACTGATGGGCAGGCTATGGGGCGATCTTGAGCGTGCCGCGCTGAGGGAGGCCGGAAGGGTGATCGGCGGCAGTTGGGAGAAGGCGATCGAGCTGGTCGCAGAGCCGGTCCCGCCGACCCCGGCGGGCACGGTGGACGCACCGTCGGACGAGGAGGCCGGGCGGCTGGGGCCGATCGAGCACATCGTTGTGGTGATGCTCGAGAACCGCTCGTTTGATCACATGCTCGGCTACCTGTCGCTGCCGGCAGAGCTCGGCGGCAAAGACCGCGAGGACGTCGACGGTCTCCACGGACCCGACCAAGACTTCAACAAGCTTGGTAGCGACCGTTATCCGATCCACCGGTTGACGGCTGAGAAGTTCAAGGACGAGACCGAAGACCCGGACCATTCCGGCGCCTCGGTCGACGAACAACTATCCGACGGCGGCAGCGGGTTCGTCAAGAACTTCGCGAAGGTCTCCTCGGAGCGGTCCGCGAACCTGGACGAGGCCGCGCCCGATCCCGGTCTGGTGATGGGCTACTACGACGGTGAGCAGCTACCGGTCTATGACCACCTCGCGGAAGCGTATTGCGTGGTCGACCGGTGGTTCAGCTCGGTGCCGGGCGCGACCTGGCCGAACCGGCTGTATGCGCTGACCGGGCAGTCGGCGGGTAGTCGTGATGACATCGACCCGCCGATCTACGGGCTCCCGAGCTTCGTCCGGCACTTGGACGAGCACGACGTGAGCTGGCGCTGGTACTCGTTTGACCCGGCGACACTCCGGCTGGCCGACCCGGAATACAGGCTCGAGCGCCACGAGCATTTCGCCTTCGTCGACCAGCGCAGCCTCAGCATCCAAGAACAGGCAGTCGGAGAGGCCCTCGAGGAGGGCCTCTCCTTCCTCGACGACGCAGCTAACAACCAGCTCCCGAGCGTCTCTTGGATCGACCCCCGGTTCAAGGACCTGAAAGTCCTCGGCCCGAACTCCAACGACGACCACCCGCCGAGCGATCTTGCCGCTGGCCAGAACCTGGTCCTCCGCGTCTTTCATGCGCTACGAACGAGCGATGCGCGGGACAAGACGCTGCTCGTGATCATGTACGACGAGCATGGCGGCTTCTACGACCACGTTCCGCCCCCCACGGCCGAGGATGAGAGTCCGGAGTTCCGGCGGCTCGGCGTCCGGATCCCAGCGCTTCTAGTCTCACCGTATTGCGAAGCGAAATCAACCTCGACGAAGCTGCTCGGGAAGGATGTCCATTTCGATCACACCTCGATCATCAAGACGATCCTCACCCGGTTCTGCAACAAGGACGGGAAGATCCCGGCGATGACCCAGCGGGTCCAGGCTGCAAACCATCTCGGGTACCTGCTGAACTCGAAGCGCCGTGACGAGCCTCCTGGGCACGAGGAAGTCGCGAAGAAGATGACCGAGACGCAGCGGCCGTGGCTGGAAGCCCGCTACGGCGACCCAGTCGCTGAGGGCGGCCCTCCGGACCGGCTCACCGCGCTACAGGCCGGGTACTACGCCGCTGCCCGACTGCTTCGCCACGCCGGGCTGCCCGCGGGCCGCGCCTGAGCGAGTAGCGGCGCCCAGTTCAGCCTCTGTTGCTCCCGGAGCCGGCTTCGCGGGCTGTCGCGTATCGCTCCGCCCGGCCACGCTCCCCCTCAGGACAGTTCGCTTTCTCACGGGCACTGGCAGAAGTGCTCTACGCAAGGGTCCTGACTTCGTCGATCCACGGCCCGAACCTATCGAGTGGGTAGTTCTCGAGCCGCAGGCTCGGCCCGATCACTGTGTAGGTCGTGATGACCGTCTCCCGCCGGAACCGCTGCGTGCCACGCATGGTTTGCCACTCGGGGCCGGCCGACGCGTCGTCCTGACTGGGCCACTCGTCGCCGCCAACCTCTTGTTGGACGGACATTCCGAGACCGAACCGACCCTGGCGTGCGGCGTCGCTCGCTGTCCACGCAAAGGACGCTGCGCAAGAGCGTGCGCCAGGCTGAAGCCGATAGCGCCAAGCGTGGCGATCTGCTGAGCAGCCAGGAGCGCGAGGAGATCCGCAAGCTGCGCAA
>JADGPP010000123.1 GCA_017882375.1 Solirubrobacteraceae bacterium | reverse complement strand
GGCTCGTCGGCCTGCACGAATGGCCCCGGGTAGTCCGGGCGCGCGACGAGGTCCACGCCAGTGATGTCCAGCTCGGGCTCGAGCGCGCGCAGGCCGATCCGTCCGCAGCCGACGTCGAGCACCCGCGCGCCCGCCGACAAACGCGTGAGCGCGAAGAAACGCGCATGGCGCTTGGCGCGGGCGCGAGCGGCCAGGGGGGAGGCCAAACGGGCGAGCGGACCACGGGCGGTGGCATAGACTTCGGGGGAGAGGGGCATGCATGCAGGTTACGTTGGGTTTATCCCCGCACGCTTCCCGGCGCGAAGGCTCGCTCGACGTAGAATGAGGGCATGTCCTCAAAACGACAGATTCACGTCGGCTCGGTCCCGATCGGCGGTGGCGCGCCCGTGGCCGTGCAGACGATGACGAAGACCGAGACGGCCAACATCGGTCCGACAATGGACCAAATTCGCACGGTTGCCGACGCAGGCGCGGACATCGTGCGCGTGGCGGTGCCGCGCGAGCAGGATGCGGAGGCGCTGAAGAGCATCGTCGCGCAGTCGCCGATCCCGATCATCGCCGACATCCACTTCAACCACACGCTGGCGCTGAAGGCGATCGAGGCGGGCGCGCACTGCGTGCGGCTGAACCCCGGCAACATCGGCGGCCCGGAGAAGGTCGCCGAGGTGATCGAGCTGGCCAAGCTGCGCGGGACGCCGTTGCGCGTCGGCGTCAACTCCGGCTCGCTGCCCAAGCACCTGCGCGAGCTGGAGTACGAGAACCCGATCGAGGCGCTCGTCACCGCGGCGATCGAGACCGTCCAGCTGATGGAGCGCCTGGACTTCACGAACTTCAAGGTGTCGATGAAGTCGACTTCGGTGCCCAACACGATCGCCTCCAACCGGATGCTCTCCGCGCGGATTCCATATCCGCTGCACCTCGGCGTCACCGAGGCCGGCACGAAGTGGTCGGGCTCGCTGAAGTCGGCCGTCGGCCTCGGCACGCTGCTGGCCGACGGGATCGGCGACACGATCCGCATCTCCTTGTCGACGTTCCACGCCGAGGAGGAGGTCAAGGTCGCTTGGGAGATCCTCAAGGCGCTGAAGCTGCGCGAGCGCGGCCCGGACCTGATCGCCTGCCCGACGTGCGGCCGGCTGCAGTTCGACATGGACAGCGTCGTCGTCGAGGTCGAGCGCCGCCTGGAAGCCTACGAGGACCCGATCGAGGTCTCGGTGCTGGGCTGCGCGGTCAATGGCATCGGCGAGGCGCGCCACGCCGACTTCGGCATCACCGGCGCCAAAGACATGGGGATGATCTACTCCAAGGGCGAGCCGCTGAAGAAGGTGCCCACCGAGCAGCTCGTCGACGAGCTGTTCAAGGAGATCGACCGCTACTACGCCGCCGGCAAGACCGTCCAGCGCGACGAGGCCGCCGCCGCCGAGGCGCGCCGCTGGCTGGCCGAGAACGAGGACGAGACCGCGATGACGCCCGAGCGCATCGCGATGCTCGAAGCAGCCGCCGCGGAGAACGACGCGAGCGCCGACGCGGTGCTCGAGTCGATGCTCGACGGCGACGCCGAGGAGCCGGTTGCGACGGTGCTCGACGAGGCCGTCTCGCCAGTCGCCGGGCGCCGCTTCAGCCGCAGCTGACGCGGCGCGGGCCGGTCACGCCGACCCGCGCAGATTCGAGCGGGGGTGGCCGGGCTCAGCCGGCCGCGGCGAAGCGCTGTGCGACCTTGTCCCAGTTGACGACGTTCCACCACGCGTCGATGTAGTCCGGGCGCCTGTTCTGGTACTTCAGGTAGTAGGCGTGCTCCCACACGTCGACGCCGAGCAGCGGCGTCTTTGAGTCGGAGATCGGGCTGTCCTGGTTGGCGCTGGGAACGATCGCCAGACCCGAGCCGTCGTGCACCAGCCACGACCAGCCCGAGCCGAACTGGTTGACGCCGGTTTCCTTCAGCTTGGCCTGGAAGTCCGAGAAGGAGCCGAAAGCCGAGTCGATCGCCGCCGCGAGGTCACCGCCGGGCTCGCCACCGCCGTCCGGGCTCATGTTCTCCCAGAACAGCGAGTGGTTGTAGTGGCCGCCGCCGTTATTTTTCACCGGCCCCTTCTTGTCGCCGAGACTGTCCAGGTTCTGCAGGACCTCCTCCACGGGCTTGTCGGCCCACTCGGTTCCCTCCAGCGCAGCGTTGGCCTTGTCGACGTAGGCCTGGTGATGCTTGTCGTGATGGAATTCCATCGTCGCCTTGTCGATGTGCGGCTCGAGCGCGTCGTATGCGTAGGGAAGCAGTGGAACGGAGTAGGCCATGTCGGGGGCTCCTTGTCGTGTGTCCGTCGAAATTCGCTGGTTGATCGCTGTTCTATCAAAGGCGCCGATCGGCTCTCGACGGGGAGCGGCGGAGCCGGAGCTGCGCGGCGCGGCGCGAGGTGGCGCGGGCGTATACGCTCGACGATCGCGCGGGCGCGCCGCACCGTTGCGACAGAGCGATGACGCGTCTCTCCGAATACCTCCTGCCCACCGAGAAGCAGCCGCCGGCCGACGCGGAGGCGATCTCGCACAAGCTGATGGTGCGCGCCGGGCTGATTCGCCAGATGGGCGCCGGAATGTGGAGCTGGCTACCGGCCGGCTGGCGCGTTCACCAGCGCGCGGTGGCGATCATCCGCGAGGAAATGGACGTGATCGGCGGCCAGGAGATGCTGATGCCGGTGCTGCAGCCGGCCGAGCCGTGGCGCAAGACCGGCCGCCTGGAGATCGATGAGCTGTTCAAGCTGACCGATCGCAAGGGCTCGGAGCTGGTGCTCGCGATGACCCACGAGGAGGCGGTCACCTTTCACGTCGCCCAGCTCGTGCGCTCCTACCGCGACCTGCCGCTGATTCTCTACCACTTCCAGGTCAAGGAGCGCGACGAGCCGCGCCCGCGCGCGGGTGTGCTGCGCACGCGCGAGTTCATCATGAAGGACTCCTACACCTTCGACCGCGACCAGGCGGGCCTGGAGGAGCGCTACGAGCTGCACGTCGGTGCATATGACCGGATAATGCAGCGCACGGGCCTGCGCTTCTACCGCGTCGAGTCCGATGTCGGGATGATGGGCGGGCTGGGGGCGCACGAGTACATGGCCCCGTGCCCGGCCGGCGAGGATCAGGTGGCTCTGGCCGACGGCTATGCGGCCAACGTCGAGGTCGCCTTGAAGGACCCCGACGTGCAGCAGGCCGGCGAGGGCTACACGCTGCGCGGCCAGGAGCTGAGGATCGAGCCGGCGATCGAGGTTGGCAACATCTTCAAGCTCGGCACACGCTACTCCGAGCCGCTGGGAGCTTCGTATCTCGACGAGAACGGCGCTGAGCATGCGGTGTGGATGGGCTCCTACGGCATCGGCCCGGCGCGTATCGTCGCGGCGGCGGTCGAGCAGTTCGCCGACGAGCACGGGATCTCCTGGCCTCGCTCGCTGGCGCCCTTCGCCGTGCACCTCGTCGCCCTGGGAAAGCCCGGCACCCCCGAGCGCGCCGCCGCCGACGAGCTGTACGCGACGCTGCGAGAGGCAGGCGTGGAGGTGCTCTACGACGACCGCGATCTCGGGCCGGGCGAGAAGTTCGCCGACGCCGAGCTACTCGGCTGTCCGCTGCGCCTGACCGTGGGGCGGCGCTCGCTTCAGTCGGGTGAGATCGAGGTGCAGCGCCGCCGTGGCCGCGAGGACGCGCCGGCGATCGCGCTCGGCGGCGATCCGAACGCGCTGCTGGCGGCGGTGGACGAGCTGTGGCAGAGCCTCCCGTAGGCGAGCCGGAGCCCCGGAGACCACCTGGCGCGGCCGGCGCGCGGCGGCGCCTGACCATCGCGCGCCTGTTCGGCTTGGACCGCTCGGGCCCGCCGCCGGCGGCGACGCAGAGCGGCAGCCCGCTGCGGCCGTGGACGATCCCCAACGCGATCGGCTTCACGCGGCTCGCGCTGATCCCCGTCTTCCTGGTCGTTGCCCTGTCCAGCGGCGACGGCAACAGCGCCCTCGCGGCGACGCTGTTCGCGGTGATCGGCTGGGGCGACTACGCCGACGGCATCGCCGCGCGCGTGACGCGTCAGTACAGCCGCCTGGGCGCGCTGATGGACCCGGTCACCGACCGCCTGCTGGTCGTCTCGGGCGCCGTGGTCTGCTGGCGCTTTGCGCTGCTGCCGCGCTGGGCGCTGGCGATCCTCGCGGCGCGCGAGCTGCTGGTGCTGGTGCTCGGGCGCTACGGCCTGCGACACGGCGTGGAGCTGCGCATCAACTGGCCGGGCCGACTGGCGGTGGCGCCGGTGATGGGCTCGTTCTTCTTCGCACTGGCCGGCCTGGAAGACGTCGGCGAAGTGATGCTGTACGTCGGCCTGGCGCTCGCGTTCGTCGCGACCGGGTTGTACCTGCGCGACGGCCTGCGCGAACTCCGCGGCGCAGCGCCCACAGCCTCAAGCTCAGCCTGACCTTTTGGTCTATACTCGGCGTCCCTGCCGGCCGCACGGAACGTCTCGTGCAGGGCCGGCGCAAGCCCGCACGAGGAGAAGAGCTCACGATGGACGAGACGTTCCCCGATCTCGGCTCGCTGACGGACGTCGAACTCAAAGACGTCATCCGCCAACTGACCGAGGAAGAGACCGAGATCTCCTACACGCGGCGCATCTTGCACGGCAAGATCGACATCCTGCGCGCCGAGCTGGTCAACCGCCTGCGCAAGAAGCACGACGGCGGCGAGGTGTTGATCACCGGCGACGACGTAAAGCAGCTGACGGACATCCTCGCTCATCGCCAGCCCGAGTCCGAGTCCCAGGACGGCCCGTCGTGAGCCCCGCCGGTCCTCTCTGCGCGAGCCCCGCGGGCGCGCGGGGCCTGTAGCCGCAAGCATGGCCCTGCACTGCACCGAGTGCGGCTTCGTCAACGTCGAGGGAGCCAACTACTGCCAGCGCTGCGGATCGCTGCTCGCGCGCGCCGAGGCGGCCGGCGAGCCGGTCACGGCGACCTACCGCATCGACGAGGCGGGCGAGCTTGTGCCGGTCGAGCTCGAGGACTTCACCGCGCGCGGCCCGGCGCTGGTGATCCGCGCGGGCGGCGGTCGCGTCGGCGAGAGATTCGCCGTGGATCGCGAGCGCACGAGCATCGGCCGGCGCCCCGACGCCGAGGTGTTTCTGGACGACGTGACCGTCTCGCGCGACCATGCGCTGCTGATCCGCCGCGGCGACCAGTGGTACCTGGATGACATGGGATCGCTCAATGGCACGTACGTCAACCGCTCGCGGATCGAGTCTCACCGCCTGGAGGAGGGCGACGAGATGCAGATCGGCAAGTACAAGCTGACCTTCCACGCGCGCTGATGGCTGCGAAGGCGCCACAGGCCGGGGCGGACGAGCTTGACGTCGAGCAGCTCGCCGAGGCCGCAGGCGGACGCTCGCGGGCCGCACGCGAGGGCGGCGACGCCACCGCGCGGCAGAAGTCGCTGACGATCGGCGCGGTGTGCAAGGCGCTCGCGCAGGAGTTCCCAGACATCTCGATCTCCAAGATCCGCTATCTGGAGGACCAGAAGCTGCTGACGCCGCGCCGCACGCCGGGCGGCTACCGGCTGTACGGGCAGGGCGACGTGGCGCGCCTGCGCACGATCCTGCGCATGCAGCGCGACGAGTTCCTGCCGCTGCGCGTGATTCGCCAGGAGCTCGCGGCGGGTCGCTCCGACGAGGCGACGCCGGCGCCCGGTCGTCCCCCGCGCGAGGGGATGCGCGCGTGGCGTGCGAGCATGAGCGTCGGCGAGGTGACGGGCGCGCTGTACTCGCTGGAGGACGTGCTCGAGGACACCAAGGCCGAGGCCAAGCTCGTGCGCGAGCTGGAAGAGTTCGGCGTGGTCAAGGGCGAGATGCGCGGCGGCGTGCGCTACTTCGACGAGACCGAGCGCGAGATCGTTGCGGCGGTTGCCGAGCTCGCGCGCTACGGCGTCGGTGGGCGCAACCTGCGCGTGTTTCGCTCCTCGGCCGACCGCGAGGCCAGCCTGCTGCAGCAGATCCTCGCGCCGGCCCTGCGCTCGCGCAATCCCGAGCGGCGCAAGGAGGCGGTGGAGGCGCTGGAGAATCTCGCGGCGGTGGCGACGCACCTCAAGCACCTGCTGCTGGTTCGCGACCTGCGCAAGATCGTCCGCTGATGAGCGTCGAGCTGGACCAGAGCCTGCGTGCGCTGGTCCGCGAGATCCCCGACTTCCCGCGGCCGGGAATCGCCTTCAAGGACATCACACCGCTGCTCGCCGACCCGCTGGCCCTCACGGCGGCCGTGCGCGCGCTCGCCGAGCTCGCGCGCCCGCTCGCCGTCGACTGCGTGATCGCCGCCGAGGCGCGCGGCTTTCTGCTCGGGCCGGCGCTCGCGCTGGAGCTGGGGGCCGGCTTCGTGCTCGCGCGCAAGCCGGGCAAGCTGCCCTACGAGACGATCAGCGCGGAGTACGAGCTGGAGTACGGCGCCAATCAGCTGGAGCTGCACACCGACGCCGTGCGCGGCGGCGCCCGCGTGCTCGTGCACGACGACCTGCTGGCCACGGGCGGAACGGCGGAGGCGCTGTGCGAGCTGGTCGAGCAGCTGGGAGGAGAGGTCGTCGGCTGCGGGTTTCTGATCGAGCTGGCGTTCCTGAGCGGGCGCGAGCGCCTGGCGCCGCGCCAGATGCACGCGCTGATCAGCTACGAGTCCTAGGCTGGCTCCCGTGCCGACCGCACGCCGCAGTCGCATGATCGCCGCGCCGGTGCAGGAGCTGTGGGAGCTCGTCTGCGACCCGCATCACCTGCCGCGCTGGTGGCCGCGGGTGGAGCGCGTCGAGGACGTCGCCGAGGGCGCCTTCACCGAGCTGATGAGGACGGCGAAGGGCAAAGCGGTGCGCGCGGACTTCCTGCTCGTGCGCACCGATCCCCAGACGCACACGCTGACGTGGCAGCAGCAGCTGGAGGGGACGCCGTTCGCGCGCGTGCTCAGCTCGTCTGAGACGCATCTGACGCTGCACGACGACGGCGACAGCACCAGCGTGACGATCGAGCTGCGCCAGAGGCTCAGCGGCTTCTTTCCGCGCTT
>JADGPP010000025.1 GCA_017882375.1 Solirubrobacteraceae bacterium | reverse complement strand
CCACGAACACGCGCGAACAGCGTCCCGCGAGGCTCAGCGTTTTCGGGGGTTTTCGCCCGTGTTCGCTTGTGTTCGCGGTTCGGTAAGGAATCGGGGAGACAGGATTTGAACCTGCGACCCCATCTGCCTCAGCGCCCCGTCAGGAGCGCTCAGCGGCAAAATCCGGCCGCTGAAGGACTCGGGCCGGGATCAGGAGAATATGCTCACGTGGCGGCGACGACCACCGCGTAGCCGTTGCCCTCGAAGGACTCCAAAGCATTACGGCGCGCCCGACTGCCAATCAGCTGCGGCTCATGTCCGCTCGGCGTGATGTCGATCGCCAGCTCGACCCCAAGCGCGTCAGAGATGCGCAGGAGCATCGGGAACGTCGGATTGTGCTCCCCACTCTCCAGCCGTGCGACGGCCGGCTGGCTCATCTTCAGGCGCTTGGCCAGCGCGGTCTGACTGAGGTCATGCTCTGCGCGGTAGGCGATCACCTTCACGGCGACCGCACGAGCAAGCGCGGTGCGCTCCCATTCCCTGCGGTACTCGGGATCAGCATCAAGATGGTCGGCGAGGACTTCCTCGTGGGTGGGGAGATCAGAGAGCTTCATGCCGAGCTAATATATCAAACTTGTGATAGCTCAACAGCTCGTCACTGCTCGACCTCGGCGAGTCGCGCCTTCGCCGCACTGACCGCGCGATCGAACCCAGTCTTGTCCCTCTGAGCCTCGGGACCGACGGCGCCGATCACGAACACGTCGCCGATCCGTTCATAGATGCACCGCCACGAGCTGCGCCCAGCGCGGGGGCGCAGCTCACGCAGCGAGCCGCCCGGATCTCCCATGACCTTGCTGGAGTGCGGGAACGGGAGCGTCGGGCCAAGCGAGGCCAGCTTGTCGACGGCGTTGTCGATCGCCTTGCGCTCTTGCGTGGGCACCGCGTCCGCCTCGGCTCGCGCGATCGGATGAAAGCGCACCGACCATGGCCCGGACGGCATCCGCGATTGACGTGCGGCCTGCGAGCTTTTCCCCCGCTTGCTCATCCACGGCACCTTCCGCGGAAGACCGGACGGATCATGCGAGCGGCCTGATCCACATCTCCGGCGATCTGGTCTTCCCCTCACGCGCTGCGTGTCTGATGGACGAACTCCAGCTGTAGATGCGACCTCCGCACCCAGAGCCCCGTACCGGTGTGCGGCCGACACACGCAGCAGCTTGGTACCCACACGTGGTACCCAGCACAGATGCGAGCGCACCCATTCGAGCCCAGAACGCACGAAAGCCCCGGATCTCCGGGGCTTTCGATGAAGCGGATGAAGGGATTCGAACCCTCGACCTTCGCCATGGCAAGGCGACGCTCTAGCCAGCTGAGCTACATCCGCGCGACTCGCGCATTCTAGCCTTCGCGGAGGGGGCGCGTTCATCGCGCCCGACGCTTCACCCGCCGCGCTCGGCCGGGTCTCGGCGTGTCGGCGAGCGCCGGCGCCGCCGGCTACCCCTTGAAGGTCGAGCGGCCGGCGTCGCCGAACGGCTCGTCGCGCTCGCGCACAGCCTCGCGAAAGCCGCGCTCGGCGGCGCTGCGCTGGAAGGCGTAGCCCTCGGCCGTGTGCCGGGCGATGCCGTCGAACACCGTGCCGAGCAGCTGGCTGGCGTGCAGCCCCTGCGAGTACAGCGTCTGGTTGACGAGCAGCTTCATCATCATCAGCTGATTGACCGGCATGCGCGCGATCCTCTCCAGCAGGATCTCCGTGCGCTCGTCGAGCTGCTCGGGCGGCGGCGCCTCGATCGCCAAGCCCCACTCGACGGCCTCGCGGCCGGACAGCGAGTCGCCGGTGAACAGCAGCCGCTTGGCGCGTTGCACGCCGATGCGGTGCGCCCACAGCGCGGTCGTCGGCGATCCCCACACGCGCGCCGGCGGGTAGCCGATCTTCGCGTCCTGAGCGATCACGAGCAGGTCCGAGCACAGCGCCATGTCGGTGCCGCCGGCGACGCAGAAGCCGTGCACCCTGCACACGACCGGCTTGCCGCAGCCGAAAAGGCTCATGAAGCCCTGTGCGTTGCGGCTCATCATCGCGTAGTCGAGCATCGGGTCCCACGTGCCGCGCGGATCGTGGTTGGCGGCCATCACGGCCGGATCCAGCGGTGACCCGGCCGGCGCCTTCGCGCTGTCCGGCTCGGGCACCTCGGCGCCGTCCGGCTCGGTCGTCGTGTCGCCTGCCGTCGCTTCTCCCATGCCCTCGGCGCTCTCCACCAGGTCATAGCCGCCGCAGAAGCCCGGCCCAGCGCCGCTGAGCAGCATCACGTGCACGGCCGGATCGAGGTCGGCGCGGCGTACACAGTCAGTCAGCGCGGCGATCAGCGCCGGCGTGATCCCGTTGCCGCGCTGCGGGCGGTTGAGCGTGATCCGCGCGACGCGATCGGCGACCTCGTAGAGCACCACCGGCTGATCGCTCATGCCGGCGATCCTACAGCCGGCGAGCGTGCTCCAGCGGACGCCCCGGTGACATACTTGCGGCGTGCTCAGCAACCGCGCCAACGCACGCATGTCGATGGCGATGCCCGACTCGTGGTTGAAGGCGACCGGCAAACTGAACGTCCCGCTGTACCGGCTCAGCCGCGGGCGGTTGATGGGAAAGGTCGGCACCGCTCCGGTGCTGCTGCTCACCTCCACCGGCCGGCGCTCCGGGCAGCAGCGCACAGCGCCCGTGCTCTATCTGGTCGATGGTGAGCGGCTCGTCGTAGTCGGCTCGAACGCCGGCAATAAGCGCGCCCCGGCGTGGTCGTTCAACCTGCAGGCCAATCCGGACGCGGAGGTGGACGTCCGTGGCAAACGCCGCTCTGTACGTGCTCGCGTGGCCGAGGGCGAGGAGCGCGCGCGGTTGTGGGAGAAGGTCAACGAGCTGTACGAGGGCTTTGACTCCTACGACGCGAACACCTCACGCGAGATCGCCGTGTTCGTGCTCGAGCCACGCTAGCGTCGCCGGGACTCGCTCGTTCCCCGCGCATAAGCTTGACGATCCTCGCGAGCCACGCGCCAGGCCATTACGCGCTCCCACACGAGTGACGCGACGCACACGGCGAGCAGGATCAGCGCAACGAGGGCGGCGATCGCCAATCCGGGCGTCGCCAGCAGCACCACGATCGCGCCCGTCACCGCCAGGGTGGCGTCCAGGCGAGCCAGTCGACGACGACGTCGCGCCCGTCGGCGACGCTCACGCAGTCGAGCCATGTCATGTCCGTTTTCGATCGCGCTCACGTCTTCATCCTGCGAAACAGGCGACGTGGCAGCGCCTTGACGATCAGCATCAGCCAACGCAGCTGCTTGGGCGCCCACACGGTCGTGGCCCCGCGATCCAACCCGTCGACCACGACGTCTGCCACCGACTGCGCGTCGGTGGACAGCGGCGCCGGCTTGAGCCCACGCGTCATGCGCGTGTGCACAAAGCCAGGGCGCACGACCAGCACGTGCACGTGCTCCGGTCCTAGCGCGTCGGCGAGGCCCTGCGCGAGCGCGTCCAGACCGGCCTTCGACGCGCCGTAGAGCACGTTGCTGCGACGCGGGCGCTCGGCCGCGACCGAGGACAGCACGACGAGCGTGCCTCCGCCGCCATCGCGCAGTGCTCGAGCAAGCTGCAGCAGGAGCGATCCGGCGCCGACGAGGTTGACCTGGAGAAGCTCGATCGCCGCATCCATGTCGGAGGGCATGCCACCACGCTCCCCGAGGACGCCGACGGCGACGATCGCAATGTCGACACCGCCGAGTCGCCTGACCGCCTCGTCGACGACGTCGGCGTGATCGCCGGTGCGCCGAGCGTCGACCTCGAGCACGGTCGCGCGCGGAGCGCCGGCCGTCTGGAGCCCATCCGCGGCCCGAGCGAGCGCATCGGTGCTGCGGCCGAGGAGCACAACCTCGCGCGGCGCCCTGCTCTGCAGCTTGCGCACGATCGCCAGCGCGATCTCCGAGGAGCCACCGGCCACGATTACCCGTCGCCCCGCAGACCGCGGGTGCTCAGAGCTCACGCAGCGGCCCCGCACAGGCCCAATCGACGCGCGAGATCGGAGCGCATCATCCCCTCGGGATCGACACGGCGTCGAACCTCCTCAAAGCAGCCAAGCTGCGGGTACATCGCAGGCAGGATCTCACGCCGCAGGCGAACATCCTTGGTCAGGTAAACGCGACCGCCGCATCCGGCGACCAGCTCGTCGAGCTCGCTGAGCGCCGCGTCGAGCGCGGGCACCCTCGCGGGCAGATCGACGGCGAGCGTCCACCCCGCCAGTGGAAATGACAGCGGTCCGCCGAAGGCGTCTCCGAAGCGCTTGAAGACCGCCAGGTAGATCGGCAAGGCCCGCCTTTGCATCACCTCAAAGCAAGTCACGAGCGTCGCCTCCTGCCCCGCCGGAACCACGAATTGATACTGGATGAGACCTGCCGCGCCATAGAGCCGATTCCACTCCCCCAGCCCGTCCAAGGGGAAGAGGAAGGGCGCCAGAGGCATCGGCCGTTGTCGCTCACTGCGCGGCGTCGCACTCCAGCGCACGGCATTGAACGCGCGCACGCCCGAGCGTTGCAGCAGGGCGCCGGGGAAGCCGCGTGGGACCTCCAGGATGGGCTTTCGCAAGAGCGCCGCACGGTGATCGCGGCGCATTCGCGGTCGGCTGCGGACGCGCTCTTGCGGCAGTCGATCCGCGCGCGTGACGACCGCCCTTCCGAGCTTGCTCCCCTCGGCGAGCAGATCGAGCCATGCGACGGAGTAGCGGTGGCTTTCCTCGCCGGCCATCAGCGCGAGCGTCTGCTCCAATCCGTCGGTGCGGTCGACGTCGACCGCGAACCACGAGGAATCCAACGGCTCGAGCGCCAGCGTCGCCTCCACCACGACTCCCGTCAGCCCCATGCCGCCGAGCGTCGCGTAGAACAGCTCGCGATCGACCTCGGGCGAGACCTCGACGCAGCCATCGGCGGGTGTGCAGAGCATCAACGAGACGACATGGCGGGCCAGACCGCCATCACAGTGGTGGTTCTTGCCGTGGATGTCGCTCGCGATTGCACCGCCGAGCGTCACGTGCCGCGTCCCCGGGACGACCGGAAGCGTGAGACCGTGGGGCGCGGCCGCCGCCATCAGCTGAGCGATCGTCGCCCCCGCCTGCGCCGTGAGCAGCCGGCGCTCGGGGTCGATCGAAAGGATCCGGTCCCAGCCGGTCATGTCGATCACCTCCCCCCCGCCGTTCAGTGCCGCATCGCCATAGCTGCGTCCGGCTCCCCGGGCGATCACTCCGACGCCCCCCCGCGCTCGCGCAGAAAGCGCCTGGGCGATCTGCTCGACCTCGCGCGGGCGCGTCACTGTCGAGTGGCTGTGAACCGTTCGCCCCCACCCCCACAAGGCCCGTTCAGTCCGATCCCCCGCGTGTGAGCGCAGCTCAGTGACCGACATACACACCTCCGAGGAACAGCGCCGCCCACACCGCACTGAGCACGAGCAGCGTTCTGTCGTGCAGGATGAGCTCCTCCGGCGCCTCGCCGACCCCCGCACGGACGAGGCGCGCATAGCGCGCGAGCCACAGCACGAACGGCGCTATCGAGAGGCCGTACCAGAGCAGATGCGACGGTCGCGTGAACGCCCACGAGGTGTACGCCACGCTGGCGATGAGCGCCGCGGAGGCGAGCGTCAGCGTCAGCGCCCTGGGCGAGTACCGTGCCAGCGTCGCCCGCGTTATCGTGGCCGCGGAGCGGCTTCGCAACTCGGCGTAACGCTTGGCCGCGACGAGGAAGATCGCACAGCACGCCGTGACGATCACGAACCAGCGCGACAGGTAGATGTCTGTCGCGATCCCGCCGGCCAGCGCCCGCAACACGAAGCCGGCGGCGATCGCCAGGATGTCAAGCACCATCACGTTGCGCAGCCAAACGGAGTAGCTGGCGGTCAACGCGAGATATCCGCACCCGAGCACACCCAGCTTTGGGTCGATCGCGGTCGCGAGCCCAACCCCCAAAAGAGCCAGCACGGCGGCGGACCTGAGAGCTGCCGCCGGCGACAGCTCTCCCGCGGCGATCGGTCGCAATCGCTTGCGCGCGTGCAGGCGATCCTGGTCGCGGTCGCGCACGTCGTTGACCAGGTACGTCGCACTCGACAGCAGGCAGAGGACGACGAACGCGCCAACGACCTGAGCGGCGACTTCCGGACGATCGATCGCGCCCGCCGCGGCCGGGGCCGCCAGGACGAGCAGGTTCTTGCTCCATTGCCGCGGACGACAGGCGCGAAGCAGCGCTCGGCGGCCGGCGGCCGGCGCGGCGGGCAGCCTAGCGCCAGCACGAAGACGGTCGTTGGCGAATCCGGGGCGCACCTGCTCCTCGCGAGCGACCGCATCAAGCGAATTAATGTTAAACCTCCGATTAAGAGAAATGTCAGGCCGCTCGAAGCGCTAACACCGCGGCACGAGCAGGATTCCACACAGGCGCACAATCGACGCCGGTAGAGGTCTAATCGTGAGTGAGAATCTCCTTAGTTAAAATCCTCTCACCATTGCGCGTCACAGCGCGGGGCAACCCAAGGGCCCATACAGTCTTGGCATGGCACATGGTATCGCCACGCGCCGACAGTTCGCGCCCAGCCCCCGCCCAGCGGCCGGTCACGGCGACCGCGCATCGCCCAACGGACTGCGAAGGGCGCGGCGCATCGCCGCGCTGCTTGGCGCGCTCGTGCTCATACCAGTCCTGTTCTCCTACACGATCACGATGTCCGAACCGTCGAACTCGCCGGTCGGAGTTCGCAGCGTCGAGTGGCTGCGCGACCACGGCGCGGCCGGGATCGTCGCGCGCGTCGAGTCGATCTACTACTCGCTGACGGCGCCGGCGAAGGGCGGCCCCACGCTGCACGCCCTGCCGCGCGTCGGGTTCGCAGGCACGCACACGCGATCCGGCCAGCGCGAACAAGGCTCGGCCCTTGCCAACGGCGCAGCCGGCGGCGGCCTGGCGGGCGCTGGCACCTACAGGCCACCGCGCGTCGTGCCGCTGCTGCACCCCGCCCTCCCCGGCGAGGGTGTCTGGCGAGCGAGCCGGCCGGGCCTCGAAGCCCAGCCGCCGCTACTGCTCACGACATTGCGAAATCAGCCGGAATATCCGCGCGTTGTCTCCGGGCTGGCGTGGATCGACACGGCACGTACGAGACTCGTTCTCCAGCCCGGGCGCGTGGAGCCCTCGGTGACGATCCCGCGCGGCTCGATGGACGTGCCACAGGCCGGACGCAGCCGGCTGCTGGCGACGTTCAACAGCGGCTTCAAGCTGCACGACTCCCACGGCGGCTTCGTGCTCAACGGCCGCACCTATGCGGCGATGCGCAACGGCCAGGCGACGCTCGTCGGCTACACCGACGGTCGCGTCGACGTGACCAACTGGACCTACGGAATTCAGGCGCCGGCGCAGGTCGCATTCGCCCGCCAGAACCTGCCGCTGATCGTCAACGAAGGGCGTGCCACCCCGAATCTCGCAAACGGCTCGGAATGGGGAGCGACGGTCGGCAACGCGGTTCTCGTCTGGCGCTCGGGTGTGGGAATCGACCAGCACGGCAACCTGATCTATGCGGCGGGCAACGATCAGACGGTGCGCAGCCTCGCGCAGACGCTGATCCGCGCGGGCGCCGTGCGCGCGATGGAGCTCGACATCAACTCCTTCTGGGTCAGCTTCATCACCTACGGAAGCGCCGGCGCGCTCGATCCCTCAAACCTGCTGCCGGACATGAATCGCCCGGCAAGCCGCTATCTGGAACCGGACGATCGCGACTTCTTCGCGCTCTACTCGCGCTGATCTCCAGCGGCTCGTCGACTCGTTTGCCCGCGACCGCGGTCCAGGCGAGCGCGCGTGCCCGTCGAAGGCGCCTGTAAGCGCACATGCCCTCGAAGGGCGCCAAGCGAGCACACATGCCCTCGAAGGCGCCGCCAGCGCCCGGCGGACTACCATCGCAGTCAGCCCGCAATTCGCCCTCGGCGCCACGCACCGGACACTCCTTGACCATCCACACCTACTCGGGAGCAAGCCAATGACCGCTTCAAGCACATCGACCGAGCAGCTGATCAGCGGCGTCGACTTCGTCGCCCTGCCGACGCACGACGTGCGCGCCTCCGCCGAGTTCTACGCCGACAAGCTCGGCCTGCGCCGTTCGGTGTACATGCCCGAGCGTAACTTCGCCGAGTTCGAGACCGGCAACGTGACGCTAAGCATCATCGATGCGGAGAAGATGGGTCTCGAGCACCACACGATGCGCCACGAGGTCGCGCTGCACGTCGATGACGTGCAGGCGGCGCGCAAGACGCTTGAAGAGCGCGGCGTGAGCTTCCGCGGCGACACCTTCGACACGGGCGTCTGCCACATGGCCTTCTTCTCCGATCCGGAAGGCAACGCGCTGATGCTGCACCACCGCTACGCGCCGCGCAGCACCGAGGACTAGGACCGTGGCGCGGCGGCTCGCAGGCGCCGACCGAAACTGCTCGCCGGCGCCTTGCAGCGCCGCTCCTGCGTCGCGTTTGGTCGACCCGTGAGCAGCCTTGCGACTGCCGCCGATCATCTAGCCTGAGCTCATGCTCTTCACACGCAAGCAGTCAAACATGATCGACGCCGAGTCGGCTCTGCCGGGACGACAGACAGAGATGCCACTGCCGGCCAGGCACGAGGTGCTGGGCACACCGCTGAAGGGACCGTTCCCCGAAGGCGTGGAGACGGCAGTGTTCGGCATGGGCTGCTTCTGGGGCGCCGAGCGGATCTTCTGGCAGGCGCCGGGCGTGTACACGACAGCCGCCGGCTACGCGGGCGGCTTCACGCCAAACCCGACCTACGAGGAGGTCTGCAGTGGGCGCACCGGGCACACCGAGGTCGTGCTCGTCGCCTTTCACGTCAAGCAGGCGAGCTTCGAGGACATGCTCAAGCTCTTCTGGGAGGGCCACGACCCAACGCAGGGCATGCGCCAGGGCAACGACGTCGGCACGCAGTACCGCTCAGCGCTGCTTTGGCACGGCGACGCCCAGCGCGCAGCCGCGCAGTCCTCGCGCGAGGCCTACCAAGCGACGCTCACGCAGGCCGGCCACGGAGAGATCACAACGGAGATCGCCGAGGCCGGGCCGTTCTACTACGCCGAGGACTATCACCAGCAGTACCTCGCCAAGAACCCCAACGGCTACTGCGGTCTCGGCGGCACCGGCGTCAGCTGTCCCGTCGGCCTCGCGCACTCCAGCTGACTCCCGCCTGACGCGCGTCCCGCCGATGGGCCGCCCGCGCGCGCCCCGGACCCTGCTGGTGTGCGGCCAGCGCGTGCACGTAGGCAGGGATCCGCGCCGGGGCCGTATTCCTGCCAACAGAGTGCGTATAGCCATGGTTATACGCACTCTGTGAAGAGAGGATCGACGGACGGCCTGGTAGCAACCATGGTTATACGCGGGTTGCGAAGAGAGCATCGAAGTCCGCACCGGTAGCAACCATGGTTATACGGAGGTTGCGGAGGGAGCATCAAAGGACGGCTCGGTAGCAACCATCGTTATACGGCCGGTTACCGCGGGCCGCGCACTGCGCGCGGAGGCTGGCGCGGCAGCCGTCCAAACGCGTGTCCTGTTAAACGGCGCGACCCCGCCGAAGCGGGGCCACGAACCGTCGTATCCGACCCGAGGCGCGTCCGCGGGGAATGGACGCGCCTCGAGCCTTCAGCCTCCCGTCCCTACGCCCCCGAGGGCGCTGGAGCGGGCTGCCACGCCGGCGGTGCGTGCGGACCGCCGAGCGTTGGAACGTCCGATGGATAGACCTCGTTGCCGTGGATCGCGTGATCGCCGATCTCCAGCTCTTCGTCGGAGAGCCGCAAGGGCACGAAGATGCCGACGATCTTCAGCAGGATGAACGTTGCGATACCGCTGAAGATGATCACCCACGCGGCAGTCTCGGCCTGCCAGCGCAACAGCGTCCAGCTGCCGTGCACCACCCCCGAGAATCCCGGCAGGTTTCCCGCCCCGCCGCCGGAAGCCGCGTACTCGATGATGTGCGGATCGGCGAAGATGCCCGTCAAGAGACCGCCCGTCAGGCCGGCGATCCCGTGCGTATAGATCACCCCCAACGTGTCGTCCACGTTGCGGAACACCGGCGCGCGGCTGAGGAAGCGGATCGCCATCCAGACGATCGTCGAAGCGATGATGCCGATCGCGCCCGCACCCCACCCGTTGACGAAGCCGGCGGCAGGGGTGATCGCCACGAGCCCGGTGATCATTCCGTTGACCGAGCCGATCAGCGACGGCTTGTCACGGAAGATGTAGTCCCAGGCGATCCACACGAGCATCGCCACGGCCGTGCACAGGTTCGTGTTGACGACTGCCACGGAGGCGTTGACGCCCGCGTAGTAGGAGTCTCCACCGTTGAACCCGTTCCAGCCGAGCCACAGCAGACCGGCGCCGACGGCGACCATCAACAGGTTGTTCGGCGCGTCGATCTCACGATCTCGTTGCAACCTCGGTCCGATCACGGCCGCCGCCACGAAGCCGGAGATGCCGGCCGCGAGGTGGATGACGTAACCACCCGAGTAGTCCAGCGCCCCGTGCGCCGCCCAGTAGCCGCCGCCCCAGATGAGGAAGGCGTTGATCGTGTAGACGAACGTGATCCACAACAGCACGAAGGGGATCCATGCCTTGAAGTTGATCCGCCCGAGCACCGAGCCCAGCATCAGGATCGGCGTGATCGCGGCGAACACGAACTGGAAGTAGATCAGCGACGCCTCAGGGAAATGGAACGGCGGCCCAACGGAGATCGATGGGATCGCCGCCTGCGCCTGCAACGTGCCGGCGCCGAGAACCGTCCCCGACTTGCCCCACATCGTGTCGAAGAACCCTTTGCCACTCCCGATCGGCGTGCCGAAGCCCATCTTGAACGCCCACAAGCACCAGGCGACCAGCACGATCGAGAACGCCGCGAACGTGAGCATCATGCTGTTGACCGACCAGCGCTTCTGCATCACACCGCCATACAGGACCGCCAGGCCCGGAAGGCTCATCAGGCCGACGAACGTAGCCGCGGTCATCTGCCACGCGTTGTCGCCGGCCACCAGCCAGCTTGGGTATGCGTTCCAGGACATGTGCCTCCATTTCCTACTTGGTTGGTGGCCCACCCGTTGCACGCATGCGAGCGGGGCGCGCCAATTGCAATGCACCATGAAAACGGCAGGTGGGCAAAGCGCCTAGGGACAGACTGGCCAACACTTCAACAGGGCGTTTAGACACCTGTATAGATGCCCTCCAGAGAGCCTTGCGTGCGTGGCTGTCGGGGCCCGCGCAGGCGCGGCGGGCGCGCTGCTGCAAGCGCGCTGGACGGGCGCTTCTAGCTCTTGGCGACCGGCAGGCCAGCGCGCCTGCAGGATGCGCTGAGGGCATCGGCGATGCCCTTGTAGCTGTGAGCCGACGCGCACACCTGCCGCGCCTTGCTGCCGCAGGCGTGAATCCTCACGGCGCCGACCGTGCTCGGAGCGATCGCTTCCACGCAGTCCTTGCGCGCCGGCGATCCGCTCGTCAGCGCATAGGTGCCGAGCGCGATCGCGGCAACTGCGAGCACGGCCAGCAGGGCGCCGACGGCCCTCTTCTCACGACGTCCCCATTGCAGCGGCGTGGACAGGCGCTTGGCGCGCGCCTCCATGATCATCGCGCGAACCCTAGCGGGTGTCGGAGTCCGGCTGTGCCGGAAGCGCAGCGCCGGCGGGCTCGCCGTCGTCCTGCGCGCTTGCAGCCGCCGGCTGGAACGCCAACGCCGCCGAGTTGATGCAGTAACGCTGGCCGTTCTCGCCGGGACCGTCGTCGAACACGTGTCCGAGGTGCCCGCCGCACGTGCGGCAGATGACCTCTGTGCGCTTCATGAAGAGACTGTTGTCCGGGCGCAGCTCGACCGCCTCGGCGACCGCCGGCTCGGTGAAGCTCGGCCAGCCTGTGCCCGACTCGAACTTCGTGTCGGCGTCGAACAGCGCCGTGCCGCACGCCGCGCAGCGATAGTCGCCGGACTCCTTGTTGTAGACGTACTCGCCGGTGAACGGCGGCTCTGTGCCGGCCCTGCGCAACACGTCGTACTGCGCCGGCGTCAGCTCCTGGCGCCACTGCTCCTCTGACTTGACCACCTTGTGCTCGCTCATAGGAATGTTCTAGCACGACGCCGGCGCCGCCGATACCCCTGGCGGCGCCCGCCGGGGACTTCGAAAAGCGCCCCCGGCCTGCTACCGTGATCCTTACGTTCACGTCAATTTGATGCAGACCCGCGAGACGTCAGAGGAGCAGGCATTGAGCGCATCGTCGACCGCACCGCAGGGCCAGGACGCCCGACCGGCCTCGCGCTTTGGCGTCGAGGCCGGGCACGCCAGCTACAAGTGGTGGGCGCTCTCCTGCACCAGCCTCGGCATGCTGCTCGCGGCGACCAACTCGGGCACGCTGATCATCGCGCTGCCCGACCTCGAGCGCTCGCTGCACACCAGCCTGCTGGCGCTCGTCTGGGTGATCCTCGCATATCTGATCGCCGCCACCGTGCTGGTGCTGATGGCCGGTCGCCTGAGCGACCTGTTCGGGCGCAAGCGCGCCTACGTGGGCGGCTTTCTCGTGTTCGCCTTCGCGTCGCTCGGCGCCGGCTTCTCCGGCGACGCGACCGTGCTGATCCTGTGGCGGATCCTGCAGGGAATCGGCTCGGCGTTCTTGTTCGCCAACGCCGCCGCGCTGGTCACCGACGCCTTCCCCAAGGAGGAACTCGGCCTGGCGATGGGCGCCAACACGATGGTCGCCGCGATCGGGCTCGTGCTCGGGCCGGTGCTCGGAGGCGCGCTCGTGGCGATCTCCTGGCACTGGGTCTTCTGGTTCAACGTCCCGCTCGCGCTCGGCGGCGCCGTGTGGGGCGCGCTGATCCTGCGCGAGCTGTCCAAACCGGACACCGTACGGGGCTATGACGTGCTCGGCACGACGACGTTCGTGATCGGGCTGACGGGCCTGGTGTACGGCGTCTCGCGCGGCGGCATCAGCGGCTGGAACGACAGCCTGGTGATCGGCGGGCTGGTGGTCGCCGCTGTGCTGCTGCCGCTGTGGGTGGCGATCGAGCGCCGCTCGCGCGCGCCGATGCTCGACCTCGACATCTTCAAGGACCGCCTGTTCGCGGCGGCCAGCGCGGCCTCGTTCATCAACGGACTCGCGCGCTTTGCGCTGATGTTCCTGTTCGTCTTCTACTACCAGGGCGCGCAGGGCAATTCGCCGATCCAAGCCGGCATCAAGCTGATCCCGCTCGCGCTCGGCATGCTCGTCGCCTCGCCGATCGCCGGCATCTACGCCGACCGCCACGGCTCGCGCGCGCTGGCCGCGATCGGCATGCTCGTCAGCGCCGTCGCGCTGGCCGCGATGACGACGCTCGACGTGCACACCGCCTACTGGCAGAGCGGCCTGTGGCTGCTCGTCGTCGGCATCGGCTCGGGCATGTTCAACAGCCCCAACACGGCCGCGATGATGGGCGTCGTCCCGGCCCACCGCCGCGGCATCGCCGCCGGCGCGCGCACGTTGCTGCAGAACACCGGCGCCGTGCTGTCGATCGCCTTCGTGCTCGCCATCATCACCTCGGCCGTGCCCAAGTCGACGCTGTTCGCCGTCTTCTCCGGCCTCGCCCAGGGACTCTCGGCGGAGAAGCTCGCGCCGTTCATCGCCAACATGCACGTCGCCCTGTGGGTGCTCGCGGGGACCTCGCTGATCGGCACCGCCGTGTGTCTCATGCGCCCGCGCCACGAAAGCGCTTCCGAGCAAGCCCAGCGCGGCGTCACGCCATGGGAGGAGGCCATCGTCGAGGAGGCCATGCTGCCCGGTCTCGACGGTGTCCCCTCCCCCGTCGCCACCCCCGCCGACGAGCTCAGCGTGCGCTCATGAGCAGCCGGACGCCAGGCACCGAGCAACCGCACGCAGGGAGCCTGCGCATCGGCGACGTCGCGCGCCTGGTCGGCACGACGCCGCGCACGATCCGCTACTACGAGGAGATCGGCCTGCTGCCCGAGGCGCCCGCGCGGCCGTCAGGGCGCCATCGCCTCTACAGCGACACCGAGGTCGAGCGCCTGCGCGAGGTGATGCGCCTGAAGGACCTGCTCGGCGTCTCGCTGGAGGAGCTGAAGACGCTGCTCGCGGCCGAGGATGCGCGCGCTGCGGTGCGCGCGCAGCTGCGCCGCGAGGACGTCGACTCAGACCGCCGCCAAGCGCTGCTGCAAGAGGCGCTCGGGCACATCGACCGCCAGCTCGCGCTCGTGCGCCGTCGCGCCGGCGAGCTGTCGCGCCTGGAGGACGAGCTCTCAGAGACGCGCAAGCGCGTGCGACGCAAGATGCGCGAGCTCGACGCGCACGCAGGTGCGACGTTCGCGGCGCCGGCGCCCATTCTCCAGCGACCAGGAGGTCCGTGACCATGCCAAGCATCGAGGTCAAGCCAAGCCCGCAGGGAGTTCCCGGGGCCGTCAGCGATCCCACTCGCATCAGCGGCGAGGAGCTGACGTTCGCCGGCGCCGGCGACACGCAGGTCAACGGCTACCTGGCGCGCCCCGCCGACGCCTCCAGCCACCCCGGGATGGTCGTCATCCACGAGGCCAGCGGGCTCATTGAGCACGTGCGCGATGTCTGCAACCGACTCGCCAACGTCGGCTACGTGGCGCTCGGCGTCGACCTGTACACGCGCGAAGGCGGGCCGCCGCCGACCGACGACCTGCAGGCGGTGATGGCGCGCCTGTTCGCGATGTCCGACGAGACCGTGCTCGGCGACCTGCAGGGCGCCGCCGATCACCTGCGCAGCCTCGACGGCGTGACCGAGCAGATCGGCTGCATCGGCTTCTGCATGGGCGGGCGCTACACGCTGCTGTTCGCCTGCGCGTCGGACAGGCTCAATGCCGCCGTCGACTGCTGGGGCGGCTTCATCGACCGCGCCACACCCGACGAGCGCTCGACGCGGCCGCGCCCGACGCCGCCGCTGGAAATGGCCGCGTCGCTCAACTGCCCGCTGCTGGCGGCGATCGGCGCCGAGGACCAGAACCCATCGCCCGAGCTCGGCGCGCAGCTGCGCGAGCAGGCCGGCGCGAGCGGGCAGGATGTCAAAGTCGACATCTACGACGGCGCCGGCCACGCGTTCTTCGCCGACTACCGCCCGACCTACCGGCCCGAGCCGGCGGCGAAGCTGTGGAGCGAGGTCGTGCCGTTCCTGCACAAGCACCTTCAAACGGTGTAGCGCCGCACGAGCACGCGACGAGGCCGCCTCGCGGCGCATCGCCGCCGGCGGCGGAGGCAGGCGCCCGCGGGGGCGACCTGGCGTTCATATAGTGCGGTGCGGTAACGCACGCAACGACAAGGGAGCTGTCGTGGAGCGTAAGTGGTGGACGCTGATCGCCGTCTCTGTGGCGATCTTCATGCTGTTGCTCGACATCACCGTCGTCAACGTCGCGCTGCCCGACATCCAGCGCTCCCTGCACTCGAGCTTTCAGGACCTGCAGTGGGTCGTCAACGCCTACTCCTTGACGCTCGCCGCCTTCCTGCTCACCGCCGGCGCGCTCGCCGACCGCTTCGGACGGCGGCTGGTGTTCGTCACCGGGCTGGTCGTCTTCACGCTCTCCTCCGCCGCCTGCGGGCTGGCCAGCACGCCGCTCGCGCTGAACCTCGCGCGCGCCGTGCAGGGCACCGGCGGGGCGATGATGTTCGCCACCTCGCTCGCGCTGATCGCCGGCGCCTTCCACGGCCGCGAGCGCGGCGTCGCCTTCGGCGTATTCGGCGGCGTCATCGGCGGCGCCGTCGCCATCGGCCCGATCGTCGGCGGCGTGATCACGTCGAGCATCGGCTGGGAATGGATCTTCTTCGTCAACGTGCCGATCGGCATCGTCGCGGTCGCGCTCACCCTCACCCAGGTGTCCGAGTCGCGCGATCCCAACGCCCGGGGCGTCGACTGGCTCGGCCTGGTGACGTTCTCCGGCTCGCTGTTCCTGCTCGTCTTCGCGCTGATCGAGGGCAACGAAAAGGGCTGGGGCTCGACGCGCATCGTCAGCTTCCTCGTCGCCTCCGCGGCGCTGATCGTGCTGTTCGTGATCGTTGAGCGACGCCAGCAGCGCCCGATGCTCGACCTGACCCTGTTTCGCCGCCCGGCGTTCGCCGGCGCGAGCATCGTCGCCTTCGCCGTCTCCGCGTCGATGTTCTCGATGTTCCTCTATCTCACCCTGTACATCCAGGACGTGCTCGGCTACGGCCCG
Organism: Solirubrobacteraceae bacterium; assembly: GCA_017882375.1. Taxonomy (GTDB): domain Bacteria; phylum Actinomycetota; class Thermoleophilia; order Solirubrobacterales; family Solirubrobacteraceae; genus Palsa-744. Next base: position 27,051 of record JADGPP010000025.1, on the reverse strand, counting down.
CTGCAAGCCGGCCTGCGCTTCTTGCCGGTCACGCTGCTGTCCTTCTTCGTCGCGCCGATCTCCGGGCGCCTGTCCGTGCGCGTGCCCGTGCGCCTGCTGCTCGGCTGCGGCCTGATCCTCGTCGGCGTCGGCCTGCTCGCGATGACCGCCATCGACGCGAGCTCCGGCTGGACCGTGCTGATACCCGGCTTCCTGCTCGCCGGCGCCGGCATCGGGCTGATCAACCCGCCGCTCGCCTCCACCGCCGTCGGCGTCGTGCACCATTCGCGCAGCGGCATGGCCTCGGGCATCAACAACACCTTCCGCCAGGTCGGCATCGCGACCGGCATCGCCGGACTCGGCGCGATCTTCCAGCACGACGTCACGCGCAATACGACCGCCGCGCTGATGAGCGGTCCCGGACGCGAAGTCCTGCACGCCGCGCACGGCAACCTGAACACCGCGCTGGTGTCCGGTGAAGTCGGACAGATCGCGCGCTCACTGCCCCCCGCAGCACGAGCCGCGCTGATGCACTCCTACCGCGTGGGCTTCACCGAAGCGTTCACCAGCATCCTGATAATCGCCGCCTGCGTCGCGCTCGCCGGCTCCGCATTCGCCTTCGCGCTCGTGCGCAGCCGCGACTTCGTCACCTCCGAGGACGCGCCCGCCGAGTCTGACGCCGCGCCCGCTGCCGCCGCCGGCTGACGCACGCGACCGCGTCGACCGCGCATAGCCGCGTCGCGCCCGCGCGCGACCCCGAGCCGGCCGGCCGTGCCGGCCTCCATAAAAGAGATCACGACTCGCCGCGCTCGTAGCCGCGACAGCCGAGCACCGGCAGACGCGGATAGCGCGGATAAGCTGGATCTTCTCGCGAGCGCATGCACAGCGAGAACACCGAGCCACGCGTGTTTCGCACCCCCTGCTGGTGCGAGCACGTGTCGCACAGCCCGGCGCCAGCGCCCGGGTGCGGCGGTGACGTCGGCCGCTCGGACATCAGCCAAGCTTAGGCCCAGCCCGCCGGCGCCGGCGTTCGCCACCGCTCTCCGGGCGCCTGCGATAATCGTTGCCCATACAACTATGACCACGTTCTACAGACTGCTCGGCTTCCTTCGCCCGTACAAGCGCGGGCTGCTCGTCTCCTGGCTGCTCGCCAGCGCCGCGATGGTCATGACCGTGCTGATCCCTCACTTCACCGGCTCGGCCGTCGAAGCGATCCAGCACGGCAACACGCACGCCCATCGCCACGAGCTCGTCCAGCGCGCGCACGACCGCCACACGCTGCTCGTGCTCGCGCTGGTGATCGTCAGCGTCGTGCTCGCACGCTGGGTGCTGACGTACTTTCGGCGGATGATCGCCGGGCAGATCTCGCTCGGCATCGAATTCGATCTGCGCAAGCGCCTGTACGGCCATCTGCAGCGCCTGGAGCTGAGCTTCTTCGACCGCCAGCAGACCGGCCAGCTGATGTCGCGCGCGACCGTCGACCTGCAGGCCGTGCGCTTCTTCCTCGGCTACGGCCTCGTGTTCATCCTGCAGTCTGCGCTCACGCTCGTGCTCGCCGGCGCCGCGATGATCCTCATCAACCCCGGGCTCGGGCTGATCGCCATGGCGCCCGTGCCGTTCGTCGTGTTCATCTCCCAGCGCTACGGGCGCACCGCGCGCCCGGCCATCCAGGAGGTCCAGCAGCGCATCGCCGAGCTCACCGCCGACGCCGAGGAGAACATCTCCGGCGTGCGCGTCGTCAAGTCCTTCGCGCGCGAGCCACACCAGCTGCAGCGCTTTCGCCACAGCGTCTCGCGTGTGTTCGACCAGTCGATGGTCGCCACGCGCCTGGAGGCGACGTTCAACCCGGCGATCGGCTTCCTGCCCCAGCTCGGGCTCGCCGCCGTGCTGCTGCTCGGCGGGCGCAGCGTGATCCACGCCCATTTGACCCTCGGCCAGTTCAGCCAGTTCTACCTGTACCTGAACATGCTCATCGGGCCGATGCGCTCGCTCGGCGTCACGCTCGGCCTGGCCCAGCGCGCGACCGCCTCCGGCGCACGCATCTTCCAGGTGCTCGACCGCGGGCCGCGCATCGTGCAGCCGCCCGACGCGCCGCCCCTGCCGCCCGGCAACGGCCACGTTCAGCTGCGCGGCGTGACGCTGCGCTACGACGAAGCCGACGACTTCGGCGCCGTCTACGCGGCGCCTCGCGAGTTCACGCTCGACGGCGATCGCGACGGCGTCGCGCGCAAGGCGCGCCCGGTGCGCGCGGTGCTCTGCGACGTCGACCTCGACGTCCCCGCCGGCGCCACCGTCGCGCTCGTCGGCGGCACCGGTTCGGGCAAGACCAGCCTCGTCTCGCTGATCTCGCGGTTGTACGACGCCAGCGAGGGCCACGTGCTGCTCGACGGCGCCGACGTGCGCACCGTCGAGCTGACCTCGCTGCGCAAAGCCGTCGCCGTCGTCTCAGACGACCCGTTCCTGTTCTCCGCCAGCGTCGCCGAGAACATCGCCTACGGCCGCCCGGAGGCGGGCTTGGCGGAGATCGAAGACGCCGCGCGCCGCGCGCAGGCCTTTGACTTCGTCGCGCGCCTGCCCCAGGGCTTTGACACGCGCGTCGGCGAGCGCGGGCTGTCGCTGTCCGGCGGGCAGCGTCAGCGCATCGCGATCGCCCGCGCGCTGCTCGCCGACCCGCGCGTGCTGATCCTCGACGACGCGACGTCGTCGGTCGACGCCTCGACCGAGCAGGCCATCAAGGTGGCGCTCGACGAGGCGATGGCCGGGCGCACGACGTTCGTCATCGCCCACCGCCTGTCGACGATCTCGCTCGCCGACGAGATCGTCGTGCTCGACCACGGGCGCGTCGTCGCGCAAGGCGACCACGAGCACCTGCTCGAGGCCTCCGAGCTGTATCGCGAGATCGTCGAGAAGGGCCTGCCCGACCAGGTCTTCCTGACGCGCAAGCCACGCGAGCGCGAGGTGAGCGGCCTGTGAGCCCGATGGTCGGCAGAGGCCCCAACCAGTCGCAGTGGACCGGCGAGCGCGCCAGTCGCGGCACGCGCGGGCGCAACCTGCGCGGCCTGCTCGCGCTGATCAAGCCCTATCGCACACGGGCGATCGCCATGCTCGTGGCGCTGGTCGTCGGAACCGGCGCATCGCTCGCGCCGCCGCTGCTCGCGCGCGCGGCGATCGACAAAGGCATCGCCCACCACAGCGTGACCACGCTCGTGGTCGTCGTCGTCGCCTTCCTCGTCTCCGCGCTGCTGGTGTGGCTGATGACCTACCTGCAGACCTACCTCGTCGGCTGGGTCGGCCAGCGCGTGCTCGCCGACCTGCGCATCCGCATCTTCACGCACCTGCAGACGCTGCCGATCGGCTTCTACGAGAGCCGGCCGGCGGGCGTGCTGATCTCGCGCATCACCAACGACGTCGAGGCGCTCGACAGCCTCGTCACCGACTCCGTCGTCACGCTCTTCCAGGCCGGGCTGACGCTGATCGGGACCGTCGGCATCCTGCTCTACCTCGACGTCAAGCTCGCGCTGATCACCTTCTGCGTGCTGCCGCTGCTGCTCGCCGGGTCGCTGTGGTTTCGCATCGTCTCCGCCGGCGCCTTCCGCCGCACGCGCGAGACGATCGGCTCGATCACCGCCTACCTACAGGAGACGCTCTCGGGCATCCGCGTCGTGCGCAGCTTCGCCCAGGAGCCCGTGCACGAGGCGCAGTTCACCGAGCTCAACCAGGACAACCGCGACGCGAACATGACGACCGTCAAGCTCAACGCCGCGTACTTCCCCACCGTCGAAATGCTCTCCGGCGTCGCCGTCGCCGCAATCGTCCTCTACGGCGGGCTGCAGGCGATCGAAGGCCACATCACAGTCGGCACCGTCGTCGCCTTCGTCGCCGCGCTGTCGAACCTGTTCGAACCGATCCAGCAGCTCTCCCAGCTGTACGCCACCTACCAATCCGGCATGGCCGCGCTGGAGAAGATCTTCCAGCTGCTCGACGTGCGCCCCGATCTCGACGATCGCCCCGGCGCGCTCGAGCTCGGGCGCATCTCCGGCGAGGTCGACTTCGACGACGTCTCCTTCGCCTACGCGCGCCGGCCGCAGCGATCGCCGGCGACGGCCGTCGCCGGCTCGGACGCCAACGGCGCGGGCTCCAACATCGCGGGCTCCAATGGCGCCAGCGCGAACGGCTCGGCCAGCAACGGCTCGGCCACCGACGAGCAGGTGCTCGCGCTCGATCATGTCAGCCTGCAGATCCCGCCCGGGCAGACCGTTGCGCTCGTCGGCGCCACCGGCGCCGGCAAGTCGACGATGGCCAAGCTGATCGCGCGCTTCTACGACCCGACCTCCGGTGCTGTGCTCGTCGACGGCCACGACCTGCGCGAGGTCGCCAGCAGCTCGCTGCGCTCGCAGATGGGCATCGTCCCGCAGGAGGCCTTCCTGTTCTCCGGCACCGTCGCCGAAAACATCGCCTTCGGGCGCCCCGACGCCGACGCCGATCAGATCCGCGCCGCCGCCGCCGCGGTCGGCGCCGAGGAGTTCATCTCCGAGCTGCCCAGCGGCTATGACACCGAAGTCGGCGAGCGTGGCACGCAGCTGTCGGCCGGCCAGCGCCAGCTGATCGCCTTCGCGCGCGCGCTGATCGCCGACCCGCGCATCCTCGTGCTCGACGAGGCCACCTCCAACGTCGACATACATTCCGAGGCGCGCATCGAGCAAGGCCTGCGCCGGCTGCTCGCCGGGCGCACGTCGATCGTCATCGCCCACCGCCTGTCGACGATCCGCCAGGCCGGTCGCATCGTCGTGCTCGAACACGGCCGCATCGCCGAGCAGGGCACGCACGACGAGCTGATCGCCGCCGAAGGGCGCTACTACGAGCTGTATCGCGACTGGGCGGCGCAGGCGGCGGCGCAGGCGGCGGCGTAGGCGGCGGCGCAGGCGGCTCGTGCGTGTCGCGCAGCGTCGCAGCGAACGCCAAGCCCGCACGCCCGGTCCTCAGCCGACGCGCTCGCCCATCCGCTGCAGCAGTTCGATGCCGCTGTGCGCTTTGCCGCTGAACTGACTGCCGTTCATGTCGCCACCGGCGCCGACGAAGCCGTTGGTCGTCCCACCGGGAGCCGCCGCGAAGACCTCGTAGCTGCCGCCGATCGTCGCCAAGCCGACGTGATCGCCCTTGTGCACGAAGAAGTTGATCGGCCTGAACGTGCGCTTGGCCGTCGTCCCGGTCAGCTTGAACGGCTGCGTCGTGCTGATGACCTTCAACCTGCCGCCACCGATCGGGCGCAGGTCCTGAAAGAGGATCGTCGGCTGGCCGCTGGCCACACGGCCCCACAGCGTGATCGTGACGATCTGCCCCGCCTTCGGCGCCACCGACTGCTGCCAGTAGGCGGCGTCGACCGGTGCGCTCAGCGTGCGCGACGGGGGCGTTCGCAAGGGACTGCCCCAGGAGATCGTGTGGGCGGCCTGGGCGGTGGACGCCAGTGCCGCGCAAGCCGCGAGCACAAATGCTACCTGCGCCACCACAATTCGGAGCTTTCTGATCGAGCTCCGGGACAGGGACTCGAATCGTGTCAGCGTCATGGCGCAATCCTACTGCTAGAGCCAAATCCCGCGTGGTTGCAGAGCTTGGGCCGGACCGGGTTCGAGGATGTCCCGGCCGGCGTGGAACTTCGGTGGCGACCCGGGTGTGATTCTCAGACGGTGACGAGCGTAGCGACCTCTTCGTTGCGGCTGGATCGGCGGACACACTCGATCATCGACTCGCAAGGGTTGGTGCTCTGCAGCGTGCGCTTCAGCGCGCCGCGGACCCCGAGGCGAGTGACGGTGAGCGTCTCCTGCATGCCCTCCTTCAGAGACCAGGCGCCGCCGGCCAACGGCGTCCGTCCTCCCGATACTTGATCACGATCGTAAGACGATCTACGCAGGTATCACATCGTGCCCCTGCCGGCGCTGCCACCCGACGGCAGCCCCAGCCCTAGCGCAACAACGGCGACCAGCCTGCCAATTCGGTGACAGTCATTACGTGACGACGGCCCCGCCATTGGCGGGGCCGTCGTCAGATGCTGCACATCCGGATCGCTGGTCTTGCCTATTCGGCGCTGATCGCAATCACAGGCTGGTAGTTGACTCCTTGGCAGCCCACCCCTTCCTCGGGTCCAAGTTTGCCCACGTCTTTCGCTCCTGGGCAATACATTTCGCTCGATTTCGAGTTGGCAAACCATTCTTCCACCGGCTGTTTACCCACCGACAGTGTTTTTTCCGGCGGTTCGCTTACCGATATGTTCAGAGATTCAGCCGGCCCTGTGGGTGGGTAGGCGACCGTGACGATCACGTTCTTGGGCATTTTCTTGGACTTCAGCTTGATCGGCCCGATCGCGAACGCGAGGCCGTGGGAGCATTCTTTTGTAGATTCCTGGTACCACGTCTCCCCCCCCGGGCACAACGACGGGTTTGAAGACGGCCGGTACTGCATCTTGACGGTCTTCGTCTTTTCCGCGAGCGGCGGCTCGGCCAGTTCTCCCGGCCCCGTCCCGTATATGCGGATAGTGACCGGCACCTTGAACGTCTTGTTCTTGGTCGTTTTGCAGTCTTTGCTGAACCACGCTCCGGTTTCACATGTCCAACTGCTCATCACGACCGTCACTTCCGGGTTCTTGCGGGCTGTACCCGCGAGTTCGACCTGGCCGCCGAACTCCGAAGTGGAGGTCGCCGCCAAGCCGATCGACGCAAAGTTCGCGGGCAACGGGCTCGGAACGTTGTTGTAGACCACTTCGGCACCCGCTGTCCCAGCCACGATGGCCAAGAGCGCAGTTGCCGCGAGAATAGCCGCAGACAGCCTCGCGGCCGTCTTAGGAATCCTTCCAGTCATATCTGTCTCCATTCTCATCACCCCAGGACGCCTAGCCCTTGAGCATTGTCCTCGCCCCCTCCAGGGAGCCTGTTCGGACGAAAGCCAGCCGAAAACCCCCAACAGGCACTCCTCCGCGCGCGGAGGATACAGCTTCTTCCGTCCTGGCGCGCATCGTACAGCTGTTTCGCCCTGCTTGGCCAGTAGTTTGCCTCATCAAAGACACCCCATGCGCACCCGTCGCATTTACGTGACGGCCCCTTGATGGCATCGGGCTTCGCCACATCGTGCTGGCTCGCCCGGGCCGCCCCGCCTCTGATGCGGTTCGTATCTCTCGGGTCGCGAATTCGCCTCCAGCTTCCTTCCCACCCCGCCTCGCGACGACGCAGTTGCCCTCGGCTTGTGGTTGGCGCGATCAACCTCCACAGGGGACTTGCACCCCCGAGCGGCTGGTCATGCCCGGCGTACACAGGAAAGCCCGCTGTTAGCAGGGCTTTTGCAAACTCCGGGACAGGGACTCGAACCCCAATCTCCCGGACCAGAACCGGGCGTCACTGCCAATTGGACTATCCCGGACCGCGCGTCGGCGAAAAATGATAGCCAAACCGTACGCGGCAGCCTGGCCGTCCGACAACTCCTAGCCGGTGCTCCCCACCCCGTTCGGAGCGAAGTAGGCGGTGATCGCCTCCTCCAGCCCGGGGTCGAGCACGAGCAGCACTTCGTCGCCGGCCTCGATCACCGTGTCGGGCTTGGGCACGAAGCCGGACCCGCCGCGCAGCACCGAGATGATCAGGCTGCCCTCGGGAAGGTTGATGTCGGCGACCGTCTCGCCGACCGTCGGCGCATCTGCGCTGACCTCGAGCTCGATGATCTCCAGGCGCTCCTCTTCCAGCGCGAGCAGATGCACGAGGCCGTAGCGGGGCACCTCGTGCTCGATCAGGCGCAGGATCAGGTCGGTCGCGGAGACCGCCGGCTGGATCCCGAGCAGGCGGAAGTGGTCGTGGTTTCGCGGGTTGTTGACGCGCGCGATGATGCGATCGCAGAGGTACTTCTCCTTGGCGACCTGGCAGACGAGCATGTTGTCCTCGTCGTCGCCGGTGACCGCGATGACCAGATCCGCGCGCTGGATGCCCGAGCGCTCGAGCACCCACAGCTCGGTTGCGTCCCCGTACTGGACGGAGTGCTCGAGCTCTTCCTCGATCGCCAGGTAGCGCGGGCGCGAGGACTCGATCAACGTGACCTCGTGACCCTTGTCGATCAGCTCTCGCGCGAGGTTGCGGCCGACCTTGCCGGCTCCGACGATGATCGCGTACATGCTCAGGCCGGCTCGGGGGCGAGCGCGTGCTCGAACATCTCGATCGCGTGCTTGGTCGGGGAGATCGTATGCAGGCCCTGTTCGCCGTACCAGCTCGCGCGCGCCGGGTCCATCACGCGCACGATCACCTTCTCCACGCCGAACCGGCGCTGGGCGATCTGGGCGATGATCAGATTCGTGTTGTCACCGTCGGTGGAGGCGATGAACACCTCCGCGCGCTCGATCCCCGCCTGGACCAGCGCGTCGATCTCAAGCGCCGTGCCCACGGTGAACTGACCGCCCGCTTCCTCCCAGCTGGCGGCCTGTCCTGCATCCAGGCGCTCGTGCGAGAGCGTGTCCTCGTCGAGCACCGAGACTTGATGGCCGGCGGCTAGCGCCGTCTTGGCGACTGCCGAGCCGACGCGCCCAGCTCCCACGATCAACACGAACATGCGCCGGAGATTAGTCGATGCGCGGCGTCACGCAAACGTATGTACGGGACTGCGGGGCGCTGCAGCCCCAGGGCGCGCATCAGGGGTTCGCCGGGGCCAGGCGAGAGCGGCTCTCCGCCGCCGATTCGCCGCCCGCGGGCGCCGTCACGATCACCCGGCAGTCGGCCTTGGAGATCACGTACTTGGTGACGTCGCCGACGAAGTTCTCCAGCGGACCGCCGCGCCCCCCCAGGCGCGCGCCGCCGCGGATCAGCGAGGGCTCCTCGGCGCCGAGCACGATCGCCTCCACCCCACGTCGCCTGGCCTCGTCGACGATCGCGTAGCCGGCGCGGCGCGTGCGCACCGTCGCCGTGGCGACCTGCACGCCGGTGTACTCCTCCCCCACCGCCTTCGCTCGCGCGAGCGCCTGACGGGCCTCCTTGACCTGCGCCTCGGGCAGCCGCGCGTCCAGCGGCAGCGACATCGGGATCACGAAGATCCACACCGCCTCGATCGTCGCCGCGTCGATCGCCGCGTCGTCGGTCGGCTCGCCGGAGACCAGCAGCGCGGCCGTCTGCACGATGTCCTCGTCCAGGCGCGTGCCGAACAGCGGCACGAGGATCGAGCCGTAGTCGCGTTCGCGCGGCGGCTCGGCGCGCAGCACCTCCGGCGCCACCGTCACGCGCCGCAGCAGCGAGGTCTCGTCGGCGCGCCGGTAGACGACGTACATCGCAAGTCCTGCGAGCATCCAGCCGAGCCCGACGTAGCGCGCGGGGTCGTGCAGGATCAGCAAGGCGACCCAGCCGGCGCCAGAGACGAACGCGCCGAAGATGGCCGGCAGCGGCAGGCTCGCGCCGCGCACGACGATCGACAGGGGAACCCGGTACGGGCGCTTGCCGTCGGGGTCGGAGTAGCGCATCCGGCAGACCGACACGTGCGCGATCGTGAACGCCAGCAGCGCGCCGAACGCGTAGATGCCGACGAGAAAGTCCAGGCTCTCGGGCACAACGAGGCCCGCGGCGATCACGCCGGCGAGGATGATCAGCACGTACGGCGTCGAGCGTTGCGGATGCAGCCGTCCGAGGCCGCTGGGGATTTGGCGGTTGGTTGACAGCGAGTAGGCCAGGCGCGAGAGGCCGAGCATCGCCGAGTTGGCGGCGGCCACGAGCGTCAGCGTCGCCAGCCCGGCGACGACGTAGCGCAGCGTGCGCGCAAGCCAATGCGGGTGCATGTGCGAGACCAGGCCAACCACCGGGTCGTTGAGAAAGCGCGTCGCCAGCTGCGTGTGACCGTTGTGGACCGGCAGCGCGGTCACCGCCACGAGCGCGATGCCGACGTACAGGACGACGACAGTCGCCGTGCCGCTACCCACCAGGCGCTTCAGCGCGCCGCTGCTGATGCGCACCTCTCCGGCCAGCCCGGCTGCCGACTCCAGGCTCGTGAAGGAGATCGCCGCGATCGTCAGCGCGAACACCAGATCCGACCACTTCGGCGCGCTGCCCAGGTGAATCGGATCGAGCAGCGTGTGCGGGTTGAAGAACAGCACGAGGCCGAGCACGACGATCAGCCCCTGCAGCGCGAGATCGCCGACGACGAGCACCGCCAGCCTCCGCGAGCGCCGCCAGCCGAAGCCGCGGATGTTGCCGAGCACGACGATCAGGATGAACACGAGCGCCAGCCCGAGCGACTCCGCGCTGTGTCCCAGCGGGCTCCAGAAGACCTTCAGGTACTGCGTCGCCGAGTAGCACGTGACGGCGATCAGGATGATGTAGTCGAGCAGGATCGCCCAGCCCGCCGCGAAGCTGATCAGCTCGTTGAACGCATAGCGCGCGAACACGGTCGAGCCGCTGCGCTCCTGATGCAGCGAGGCGCCCTCGGCATAGGTCATCGCCGTCAGCGTGAACAGCATCGCGGCGATCAGGAAGACCAGCGGCGTGAGTCCCAGCGCGTGCCCGGAGATGATCCCCAGCGAGAAGTAGATCGCGCTCGCCAGCGGCGTGTAGACGATCGCGAACAGCAGCGGCGAGCCGACGCTGCGGCGCATCGTCGACAGCGAGCGCGCGGAGATCTGCAGCGCGATCCGCTCAGCCTCCGCGCGACCCAGCTCGGCCTGCACTTTCGGCCCACCGCCCCTGCTCGGCCCCCCATCGGCGGACGTGGCGGCTGGCTTGCCCGGCTCCTCGCCGTCGCCCTGCCCCGCCGAGCCGGGCCCCGGCGATCCCTCCTGCGCGGTCATGCCTGGCCGCCCCGCTTATGCTCGAGATACAGCCGGGCGATCCCGCCGGCGAGGAACAGCACCCCGAGCAGCAGCCGTGCCGAGAGAACGCCGCCGTCGCCGGTCGCCACCTGGGCGATCAGCGCGACGCCGATCGCAGCCATCACGACCGAGAACACAAGCGTGCCCGAGCGATGCACCTGACGTCCGCTCATCTCACGCTGAGCTTAGGGGTCGGCTGAAGTTGTGTGGCAGCATCCATGCTCCGTCTCGCGTGCGGAGCTCGGCACGCGACGAGGGGCCTCAGGTGATCAGGGGGATGATCAGGATGGCGACGATGTTGGCGACCTTGATCATCGGGTTGATCGCTGGGCCGGCGGTGTCCTTGAACGGATCCCCGACAGTGTCGCCGGTGATCGACGCCGCGTGCGCTTCTGAGCCCTTGCCGCCGAACGCCCCATCCTCGATCAGCTTCTTGGCGTTGTCCCACGCACCGCCGCCGGCGGTCATCAGTACCGCGAAGAAGAAGCCGACGACGATCACTCCGATCAACAGGCCGCCGAGGGCCTGCTGGTCGATCAGGCCGATGATCAGCGTCAGCAGGATCGGCAGCAGCGATGGAAGGATCATCTCGCGCTGCGCCGTCTTGGTGACGATGTCCACGCACGCCGCGTAGTCGGGCTCTTCGGTGTAGTCCATGATCCCGGGGTGCTCGCGGAACTGGCGGCGCACCTCCTCGACGACCGCGCCACCGGCGCGACCGACGGCCTCGATCGAAAGCGACGCGAACAGGCAGACCATCAGGCCGCCGATCAGCAGGCCGATCAGCACAGGCGGTTCGTTGATGCCAAAGGAGATCGCGTGTCCGACCTTCGCTTCAAGTTCTTTCTGAAAGCCGGCGAACAGCACGACCGCCGCCAGGACCGCGGAGCCGATCGCATAACCCTTGGTGACGGCCTTGGTCGTGTTGCCGACAGCGTCGAGGCGATCGGTGACGGTCCGCACCTCCTCGGGCAGGTCGGCCATCTCGGCGATCCCGCCCGCGTTGTCGGTGATCGGCCCGAACGCGTCGAGCGCGACGATCAGACCCGTCAGCGAGAGCAGGCCCATGACGGCGATCGCGATGCCGTAGATACCGGTCACGCCGCCCCCCGCGAGCTTCCACGAGCCGAGGATCCCCAGCACGATCACAAGCGCCGGCAAGGCCGTCGCCTGCAGTCCCGAGCCGAAGCCCTGGATGATGTTCGTGGCGTGGCCCGTGATCGAGGCCTTGGCGGTCTTCTTGACCGGCGAGAAGCGAGTCGAGGTGTAATATTCGGTGATCCCGAACAGGAGCGCCGTGACGGCGATTCCAATCAGGGAGCAGAGGTACAGGTGCGACCAGCTCGGCGTGTTGACGGTGTCGCCGACGCTCTTGAAGGTCAGGTTGCGCATCAGCCAGTAGGTGATCGGCGCGAAGGCCCCGGCCGCAAGCACGCCGGAGACGACCAAGCCCTGCAGCAGCGCGCGCTCGACGTTGCCCGATTTCGAGCGCACGGCGTAGGTGCCGATGATCGAGGCGATGATCGCCGCGCCGCCGATCACAAGTGGATAGAGCGCCACGCGCGTGGACTCGTGGAAGGTCAGCACGCCGAGCAGGATCACCGCGACGGCAGTCACGGCGTAGGTCTCGAACAGATCGGCCGCCATGCCGGCGCAGTCGCCGACGTTGTCGCCGACGTTGTCGGCGATCGTCGCAGGGTTGCGCGGGTCATCCTCGGGGATCCCCGCCTCGACCTTGCCTACGAGGTCGGCGCCCACGTCGGCGGCCTTCGTGAAGATGCCGCCGCCGAGTCGCGCGAAGACGGAGATCAGCGAGCCGCCGAAGCCGAGGCCGATCAGCGCGTCAACCGCCGTTTTCGGGCTGTCGTTGAAGATCGAGGTGAGCGCGCCGTAGTAGCCGGCGACGCCGATCAGCGCGAGGCCGACGACGAGCAGGCCGGTGATCGCGCCGCCGCGGAAGGCAACTCGCAGCGCGGGCGTGACGCCCGAGCGCGCAGCCTCGGCGACGCGGGCGTTGGAGCGCACCGACACGTTCATGCCGATGTAGCCGGTCGAGCCCGAGAGCAGGCCGCCGATCGCAAAGCCGCCCGCCACCGCGATGTTCTGGATGAAGATGAGCGCGACGAACAGCACCACGCCTACGACGGCGATCGTCGCGTACTGACGGTTCAGATAGGCCCGTGCTCCTTGCTGGACGGCGAGTGAGATGCTCTGCATCCGCTCATTGCCCGGCGAGAGCGCGAGCAGGGAGCGCGTGGTCAGCAGGCCGTACACAACGGCGCATGCGGCGCAAACGAGGGCGACGACGACCCCATGGTTCGTCAGAAAGCTGCTCAACTGAAAATCCTCCGCGGTCTGATTGGCGTGCCGCGCGAGGATCGTCGCGCGCACATTTGTCGCCCGGGCTGCTCGGGACGAGCGCCTACCCGGTGCAAACGCGCGGGCAGTCTATCGCGCCCGCCGGAAACATGCCGGCGGGCGTCGGCACGGCGGGCGGCGCCTCAGCGACCGGGCACCCACAGCCGCCCGCTGGACTCGGCCGGTCCGGGACCCGACGAGCCCTGCTCGCCGGCGCCCTCGCCCTCGCCGGGCTTGGTGCCCCGGACACCGCCGCTCGACGGCTGGGGCTCGCCGCTCGCGGGCGCCGCCGCGCCGGAGGCGGTCTCTGCGCCGCTGGCCTGCATCTCGCGCGCGCAGGCCATCTGCAGCTGCGACAGCGCGTTGCGCAGCGGACCGAGCTCACCCGGGATGCGGCGCTCGAGGATCTCCAGCAGCGCCCTGACGCCGTCGATCGCGTCGCGCACCTGCTCCAGGTCGCGACCGCTCGTGGCCTGCGGGTCCTCACCCTCGCCGGCGGGCGGCGGGCCCGCGAGTCTGTAGCTGCCGATGTTCAGCAGCGATACGGCCGCCTGCAGCATCATGTCCGCACTCGTGATGCGGCTCAGTTCGGCCTCGTAGGCCGCGCGCTGGTCGCGCAAGCGGTCCTCTTCGCTGGGCTGTCCCGGCGCACCACCGGGACCCGCGCCGGGACCGCCCGGCGCGCCACTCGGATCCGTGCTCACACCTTCACCTCCTCGGAATAGGTCTGTTGCGTCTCCGCGACCGATGCCGCGAAGACCTCCTCACGGGTCGCTCCCGCCTCGATCAGCTGGCGCTGGCGCTGGGATCCGTTGCGCTCGGGGAACGTCAGGTCGATGCCGAGCTCCGAGCGAATCGGCTCTGTCCAGTCCGCGAGCCGCTCGATCGCCTCGCGCGCTGGATACTCCACGGCGCGCGACAGGTCGATCAGCCGGCCGTCGAGCCCGAAGCGGATCGCCCGCCACATGTTCTCCTCGATCAGCCGCGCCGGCGGATCGGCGAACGGCACGCCGTCGTCCACGTCGCGCGTCGCCTGCGCGATGCAGGCGGTGATCAGCGCGGCCAGCGCGTCGGACTCGCCGGCTGTCGCCTGGACGTCGCAGATGCGCATCTCGACGGTGCCGAAGCTGAAGTGCGGCCTGACCGACCACCACACCTGCGTGAACTCGACGATCGAGTTCGTGCGCTTGAGGAACTCGATGTACTCGCGGTAGGCGGGCCAGCCGCCGAAGGCGTCGGGGACGCCGCAGCGCGGGAAGCTCTTGGTGAAGCTCTGCGTGCGCGCCGAGTGCAGACCGGTATCACGGCCGTCCAGGTACGGCGAGTTGGCGGAGATCGCCAGCAGCAGCGGCAGGACCGGGCGCAGGCGATCGCAGACGCGTATGGCGCGATCGAGATCGCGCACCCCGAGGTGCACGTGCAGGCTGAAGGTGTTGTTGCGCCAGGCCACGTATTTCAGCCCGTCCTCGACGCGGCGATAGTGCTCGGTGTCGATGATCGCCTGCTCGCGGTAGTCGGCCCAGGGATGGGTCCCGGTGGCGCCCAAGGCGACCCCTTGTGCGGCCGCCAGCGCGAACAGGCGCCGGCGATGCTCGCGCTGGCGTACGAGCGCATGCTGCAGGTCGCCGCCGACCCCGGAGATGATCTCGATCTCCGAGGAGATCAGCTCGCCGGTGATGTGCTCGTGCAACAGCGGGTCGCTCTGCGCGGCGTCGCGCAGCTGCTCGAAGCGCGGCAGCAGGTCGAGCGTCCGCGGATCGAGGATCGAGAACTCCTCCTCGACGCCGACGGTGAAGTCGCTCGCCTGGGCAAACGTGTCGGCAGCTCTGTCTAGGTCCAGGCTGGTCATGGCGTTCGGGCGTTCGGGCCTGCTTGCGATGCGTTCTGCGCTCGGCGTTCGCGGTCCTTCGCCGATGGCGCGCCGAGTGTCGCTCCCTTATGTCAAATAGAAGTACAGCGCGTAGAGAAGATCGACCGCCGGGCTGGAAGTGTGGACCGTAACCTCCGGCGGCACCAGCAACAGCGACTCGGAGTAGTTGAAGATGATCTTCACGCCGGCCTCGACGAGCTCGTCGGCGAGACCCTGTGCGGCGTTGGTGGGCACGGCGAGGACGCCGACGACGATGTCCTCGTCCTCCACCATCTGGCGCAGCTCGGTGGTGTGCCGCACGACCTGGTTGCCGACGGTCGTGCCGACCTTCTGGTCGTCGACGTCGAAGATCGCCACGACGCGAAAGCCGTGGTCGGCGAAGATGTCCGATGAGGCGATCGCCTGACCGAGGTGTCCGGCGCCGAGCAGCGCGATGTTGTGCTGTCCGGCGGTGCGCAGGATCTTGCGAATCTGCGAGACCAGCGCCTCGACGTTGTAGCCCACGCCACGCTTGCCGAACTTGCCAAAGCCCGACAGATCGCGGCGAATCTGCGTGGAGTTGACGTGCGTGTAGTCCGACAGCTCCTGCGAGGAGATCGTCTCCTTGCCCATCTTCTTGGCCTGCGTGAGCACCTGCAGATAGCGCGACAGGCGTGCCGCGACACCGAGTGAAAGCCGCTCGCTGGATGCAGCCGCGCCGTCCATCTCGACCTCTCGCGGGCGCGTCGTCGTTTCTCCGTAGGTCATTGTCGTGACTCTAGACGCTCTCGCAGAGCCTTCTCGTCGACGTGGAAGTCAAACAGCTCCTCGCCGTCGAGCGCGACGACGGGGATGCGCTCGAAGTACGCGCGCTGCAACGCCTCGTCGCGATCGATGTCGCACTCGCTCAAGGTGAAGCCGAGCTCGCCCTGCAACCGGCGCAGGTCGGTCATCGCCTGCACGCACAGGTGACAGCCCGGCGTGGTGTACACGACGATCGCACTCATCGCGCTCGTTCCCCCGTGGCGTACGCGTCGAGGCCGAGATAGTGCGGGTAGGCGAGCTGCTCGCCGAAGCGCGCAGCGCTGGCGATCATCGCCGCGTTGTCCGTGCACAGGATGCGCTCGGGCACGTGCAGCGCCACGCCGATCCCGGCGAGGCGATCGCGCAGCGGCCCGTTGGCCGCGACCCCGCCGCCCACCGCCAGACGTCCCAGGCCGGTCTGCTCCAGCGCCCGCTCGGCGCGCTCGATCAGGCTGTCGACGATCGCCGCCTGATAGGAGGCGGCGAGGTCGGCGGCTCGCGCGCGGGCCTGGTCGTCGGACAGCTCGCGCAGCTTGTACAACAACGCCGTCTTCAGACCCGCGAAGGAGAAGTCCAGGCCCTGCGCAAACGCCTGGCGGTGCGCTCCGCGCCCACCGCGCGCGCGCTCGCCGCGCGAACCGGGGAAGGCGAACGCCTGCGCGTCGCCGCCGCGCGCGAGCTGTTCCAGCGCGGCGCCGCCGGGATAGCCCAGGCCGAGCATCCTGGCCCCCTTGTCGAAGGCCTCGCCCGCGGCGTCGTCGAGCGTGCGCCCGAGCACCTCGAAGCCGTCGTGCTCGCGCACGTGCGCCAGCAGCGTGTGCCCGCCGCTGGCGATCAGGCACACGAACGGGGGCTGGAACGCAGCGGCAGGTGCCGCCGGGCCATCGGCGTCGCCCGCGTCCGAGCCGGGCTCCGCGACAGGGCCGTCGTCGTGCTCTGCCGGCAACAGAAAGTTCGCCGCGACGTGGCCCTGCAGGTGGTCGACGGGCGCAAACGGCAGTTCGCGCGCGGCCGCCAGCGCCTTGGCGGTCGACAGGCCGACGAGCAGCGCGCCGACCAGCCCCGGGCCCTGCGTCGCGGCGACCAGGCGCACGTCGTCGAGCCCGATCGAGGCGACGCCAAGAGCGCGCTGCACGATCGCGTTGACGAGCTCGAGGTGGTGGCGCGAGGCGATCTCGGGCACAACGCCGCCGAAGTCCTCGTGGACGGTCTGCGAGGAGATCACGTTGGCGCGAATGCGCCCGTCCTCGTCGATCACCGCCGCGCACGTGTCGTCGCAGCTGGTCTCCAACGCAAGGACGCTCATACGGGACCGGGGTTGGGCACGTCCGGAAGCTGGCCGATCCCCGATCGGTCCAGGCGCGTCGCCGGCGTGCGCCACATCACCAGCGCGTCCTCTCCATTGTCCTGGTAGTAGCGCCGGCGCGTCCCGGCCGCACGGAAGCCCTCGCGCTCGTAGAGGTGGATCGCCACGGCGTTTGATCGACGCACCTCGAGCGTGAATCGGGCGTGCTCGTCATCGACGCGCGCATACAGCTCGGCGAGCATCCGCGAGGCCAGGCCCATGCGCTGGCGGTGCAGGTCGACGGCGACGTTCATCACGTGCCACACGGTGTCGTAGCGCGAGCAGATCAAGTAGCCGACGAGCCGTTCTTCCTCAATGGCGCCGGCGCCGTCCTTGACGCGCTCGGTCGCCGCCAGGCAGATGCCCGTCTGCTTGGAGAGCTCCAGCACGAACATCGCCAGCGACCACGGCGTCGGAAACACGCGGCGCTCGATCTCGAGCACTTCGGGCAGATCCGGGTACGCCAGCGGCCGGATGCGCACCGAAGGGGCGGCCTCGCCGGCGCGCAGCCGCGACGACGAGCGCTCGCTCACGAAGCAGCACCTCCGAGTGCCACCGGGCGCTCGCGCGCCAGCGCCGCGTCGGGCGAGCGCCGATAGTCGGGAAGAACCTGCGCCGTCGATCCGCCCGACGCCGCGCTCGCGCCCAGCTCGCAGACCGCGACCGGATCGATCGCGTGCAGTCCCGAGCTCTCGGCGGCAACCTCCACGCCGGCCTGTGCCAGCTGTAGTGCGAAGCGCACCGCGCCGTCACCGACGGCGAGCCAGCGCTGCCCGGGCGGAGAGCCACGTTGCTCGAGCTCCTCGACGATGCTTTGCAGCTGGCAGGCGCCCAGAGCGCGCGGCAGCTCGATCTCGCCCGGCAGCGGCTCGCCGGCGCGCCGCGTGCGCGCGAAGTCCACGGAAGGCTGATACGCGGCCGCGAATGCCTCGTCACGGCGGGCGTCGATCACGGCGAGGATCGCTCGGCCGGGCTCGCGCGCGGCGGCAGCCAGTGCGAGCGCTTGCAGACTCGACACGCCGGTCAGCTCGATGTCGAGCGATTGAGCCAGTCCGCGCGCCGTCGCGATCCCCACGCGCAGACCAGTGAACCTGCCCGGGCCGATGCCGACCGCGATCCGCTCCAGCGCGCTCCAGCGAATCCCGGCCTGCGCGAGCAACTCGGCGGACATGGCCAGCAGCCGCGTGGCGTGACCGGGGTGGGCCTCGGGCGCCGGGTCGTCGCTGGCCTGAAGGGTGCTGCCGTCGGCCAGGCGCAATCCCACGACGGTCGCCTGCGTGGCCGTATCGAAGCCGAGCACGATCATCCGTCCACCACCTCGATGCGCCGGCGATCCTCGCCGCGATGGGTCAGCGAGACACGCAGGCGCGCGCCGCTCAGCTCATGCGCAGCAGCGTCCGGCGGCCACTCGACGAAGGCGATCCGCCCCGCGCCGAGGTAGTCGGCGAGCAGTGCCGGATCCTCCTGCTCGAGGCCTGCCAGGCGGTAGAGGTCCAGGTGCGAGACCGTCAGCCGGTCGCCGGCGCGGTAGCGGTGGCCGATGCTGAAGCTCGGGCTGGTGACGCAATCGGTGACCCCGAGCGCGCGTGCCGCCCCGCGCACGAGCGTCGTCTTGCCCGAGCCCAGCTCGCCGCGCACGAGCACGACGTCGCCGTCGCGCAGGCTGCCAGCCAGCTCCGCCCCAAGCGATTCGGTCTCCGCAGGGTCCGAGGTGTCGACGATGCGCACGGCCACGTCGAGACTTTAGAGCCAACCGTGACCGGCCCGTTAAAGCGGCCGGCCCGCGGGAGAAAGGGTCGCGGGCCGGTCGTTACTCCTGGAGGGATGGAGACAAGGCCTGTATCGGCAACGGGGTATGCCGACTTTAGACCCTGGGAAAGAAATCTTCGACACTTCCCAAAGATCCCCTCTTTGCAGGGCAAACGTGGGAAGAAACTGTCCAAAGAGTGTCCAAAGAGTGTCCAAGAGGCGTCCAAGACGCCTCAGAACAGCCCCAGTTGGTCGGCTTCGGCGGCCTGTCCGCCCCCACCCGCCGCGACGTCGTCCTGCGCCGCGCGCTCGGGTGGCTCGCCGGGATCGACGGCGCCTGGCTGGCCGCCTGCGCTGAGCGCCCCGTCGATCTCCGGGACCTCCTCCAGCGACGGCTGCTCGGGCGCGCCCATCGCCAGCAGCTGCGGCAGCCCTGCAAAGTCCTCGCGCAGCGTCTCGAGCATGCGCGGCGTGTACAGCGCCGCCGCCGGATGGAAGATCGGGTACAGCCGCACCGCGCGGCGGCCGAGCGTGAGCACCTCCGGCTGGCCGTGCAGCCGCGTGATCCCCGTCGGGTCGCCGCGCAGGAGCTTGGTGGAGAAGTTGCCGAGCGTGCAGATGACCGTCGGCTGGATCAGCTCGACCTGGCGGTGCAGGTAGTCCTGGCAGTTGTCGATCTCGATCGGCAGCGGGTCGCGGTTGCCGGGGGGTCTGCACTTCAAGGTGTTCGCAATGAACACGTCGGTTCGCTGTAGTCCAACCTCTTCGAGCAGCGTCTCCAGCAGTTTTCCCGCCCTGCCGACGAACGGCACGCCCTGCTCGTCCTCGCTGGCGCCAGGCGCCTCGCCGACGAACATCAGCTCGGCGTCGGCGTTGCCCGAGCCGAACACGACCGTCCTGCGCGTCGCCGCCAGCTCGGGACATCGCACGCATCCCTTGGCCTGCGCGAAGACCTCCTTGAGAGCCTCGCGCCGCTGGGCGGGCGTGCTTTCGCTCTGCGCGGAGGACATCGCCTGGATGGTAAGCGCTGCCTGGGAGGCGCGGGCGTCCGCCGCGCGGCTTGACGGATGCGGGCGCCTGACGTTCACGCACTCGGCGGACGATGACGCCGCTGCGCAATGATCCTGCGGTGCCCTCCTCCGATCCCGCGACCCCATCGGCTGCGCAGGCCAGCGTGACGGCCCCGTTTGCCGGAGTAGTCGTCTCGATCGCCCACGAGCCCGGGGACCGGGTCGGCTCGGGCGCCCCGCTGATCGTGCTGGAGGCGATGAAGATGGAGCACGAAGTGCTCGCCCGAGCCGGCGGGGTGCTGGATAGCGTCGAGGTCACGGTCGGCGACGCCGTCGAGGAGGGGCAGCTGCTGGCGCTGATCGGGGCGGGCGATGGCGAGGATCGCGCCGATGGCCCGCGGCCTTCGCTCGCGGCCTCCGACGATGGCTTTCGCGCCGACCTGGAGGCCGTGCGCGAGCGTCACGCGGTGGGGCTCGACGCGGCGCGCCCGGACGCGGTCGCGCGACGTCGCAAGCGCGGCCGGCGCACGGCGCGCGAGAACCTCGCGGAGCTGCTCGACGAGGGCACCTACGTCGAGTACGGGCCGCTGCTGTTCGCCGCCCAGGAGGCCAGGCGCTCGCGCGAGGAGCTGATCGCTCGCACCCCCGCCGACGGGCTGGTCGCGGGCGTCGGCGAGATCGACGGCCGGCCGTGCGTGGCGATGTCCTACGACTACACCGTGCTCGCCGGCACGCAGGGCATGCGCAATCACATGAAGAAGGACCGGCTGTTCGAGATCGCCGAGCGGCGCCGGCTGCCGCTGGTGCTGTTCGCCGAGGGCGGCGGCGGTCGCCCGGGCGACGTCGACATGCCGATCGTCGCCGGCCTGGACTGCCGCGCCTTTGCGCTGTTCGCGCGCCTCAGCGGCCTCGTCCCGCTGGTCGGCATCGCCTCGGGCTACTGCTTTGCCGGCAACGCGGCGCTGCTCGGCTGCTGCGACGTGGTCATCGCCAGCGAGGACGCGAGCATCGGCATGGGCGGGCCGGCGATGATCGAGGGTGGCGGGCTGGGCGTGTACGAGCCCGGCGAGGTCGGACCGATCGACGTGCAGGACGCAAACGGGGTTGTCGACTTGCGCGTCGCCGACGATCACGAGGCGGTCGCCGCCGCAAAGCGCTATCTCTCCTACTTTCACGGACCCGCCGAGCCGGGACGGCTGCCCGACCAGCACCTCTTGCGCCAGCTGATCCCGCAGGAGCGCAAGCGCGTCTACGACGTGCGCCGCGTCGTCGAGACGCTGTTCGACGAGGGCTCGGTGCTGGAGCTGCGCCGCGGATTCGGCGCCGGGATGATCACGGCGCTGGCACGCCATGGGGGCCGGCCACTCGGCGTCGTGGCCAACGACCCCAAGCACCTCGGCGGGGCGATCGACGCCGACGCGGCAGACAAGGCGGCGCGCTTCATCGGCCTGTGCGACGCCTTCGGGCTGCCGCTTCTGTTCCTCTGCGACACCCCCGGCTTCATGGTCGGGCCGGATGCCGAGCGCACGGCCACGGTGCGCCACTTCGCGCGCATGTTCCTCGGCGGTGCGAACCTCAGCGTGCCGTCCGGGACGATCGTGCTGCGCAAGGGCTACGGCCTCGGCGCGCAGGCGATGGCCGGCGGCGGCTTCAAGGCGCCGCTGTTCACCGTCGCCTGGCCGACGTCGGAGTTCGGCGCGATGGGCCTGGAGGGCGCGGTGAAGCTGGGGATGCGTCGCGAGCTCGACGCGATCGACGATCCCGAGGAGCGCGAGCGCGTGTTCCAGGCGACGGTCGCCGCCGCGTATGAGCGCGGCCGCGGCTTGAACATGGCCGCGTACGGCGAGATCGACGACGTGATCGACCCGGCCGACTGCGCGCGCTGGATCTCCACGCTGTTCTACCCGAGCGCGCAGACCTGGTGGCAGCGGGAGGGCAAGACGCGGCCGTACGTCGACGCGTGGTGAGCCGGCGCCACCGTCATGCGCTCACGCGGGCACGACGATGAGGCGGCTAGCTGGACGGCGTGATCACGCCTGAGAACAGACAGCCGCCTGCCTGTCTGTGGCCGATCACCTGGAACTGAACGTATTTGTCCGCCGGGGCTTCTCGAGCGAGCACGTCGATCGCCACCTCGGTTTTGTCGAGCACGAAGCCCATTTCGTCGGCGAGCGGAGTGGCCGACGATCTCGTCCAGTAGAGCCCGGAACGTCCGAGCGTCGACAGCCCGACCTCCCCGGGAACGATGTTTTCGCAGTCGCCTTTGACCTTGACGCCTTCAGCTTCGATGACGGTCCCGCTGGCGCCCGGCCCGAAGTTGACTTCAAACTGCTGGGCCCCTGGCCCGGCCGCACCGGCTTCGCCAGGCGCGCCCGCGGCTCCCTGCGCGCCGGAGGCCCCCTGAGCGCCGGTAACCCCCGGCAGTCCCTGAGCGCCGGTAACCCCCGGCGGTCCGGTGGCGCCCTGTGGGCCGCGCACGCTCTAGGCGATCTGCGTGCGGTGCTTGGCGCAGCTCTTGCCCGCCTTGAGAACCGTGAGCTGGCCTTCGGCGTCGACACAGCCGCGCAGTTCGCCGTTGCTGGAGACAAAGCCGCGGCTTGCGGCGAAAGCGCCGCCGCCGAGCGCGACGAACAGCGCAAGATAGGCGACGACGGTCGCGTGGTTCAGGCGGGGTCGGACTCGCTCGAGCATCGAACTCGCGCAAGCCTAACCGACGTGCGCCCTTGAGCGCAACCGGGGCGCCTGTATCATTGAGGCAAGCCGCCACCGGGATCACCCGGGGTGGACCGTGCAGACGACCGCAACGACATCTTCAGTCGCGCCGGTATCCGCAAGGAACTGGACCGAAGCCGATGATCCCCGCAACCGAACCTTCGCCCTGCGTATGAGCACCGTGCGCACCGTCGACGACCTGCGCTCTGCCTTGGCGCCGGCCCGCCGTGCACGTCAGACGATCGGGCTGGTGCCGACGATGGGCGCGCTGCACGAGGGTCACCTCTCGCTGATCAGACGGGCGCGCGCCGAGTGCGATGTGGTTGTCGTCTCGCTGTTCGTCAACCCGGCGCAGTTCGACGAGCGGACCGACCTCGACCGCTATCCGCGCTCCGAGCGTCGCGACGTGGATCTCGCCACCCGCGCGGGCGCCGACGTGATGTTCGCGCCGTCGGCCGACGAGGTCTACCCGCCGGGCTTTGCGACGGCCGTCGAAGTGCTCGGCGTGACCGACAGGCTCGAGGGAGCCGCGCGCGGCTCCGGGCACTTCCGCGGCGTGAGCACGGTGGTCACCAAGCTGCTCGGGATGTCGATGCCGGATGTCGCCTACTTCGGCCAGAAGGACGCCCAGCAGGTGGTCGTGATCCGACGCCTGGTCGCAGACCTGAACCTGGCGCTGCGCATCCAGGTGTGCCCGACGGTGCGCGAACCCGACGGCCTGGCGATGTCCAGCCGCAACGCGCGACTGTCCCCCGAGGAGCGAGCGCGAGCGCTCGCGCTCGCAGACGCGCTGCAGGCCGCCTGCGGGCGCGCCGGCGAAGGTGAGCGTTCGGCGGGCGCGCTGGTGGATGCGGCCCGCGCTGCGTTGTCCGCTCGCGGCGTCGAGCCCGAGTACGTCGAGCTGGTCGATCCCGAGACATTCGAGCCGTGCGAGGGGCTGGCGCGCGAGGCGCTGCTGGTGCTCGCCGTGCGGATCGGTGAGACGCGATTGATCGACAACGCGATCCTGCGGCCGTCAGCCGTGGGGACCCCCCGTCAACCGGACCCGAGAAAGGCGATCGTCTGATGCAACGCGTGATGCTCAAGTCAAAGATCCACCGGGCGACGATCACCGACTGCGACCTGCATTACGTCGGCTCGATCACGATCGACCCGGAGCTGCTCGAGGCCGCGGACATCCTCGAGCACGAGCAGGTTCACGTGCTCGACATCGACAACGGCGCTCGCTTTGAGACGTACACGATCGCCGGCGAGCGCGGATCGGGCGCGATGACCGTCAACGGCGCCGCGGCTCGCCTGGTACAGCGCGGCGACACGATCATCGTCGTCTCCTACGCCGGCTACGACCAGGACGACCTGGAGACCTACGAGCCTCGCGTCGTGCACGTGCAGGCGCAGACCAATCGCATCATCACAATCGACGACGCGGTGGCCACCCTGCTCACGTAGGGGGTCAACCGCCTCAGAGAGGAAGCACGCATGCCCAGCCACCCCGACGTACAGGCCCCATCAGATCCAGGACGCCTGCCGATGACGCTGCCGCTGCTTGCGGAGAAGAAGCGGCTTGGCGATCCGATCGTGATGGTCACCGCCTATGACTACCCGAGCGCCCGCGCGGCCGAGTCCGCCGGGGTCGACCTCGTGCTCGTCGGCGACTCGGCCGCCACGACCGTGCTCGGCTACAACGCCACGACGCCGGTGTCGCTCGACGACATGCTCGTGCTCGCGCGCGCAGTCCGCCGCGGGCTGAGCACGCCGCTGCTGATCGGCGACCTGCCCTTCGGCTCCTACGAGGTCTCAGACGAGCAGGCGATCACGACCGCCATGCGCATGGTCAAGGAGGCCGGTTGCGAAGTCGTCAAGCTCGAGGGCGGCGGCGAGGCCTCGGTCAAGCGCGCACGAGCGATCGTCGGCGCGGGCATTCCCGTGATGGGACATGTCGGCTTGACGCCCCAGACCTCCACCGCCCTCGGCGGCTGGAAGGCGCAGGGCCGCACCGCCGGAGCAGCCGAGCGGATCGCCTCCGAGGCCCTCGCGCTGCAGGAGGCGGGCTGCTTCGCGCTCGTATTCGAGGCGATCCCGAGCGCCGTCACCGAGGAGCTGATGCCCCACCTGCAGATCCCCGTGATCGGCATCGGCGCCGGGCCGGCGACCGATGGCCAGGTGCTCGTCTTCCACGACCTGCTCGGCATCCGCGACGGGCTCGGCCCGCGCTTTGTCAAGCGCTACGCAAACCTGCAGCAGGAGATGAACGCCGGGGTCGCGGCATATGCCGAGGACGTGCGCACGCGGCGCTATCCGGGGCCGGAGCACACCTACAAGATCAACGCCGATGAGCTGGCCGACCTGCACGCGCGACTGACCTGAGCGATCCGCGGCGGGCAGGCTCCCTCGCGCGTCAGTCGAGGGGCTCGCCGAAGCGCTCGGCGAACGCGAACTCCTCGACGGGCTTGCGCGCGAGCTGCTTCGGCCAGTCGTCGGCTCGGTAGCCGACGCCGATGTGCGCCGCTAGGGCGATGTCGTCGGGTATGCCCAGGAGCGGCTTGACATCGGCCTCGGCGGGCACGAGCAATGTGGTCATTGCCGCCCCGAGACCCTCCGCGCGGAGACCGAGCAGCAGGTTCTGCACGAACGGATACACCGACGCGCCACCAACGATGCTCTGGCGCGGCAGGTCCGCGTCGGTCACCGCGAGATCGTCCAGGCGCACGCCCACGACGAGATGCACGGGCACCTCGTCCATGCGTTCGGCGTAAACGTCTGCGCCTCGCACCATGCGCACGCGGGCCGCGTCGAAGTCCTCGGGGCTGCGCAGCATCTGCGCGCCGCCGGTCTGCTCCATGTAGGCACGCCAGCGCGGCAGATAGAGATCGCGGATCGCCCGGCGCCGTGCGGCGTCGCGCACCACGACGACGCGCCAGCCCTGCCGGTTGCCGCCACTCGGCGCGAAGCGCGCGTTGTCCAGAACGCGCTTGAGCACATCCGCGGGCACGGGCTCGGCGGTGAACCGCCGGCTCGTCGGGGCACAGCGCATCGCCTCAGCCAAGTCCATGACCGCAAGCTACCGGCTTGAGTACTCGACGCGCTTGATCAACCGCGCCGGCAGCCCCGCGGCGATCGAGAACGGCTCGAGATCGTGCGTGACAACGCTGTTGGCGCCGATCACGCAGCGCGCGCCGATCGTGACGCCGCTGGTGACAACGACGTTGGCGCCAAGCCAGCAGTTGTCGCCGATCCGCGTCGGGCCCTTGCTCTGAAAGCCCTGCCAGGTGATCGGCTGGTCCGGGTCGTCATAGCGGTGGCTGGCGTCGCTGACGAAGCAGCCGTTGGCCAGCATGCAGTTCTCGCCGATCTCCACCAGCCCCTCCGACGCGACCATCACGCCGAGGTTGAGAAAGCTGCCGGCGCCGATGCGCACACGCGCGGTCCCGGGGGCGGTGATCCACACGCCCGGCTCGAGCAGCACGCCCGCGCCGATCTCCAGGCGGCGCTCGCGCAAGGCCTCGAGCACGTTGCCGTGCACGGGCCAGCGCACGAACGCCTCGCGGCGCAGGAACTGCCAGTGGATCTGCGCGCGGTTCCAGGGCAGCGAGTTGCGCTCATACCAGCGCCACTTCTGCGCCCAAAGGCGAGTCCGGGCCAGCGCCTGGCTGTCGACGCGGGGGCGGCGATGCAGCGCCCTGGCGGCATCGGGCGCGGCGTCCGCGGGGTCGCCGGTCACGGATGGACCGAGACGAATGCGACTCTGGCCAGGCTCATCGGCCCATTGTCGGCGATCCTGCGGCGGCGAGGATCTCAGCGCGGCTGGGCCGATAAGCGCGTCGTGCGGTCAAGCCGGGGCCGGCATGGGCTGTCCGAACGGTCACTGCGCACACCGGCCTCACACACCGGCCTCATCTATCTGGCCGCAAGCGTCGATACATGACCCACGGCAGGAGAAATGGGCGCTGCGCCCACACGCGCGATGGGATTGCTCGCGTCCTCGCCGGAGCCGGGTCACGCGCAACCAAGGAAGAGACAGGGCCATCGAGCAACGCAGGGCAAAGCCGGCAGGGCGTGGAGTCGTGCGCATGAGCACGACCTGTCTGGTCTTGGCGCTTGCCGCACTCGCGACGTTCGCGCTGAACGCTCAGCACGGCGCTTCGATCGAGGCCAAGAGCGCCGAGGCGGCCAACCGACTCGCGACCGCCTATCAGGACGCGCGGTTCTGGGTGGGACAGGGCGAGTCGCTGGAGCGAAAGTACCGGCTCGAACCGAGCCGGCAAGCGTTGGACCTTCACGAGCAGTCCGGTGACAACCTGATCGCCGATCTGAGGAGAATCGCCACGCTCGACCGCTCTCTCGCCGTCAGGCAGAGGGTCGTGCACTTGCTGGCGCTCCATCGGCGTTACGAGCGGGCGACCGCGAGGATGTTCGCGGCGACCCGGTCAGG
>JADGPP010000122.1 GCA_017882375.1 Solirubrobacteraceae bacterium | reverse complement strand
GGTCAAACGCGAATCAGACAGCGGCTTACGCTGGCCCGCACGAGGCACCCCGCCACAATACCCCGTCCACCAGACGTTAAGTTTACGGTATTGGGGCTAGCCCTCCCCGTCAGAGGGCAGGGCTCCCAGGATTCGCTCACGCGGACGCTCGTGTCCGACAGGTCGATGCCAGTCACCGAGCCGTGGCGAGCGAGCTCCACCATATTGCGCCCGCTGCTGCACCCCGCGTCGAGAATGCGCGCCCTCGCTGGTCGTGTCCCTCGACGTGATGGAGCACCTCGAGGACGACCTCGGCGCGCTGCGCGAGCTTCGCCGCGTGGTCGCGCCCGGCGGATCGCTGCTCGTGACGGTGCCTGCCTACCAATGGCTGTGGAGCGGTCACGACGAGATCAACCACCACCATCGCCGCTACACACGCTACTCACTTCAGCGCGTCGCTGAGCAGGCCGGATCGGAGCAGGTGCGCACCACTTACTTCAACACGCTCCTGCTGCCAGTTGCGATTCTGTTGCGCCTGATGGACCGGCTGAGCCGTAAGACAACGGAGTCGAGCGTTGACCTGCGGGTTCCTCCAGGGCCGATGAACTGGATGTTGGAACGGCCACTCGCGCTGGAGGCGGCGGTGATCGGGCGTGGCGGGCGGTTGCCCGTGGGGTTGTCGCTGCTCGCGGTTTTCCGCTAGCGGTCAGTGTCCCCGCGGAACTCGCCTACGCGAGCTGACCAACATGCCTGGGAACTGCGACTAGGTCGCGGCGAGCGCCGCCGCGCGCCCCATGCAGTCGTACAGCGTGAGTGTGTCTGGCCCCGGCGGCAGCACCACGGACCGGACCGGCACGCGCAGGTGGCGCCGCTCGCTCGCCCGACCGGCAGCGACGCGCGCCGCGGGCCGGATCGCCGTCTGAGAGATCCCGCGGCAGGCCCGCTCGACGGCGACGGTCGCGTGGTTGCCGCCGCGCGACCAGTAGGCGCCGCCGAGCAGCACGTAGCGCGCATCGTGGCGCTCGACGAGTTGGGCGAGGGCAGGTCCGTCGAGCGCCGGGTCAGTGCCGTTGTAGCCACCTAGTGAGCCGACGTCGGCGCCGAGCAGGATCATCGGGGCCGCGACCGTCGAGGCGTCGGTCAGCACCAGCCAGCGAATCCCAGGGCGATGAGCGCGGGCATAGTCGATCAGATCGAGGTTGAAGCGCACGGCGGCGGCGTTGATGCCGAGCCGGCCATGCGAGCCCGCCGCGTGTGGACCAGCGGCCGGGAATGTGCCCTCGCCCGGAACCTGCCACATGGTCGTCGAGTACACCAGCGGCGCGAACAACAGGACGGCGACGCCGACGGCCATCGCCGGCAGCAGCCAGCGCTGCAGCAGCATGAGCGCGCACGCGCAGAGCGCCGCGCCGGCGAACAGGACCGGCAGATACCACGTCAGGTAGTGCTCGCGGTGCAGCAGCAGGTACTGAGCGGCAACCGTCGCGGTAAGCGCGAGCGCCGGGAGCGCGCGGCGCCAGCTGCCGCGGCGTACAAGCCCAGTCATCGCGGCCATGCCGCCACCGACCATCGCCGCGGTCCCCGGCCCCAGCGCCGAAATGTAATACGGATGGATGATCCCCTTGCTGAAGCTCAGCAGCAGGAGCTCCGCCGCGAACCAGCCGCCGAGGACGATCAACGCTGCGAGTCGCGGATCACGACGGCCCCGGACCGCCAATGCGATCGCGACCACACCGACGAGCGCGAACGGCAGCAGCCAGCCGCCCTGGCCGCCAAGCTGGCTGTCGAGCAGGCGCAGCGGGCCGGTCGGGCCGCCGAACGGGACGAGCGGACGACCGTTCGGGCGGCGCAGACCCACGACGACGTGGCGCCTGGGATGAGACCGGTTGACCTGGCGCGGGGCGACGGGGATCCGACCGGGACCGCCGACCTCGCCGCCGACGCGCCCGACGCCGTTGTAGTTGAACACGAGGTCGATCTCGCTGTTGTCAGTCGTGTCGCCAACGTATGGTCGTTGGGAGGCTGGCGTGAGGTCCACGTACTCGAGCCAGGAGAACGACACGAGCACGAGCACGATGCCGGCCACGGCGACATGCCACAGGCGCCGCCGCCATGGCAGCGGCGCGCAGACGAGGTACGCGACCGCAATGCCCGGCATGACAAGGTAGGCAGCGAGGGCCTTAGTGTTGAACGCCAGGCCGACGAGCGTTGCAGACCACGCAAGCCAGCTGAGGCGGCCGGTCTCGGTCGCTCGCAGCGCCGCGCCGCAGCCGAGCAGCATCAGCAGGATCAGGAGCGTGTCGAGGTTGTTGTCACGCGACACCGCTACGAACGACGGGAAGACCGCCAAGGCGAACGCACTGGCGATCCCAGCGACGGCGCCGAAGCGCCGCGCGACGATCGCGTACATCGCCCCTACTGCCACGACGCCGAGGATCGCCTCGGGCAACAGCAGGCTGAGCGGCGAGAGGCCGAACAGCTTCGCGCTCAGCGCCTGCACCCAGAGGCCCAGCGGGGGCTTGTCGACGGCAATCAGCCCGCCCGGGTCGAACGAGACGAACAGAAAGTTGTGCAGCGAGCCGAGCATCGACTTGACCGCGGCCGAGTAGTAGATGTTCCCGTAGCCGTTACGCCCCAGCAGGCGCACGTTGAGCACCGCCGAGAACGCCAGCACAGCGGTCAGCGCGAGGTGCTCCACGCCGAGACGTTGGCGCAGGGCGCCCGTCGCGACGCGCGCCTGCTGCGCCATCCCGGTCGCGGCTGTCGGTGTCTCGACGGTCGGGCTCAAGTGGTGATCGGGTGTGGTCGGCCGCGGCACAGGCGGCTGATCCCGCAGCTCGGACTGCCAAACAGGCTACCCTGCCTGCCTAGGAGACCCTGGAAAAGTAGGTCTCGCGAATTGGCTCCTCGACTTCGCGGGCTGGGTGGTGGCGCGGCGGATGGCGGTCGATGAGTGAGTCGGAGGCTCGATCCCTACTCGCATGTATTCGCGTCTTCGCCGGCGGGCCGTCGCAGCTCCACGAAGAGCGACGTGTTGCGACGTGCCAGCGCGCGCGAGCGTCTGACTGCCCTCACCATCGGGGTGACTCCCGTCCGAGCACACGGCATGAGACCCGATAGCGGGCGCTCACCTCCCCGTGGCTCCTTGATCAACTAGACGGTTAGGCCGCGCGGTTAGGATTCTCCGGTCGCAGGACCGCGATGCCCGATCCTCGCGTCCCCTGTTCCCGCGCGTCCCCTACTCTCGGCGCGGTGCCGGACGATGGGTCTGACCCCTCGCTCCCGCTTCGCCGTCCGAGCGGCACTCTCGGAAGAGCTGCAGGAGACGACTGCCTCGGACGACGACCACTCGTCCGCGCCCCGACGCGCGACACGCTCGCTTAGCCCCGGGGAAAGGAGCCGTCTGAGCTCGGGCGGTATGAGCTGTCGAGCGTCGTCCAACTCGAGCGTCTCGCTGGCTACGCGGGGGCACCTGCTTTCCGCGCAAGGGAGGTCGGCCGCGAGCCAAAGGCCGAATGCTCGAGACATTGCGAAAGCAGGTCTCTCGGCTACCGGGGGTCGGGACTTCGCTCCCTCCACCCTGGACCGGCAGTTACCGGGCGGACTCGCCCCTCTACGGCTTCAAGTGCGCCTCGAAGAACGCGAGGACGCGCCGACGTGCATCGCGCGCAGATTCCTCGTGGTAGCCCGATCCTGGCGAGAGTATTCCGAACACCGGCTCCAAGACGGCGAACGGGAGCGGCGTCTTGTCTCCGGCTCCTTCGTGGTCGTTGAGAAAGGCGTGCCCGGCCTCCGGGTACTCCTTGACATCGTGCTCGACCCCGACGGCTGTCAATGCCCGGTCGAGGCGATCGGCGGCGCCCCGCAGTGAGCGATCCTTGCCGCCGTAGCTTCCCACGATCGGGCACGCCCCTCTCAGGAAGCTTGCCGTGTAGGCGTCCTTCGGAGCGGTGCCGTAGTTGACGCTCGAGACCGAAAACCCGCGATCGGCTGCGAGCAGCAAAGCGAACCCCCCTCCCATGCAGTAGCCGATCACACCGATCCTGCCCGTGCAATCCTCCCGCGCCTCCAGCCAAACGCGTGCCGCCTCGATCTCGTCGAAGGACCTTCCACGTCCGGCACGCACGTCGCGCATCACCGAGATCATGCAGGCCACCCTGCCTCTCCCATGGAAGAGGTCCGGCGCTACGGCGAGGTACCCTTCGCCCGCGAGCCAGTCAGCCTGGTTACGTAAGTCCTGGCTCATCCCCATTGCGTCGTGGATGACAACGACACCCGGCCAGGGACCTTCGCCCCCAGGTGTCGCCAGGTAGGACGGCAGCTCACCCTGAGTGGGGATCGCCACCTCGGCCATCACGTCTCCTTGGACGCGGGTGGTGGTCCCGGGCGGTCCGCATCGGTGGCGCCGCTCGATACGACGCTTTCCGCGAGGCGTTTGCCCCATGCGTGGGCTCGGGCCTCCTCGCCTGGCTCGAGGTGATTTTTCAAATTGACGAAGAAGCTCTCGGGCTTGGCGACCACCTCGAACCCGTGCTTCCGAAGCTTTCGGCTGATTGCCTTTGACGCCCGGCCCCTGAGAACCGCGGGACCGTTGAAGCGGGTGTCGAAGGCAGCAACCTTTGTGCGGCCACGGCCGAGCGACGCGAGCCAGTCACGCACGCCTAGGCCTTGATCGTCGTGATCGAGCACCAGATCGTTGCTGGGCTTCTGCGCAGTGGACGCCGCCCACTTGCGGGTGAACTTGCGACTCATGCCGCGGAAATGGGTGGGCCCGCCCACCACCAGCAGGTCGGCGTCGCCCAACCGCTCGCCGCCTATCTCAGCAAGCGGAACCACGACGACTTGGAGCATCGGTTCGAGGCCCTTGCCAACGGCATCAGCGATCGCGTGCGTGTTCCCGAACATCGACTCGTACACGATCACCGCCCGCATCAATCCACCTTCCGATTCCTTCGGGTCCCAACCACAGCACCGAGCGTTACGCTCCGTCCGTCCCACCACATCCGCAATGCTCCGCACGCGGCCACCGCGAGAAATCCCCGCAGCCGCGCGGCGCGAAGTTCCAGCCGACAGCTAAGCAGGTCAACCTCAGCGACAACGCGCAGACCTGCTCCTCGCCAGCGAGGGGTGCGGCTGCTAGGCGGCTCGGAGGTAGCGGCGGAGCGCTTCGCGGATCAGCTCAGAAGTGGTGGTTCCCTCGGCCTCGGCCCGCTCAAGTAGTTGACGCAGTAGCTCAGGGTCTAGTCGGACTGACTCGACGCTGGCTGGCGCGTTGCCGATGGCGGGTCGACCGCGCTTGTTTCGCCTGGCGATGAGCGCCTCTGCGTCGTAGCCGGCCTCCGCTTCGGCGGCGAGGTCCTCGATGTCCTGGTCGGTGATCGGCCGACCGGATTTTGTGTGGCCGTGGACGGGTGGCTGGGTCATGAGTCGAGCAGCCTTGCGTACTTGTCGCGCATCGGCATTGCGTGGATCACGATCTGGGTGCCCTCGGCCGTGATCAAGACGACCACCTCGAGCAGGTTGCCTGCAGGATCCGGTCCGATGAGCAACCACCGGTCG
Source organism: Solirubrobacteraceae bacterium (assembly GCA_017882375.1). Taxonomy (GTDB): domain Bacteria; phylum Actinomycetota; class Thermoleophilia; order Solirubrobacterales; family Solirubrobacteraceae; genus Palsa-744. The sequence continues at coordinate 1,571 of JADGPP010000122.1, read as the reverse complement.
GGGTCTTCTCCAGCGTCTTCAATCGCGAGGGCATGGTCGATGGCGTGGAGGATGTCCTGATCGGCGACGCCGTGCTTGCGCGCCGAGTCGTAAATCTCCACGCGCTTATTGTAATACGAAAAGAAGCGTTCGAGTTCTCTCTGTCCGGCAGTGCGAGCGCGACGATCGGCAGGTCCCGCTCAAACAACCCAAGGAGGAGAGGACATGGAATCTCTGTTGCTGGATGCTGCTGGTCATCGCCGCTCGCCGGCCACGATGCCTGGCTACCACCAGGGGCGAGCCCCGAGGAACAAGGGCCTTCGCTATCCGGCCGATCCGCCGACGATCGATGAGATCGTCGCAGTCATGCGCGCCGCGGGTGTTGGGCCTGACGGTGCTCGTCTACGCGCGCTGATCGTGGTCCTGTGGCGCGCCGGTCTCCGGATCAGCGAGGCGCTTGACCTCGCCGAGAGTGACCTCGACCGATCGCGAGGCGCCGTCCTCGTCCGCCGCGGCAAGGGCGGCAGGCGCCGCGAGGTCGGAATGGATCACTGGGCCTGGGATCAACTGCAGCAGTGGCTCGAGATCCGCGCGAGTCTTCCCGTCGGGACTTTGCTTTGCGTCATCCACGGAGCGACAGCTGGAAGGCGATGGGAGCCGTCAACCGCTCGCAAGCAACTCCGACGAACCGCAGCCTTCGCCGGGGTCCGTCGGCGGTTCGCCCCTCATCAGCTCCGCCACGCTCATGCAGTTGAGATGGCCCACGAGGGCGTCCCCTTGGTCGTGATCCAGCGTCAGCTCGGGCACGCGAACCTCGGTGTCACCTCGATCTACCTGCAAGGGATCGACAGCTCGGAGATCATCGACACCGTTCATTCCCGGCCAGCACCAGTGATCTCAGCCACGGCTGGCCTCATCCGTGGATAGACACCCAGCGGGCTCAGCGGGCCGCGCCCACTAACGCGGCCCGCTGCCCTGGCCTCCGCGCATTGCAGGTCGCTCAGCGCCGACTGCAAGAAGCTCGTGCGACAAGCGAAGCATCCGCCGTCATCGACTCGAGCAGCTCGACGAGCGTGACGCGCAATGGGGCATGGAAGGCCCCAGAACCCTGATGGCGCAGTGCTTGATAGAAGCTGTCCAGTCAGGCCGGCAGGCCGCGGGCGAGCCGCCTGCTGTTCTCGACGGGCGCAAGCCACGGCTGAGCCGAGCCGCACCAAACCTCAAGGGTGGGCGACAGCCACGAGGGGTCGTTGAGCGTTCCCGCCTTGATGACCGCGAGCTCCGGCTGCTCGGCCAACAGCGTGACGACGGGCGAACCGCACTTCGAGCAGAACTGGCGCTGACGTTCCTCGTTGGAATCGGCCCCCACGGTCACATACGTGGCGAGCGTGTCGCCCCCGACATGGAGCGTTGCGCGCGGGACGACGACGAAGATCGAGAAGGCCGAGCCTGTCTGGCGCTGGCAGTCCTTGCAGTGGCAGACGACCGTCACCAGGGGCTCGCCGTCGCAGCGGTAGGTCAGGCGTCCGCACAGGCAACGCCCGTCGAGTAGGCCGGACATCACGCTGCGCAGGCTATCGACACTTCCACCG
>JADGPP010000068.1 GCA_017882375.1 Solirubrobacteraceae bacterium | reverse complement strand
AGCGACGCCCGAGCGAAAGCTCGCGCTGATCCGCGAGCAGCAGTCCGAGGGCCGCCTCGTGGCGATGACCGGAGACGGGACCAACGACGCGCCCGCGCTTGCGCAGGCTGACGTCGGCGTGGCGATGAACACCGGCACCCAGGCGGCGCGCGAGGCGGGCAACATGGTCGATCTGGATTCCAACCCGACGAAGCTGATCGAGATCGTCGAGGTGGGCAAGCAGCTGCTGATCACGCGCGGCGCGCTGACCACCTTCTCGATCGCCAACGACGTCGCCAAGTACTTCGCGATCCTGCCGGCCGTGTTCATCTCGACGTACGCGGCGAGCCCCGGAGCCAAGGGCCCGCTGCACGTGCTGAACGTCATGGGACTCGGCTCCCCGCGCTCGGCGATCGTCTCGGCGATCATCTTCAACGCGATCGTGATTCCGCTGCTGATCCCGCTGTCGCTGCGCGGCGTGCGCTACCGGCCGATTGGTGCAAGTGCGCTGTTGCGGCGCAACCTGTGGATCTACGGCCTCGGCGGCCTGGTCGCGCCGTTCATCGGCATCAAGCTGATCGACCTCATCGTGCACAACCTGCTCGGGGGGTGAGCGAGGAGGCGGACGCGAGCGGGGCACGCCCATCGCAGGCGTCGTCTGGCAAGGCTCGTGGCCGTCTGAAGATCTTCATCGGAATGGCCGCCGGGGTCGGCAAGACGTTCCGCATGCTGCTGGAGGGCCAGGCGGAGTTGGAGGCGGGATGAGACGTCGTGATCGGCCTGCTCGAGACCCATGGTCGCAAGGAGACGGCGCAGCTCGCAGAGGGCCTGTCGTCGGTGCCGCGCCGCAGGGTGGGCTACCGCGAGGCGGTGCTCGAGGAGATGGACCTGCCGGAGATCCTGCGCCGCGAGCCTGAGCTGTGCCTGATCGACGAGCTGGCCCACACCAACGCACCCGGCGTCGAGCACACGAAGCGATACGAAGACGTCGAGGAGGTCCTTGCCGCCGGCATCGACGTCCTCTCCACGCTGAACGTCCAGCACCTCGAGTCGCTCAACGACCACATCACCGAGCTGAGCGGCATACGCGTGCGCGAGACGATCCCCGATGCGATCCTCGGGCGCGCAGACGAGGTTGTGCTGATCGATGTCACTCCCGAGACGCTGCTCGACCGGCTGCGCGCCGGCAAGGTCTACCCGGTCGAGCGAATCGACTCGGCGCTCAACAACTTCTTCCGCATCGAGAACCTCGCCGCGCTGCGCGAGGTCGCGCTCCGACAGGTCGCCGAGGAGGTCGGCGCCAAGCGCCTGACCACCGAGCTCGTCGGCTCCCGGGAGGAGAGCCTCGCCGCCGACGCGCCGCAGGCCGTCGGCGAGCGCCTACTCGCCCTCGTAGAGCCCTATCCGGGGGCTCAACGCCTCGTCCGCCGCGCCTGGCGCTCGGCGCAGCGTCTCGGCGCCGAGCTCGATCTCCTGTGGGTGCGCGCGCCGGGACAGCGCCTGTCCGACGACGAGGAGCGATCGCTGGTAGCGCTTCGCCAGCTGGCGTCTGTGCTCGGCGCGAAAATGGTCGAAGAGGAATCCGATGATCTGGCTGCGGCGGTCGTCGACTTCGCCTCTCAGCGCGGAAGCACGTACGTCCTGCTCGGCCGCTCGCGCCCATCGCGCGGGATCGCCCGCCTGCGGGTGCCGCTTCCGCAACGGCTGATGCAGCGTCTTCCCGGAGTCGACGTGCGGATCGTCGCCGACCGTCCGCTGCGCCAGAACGGTGAGAAGCTGTGAGCGTCGTCGTGCTCGTGGCGGTCGCCGCCGCCGGCGTCCTGCTGGGGATCGCCGCTGGCTACTGGCTGCCACCGAACGGACGGCTCGCAGCGCGCAATCGCCCGCGGCCCGTTCGGCGCATCCTGCTGCCGTTCACGGGGCAGGCGATCTCGCGCCGCGCCTTTGAGGCGGCGGTGCGCCTAGCCAAGGCCGAGAACGCGATTGTCATGCCAGCCTTCCTCGCGCGCGTGCCGATGAGCCTCCCGTTGGATTCGGCGCTGCCCGTTCAGTGCGCGAGCGGAATGCCGCTGCTGGAGGCGATCGAGCAGCGCCTCTCCTCGCAGGGGGTCCCCGTCGACTCGCGCATCGGCCGTGGGCGATCAGCCCGCGACGCGCTGCGCAACCTGCTCGCTGAGGAGCACTTCGACCGCATCATCGTCTCGGCCGACGAAGACCCACGAGCGGGGCTAGGCTATGAGGATCTGAAGTGGCTGCTCGAGCGCGTCCCGGCCGAGATCATGATCCTTCGACCCGCGCCGGAGGACACACGCAGGATCTCGACGAAGGCGGTCGGCGGGCATTTCTAGCCGAGCAGCGGCTGAGCCGGCGCAGGCCGCGAAGCACGATTCAGGCCCTCTGCGACGGACTGTCATGGAATCGTTATGGGCGGAGCACCAATCGTCATGAGCCCGTAATCGCAGCGGTGCCAGACTCGATTCGATCCCATCAAGTTGACTCGGAGGTGCTCCAAGTGATGATTTCCAGAAGCAGGTACCCGGCGCCGCCCGCGATGTCAGCGACGAGCGCCGCGCTTGAGGCGGACGCGTCCGCCGAGGGCGTTCGATCGCCCGCGATCGGCGCACCGATGGCGCTTCGGCTGAAGGTGTTCCTGACGCGCGGCAAGCTCGACCGCAAGCTCGCGGTAGGGGGCTCCTACGAAACGACCGACGCGCTCGCGCTGCGCGTCCGTCAGCTGACCGACCCGAGCAAGCGGCGGCAGATCGCTCGCGAGCTTCGGGGGGTCGTCGAGTACGTCGACAATCGCAAGTCGGGTGCGGTCATCTCCTCCGTGGTAATCGAACCGGCGGCGGTGAGAGCCGGCCGCGAGACGATCCTCGGCTTGGCGGAGCGGATCGAGGCGACGGACTCTCCGGTCAGTGCGCGAGGCGTCGTGCTCGCCCGAGCGCTCCTCACAGACGGGTCCAGCCCGCTGTACAACCCCCACTCCGAGCGAACGGTCAGCGAGGCCGTTTTCGACGTACAGGACGCGCTCGGGGGACCGCCCGCGCCCGGGTTCGACGCGGCCGCTGCATAGTTCGCTCCGGAGTGCCGCGGGCTGACGCAGGCGCGGGAGTCGGCCTGCGACGCGCCGGCCGTCTGTGCGCGCTTACCGTCGCGTGGAACACGACCGTCGGCGGCGCCGCGGTCCTCACAGCGCTGGCTGCCGGCAGCCTTTCCCTGATCGGCTTCGGTATCAACGCAGTCGTCGATTCGCTCGCCTCGGCGGTGCTCGTCTGGCGGTTTCGGGCCGAGCTGCGCGGGCACGCCGAGCGCGCACACCAGGCCGAGCTCCTCGCGCTGCGCCTCGCCGCCGGGGCGTTCCTCGTGATCGCCGTCTACCTGCTCGTCCAAGGCGTACGGTCGCTGAGCCTGGGGCGGGACTTCAAGTCCACGGCGTTCGGGATCGCCGAGGCCGCCGCGTCACTGCTCGTGCTGCCGGTCCTCGCCTCGGCGAAGTTTTCGCTTTCCGAGCGTCTGGCGAGCCGCGCGCTTCGCGCCGACAGCCTGCTCACCTGGTCCGGCGTCGGTCTCGCCGCGCTGGCGTTCGCCGCGCTGATCGCGCAGAGCCTGTTCGGTTGGTGGTGGGCCGACCCGCTTGGTGCCTTCGCGATCGCCGCGCTCCTCGCATGGCAGGGAGTGCGCGCGCTTCGGTGACCCAGGCCTCTGTCTGAGCGCAGGATCCGCTCCTGAGCGCCGGGTCGTCCGCGAGAATGGCCGCATGCCCGCCGGCCGAGGACACCTGAAGGTCTTCATCGGCATGGCCCCGGGCGTCGGCAAGACCTACCGGATGCTGCAGGAGGGGGTGGCCGAAGCCGAGAGCGGCCGCGACGTGGTGGTCGGCTATCTAGAGCCGCATGGTCGCGACGAGACCGTCGCTCAGGCGGATGGGCTGGAGATCATCCCGCGCCGCCACGTCGAGTACCGCAACAAACCGCTGCAGGAGATGGACCTGCCGGCGGTGCTCGCGCGCAAGCCCGAGCTGTGCCTGATCGACGAGCTGGCGCACACCAACGCGCCGGGCGTCGAGCACGAGAAGCGCTATGAGGACGTACGCGACGTGCTCGACGCGGGAATCGACGTGTTCTCGACGGTCAACGTGCAGCACCTGGAGAGCCTCAACGACCAGGTGACCCAGCTGACCGGCGCGGTCGTACGCGAGACGATCCCCGACGACGTCCTCTCGGCGGCCGACGAGGTCGTGCTGATCGATCTCACCCCAGAGGCGCTGATTGGGCGCCTGCGCACGGGCAAGGTGTACCGGCCCGAGCGCGTGCAGGCGGCGCTGAACAACTTCTTCAAGATCGAGAACCTCTCGGCGCTGCGCGAGACGGCGCTGCGCCAGGTGGCCGAGGAGGTCGAAGTCAAGCGGCTCATCCACGAGCCGAGCCCGATTGTGCGTCGCGACGAGGAGGGCGTGGCGGCTGCGCTGGAACCGGCGCCTCAGGCGATCGCCGAGCGTCTGTTGGCGCTGGTGACGCTGGCGCCGGACTCCGAGCGGGTTGTGCGACGCGCGTGGCGCTCGGCCCAGCGCCTGGACGCCGTGCTCGACGTGCTCGTCGTGCGACCCTCCGGCCGTCCGCCCAGCCCGCAGGACCGCAAGCGCCTCGAGGCGCTGCGCCGGCTCGTCTCGATGCTCGACGCGAGGCTGCGCGTCGAGGAGGGCGACGACGTCGCCGCGGTCACGGTGGACGTGGCGCGTGAGCTGGGCAGCACGTATCTGCTGATGGGCACGCCTCGCCAGCGCCGCGGCCTCGGCCGCTTCAGCGCCCGCTCGGGCAACGACGGTCCCGACCCGGCGCTGCTGACGCGCCTGCTGAGGGATCTTCCGGGTGTGGACGTGCGGATCGTCGCCGACCCGACGCTGCGCGGCGGACGCGCGGCGGACGCGGGCCCGCCTTCCGATCGACAGGCGGACTAAACAGCTGGTAAAAACCTCCTCTCGCCAGCAGGCCGCGGACTAAAGGCCGCGTAAGACTGTCGGAGTCCCCGAAACCTTCTGACCCCGAACCTGTTCTGAGAGCGCATGAGAGATCTTCGTCTGCCAATGTCGCCCGCCCGCCGCCTGCTGCTTGGTGCCGCCCTGCTCCTGCTCGCCGCGCTCGCGCTGACCGGTCTCCGATCGGTCGCCCCCGCCCAAGCGGGCACGGCCGCCAAGCCGGCCAAGCCGCTGCGGGCGGGCAGGTCATCGAGCGCCCACGCCGCCGCGACCTACATGACGGGGATCGGCGACGAGACGACGGAGATGTTCGGCGATCCCAACTGGAAGCAGCTGCACACGAGAATCGCTCGCTACATCGTCCCTTACGACGTCGCCGTGCACTCCTACTCGCTGGACCGGGCGAAGCTGTGGATGAAAGCCGCCGAATCGCAGCACGTCCAGATCCTCGTCGCCTTCTACCACTCCGAGTACACGCCGACGACTATGCCGAGCGTCGCTCAATACCAGCACGACGTGCAGAAATTCGTGAAGCTGTTCCCGAAGGTCAGGCAGTACCAGTCGTGGGACGAGGCCAACCGCGGCAACATCCGCGGCGTGCTGGCGAGCCCGTCGGCGTCTGCCGCCGCGCGGTACTACCAGGCGATGATCCGCGTGTGCAGAGGCTGCACGGCGATCGGGTTGGACGTCCTCGACGCCGAAAACATCTCGCCGACCCTGAGCTACATCTCCGAATTCAAGCGCGAAATCGGAAATCTGCGCACGGTGATGCCGAAGATCTGGGGCCTGCACAACTACTCGGACATCAACCGCCTGCAGAGCTTCCGCACGCGCGAACTGAGCCGCGCGCTGGGCGGCCAGGTGTGGCTGACCGAGACCGGCGGGATCGTGCAGTTCGCCGGAGCCTTCCCCAACCGCAACGGCTCCGGCCTCGGGCGCGCTGCCAAGGTGCTCGGCTACATGTTCAACGTCGCCGGCTCACAGACGCAGATCAAGCGCCTGTACATCTACGACTGGACGGGCGGCACCGCCAGGACGCGCTTTGACGCCGGCCTCACCGACAGCCGCCACATCCCCCGCCCGGGCTACTTGGTCGTGTGCAAGAAGCTGCACGGCGCCAAGTGCAACGTCAAGACGAGTAGGCGCTGAGCGACGCGTCGGGCGAGCGGCTGGCGTCGCCTGCGCCGCTGCGCTCGTTGCGAGCCAGCCGCGCGGCGATCAGCGCCACCAGCCCGGCAACGCCGGCGATCAGCACGAGCGTCGTCAGCGGGTATCTGCTGCCGTCGTGGAGCTTCAGGTTCAGCGCCGTGTGATCGCCGGCGCCGACGATGCTCAGCAGCCCGCGGTGGTCGATGCCTAGCGCCGTCGGGGCGATCGCGGCGAACAGGCCCCATGCCAGCAGCGCGAGCGCTCCGGCGCCGAGCGCCGCCGGCGTCAGGCGCACCCGCGCCGTGGCCAGCGTCGCCAGCAGCACGCCGGCGCCGGCGGCCAGGAGAAATGGCCAGATGCCGCCCCAGCCGCGTCCCAGGCCGTAGGCGGTGGCGATCGTCGGCTGGAAGAAGCCCTTGCCGAGGTAGCGCGTCCACACAACGACCTCGTTCTCATAGCCGACGAGCGGATGGGTGATCGTGGCGATCACCGTCGTGGCGATCGAGACCGCCGCCAGCGCGATCGTCGGCCCGGGGAAGCGCTTGAAGGCGATGCCCAGCGGCACGGCGAGGAACGGCAGCATCGTCGTCAGGAAGCGCGGGCCCATGAAGCCGCCGCCGAAGGGCAGGTAGTAGCCGGAGTTGTAGCCGACGTAGCAGAGGCAGATGCCGCCGATCGTCAGCGCCTCGGCGCGTTTTCCGCGGCGGTAGAGCAGGACCGTGCCGATCGCACCCATGATCAGCACGGGGGAGATCGTCAGCAGCCCGCGCGAGTCCAGCAGCAGCGTGGCGAGCACCTTCAGGCTGGGCACGCCGATGCCGAAGAAGCCGTGCTGCTGGCGCGGGACGTCGGAGTAGGCCAGATGCGTCCAGGAATCGAAGGCGTAGTGGTTGTAGAGCAGTAGCGGCACGATGCCGACAACGCCGCCGGCGATGTACGCGCCGGCGCGCGTGAGCACGCCGCGCACGTTCAGCGAGTCGCGCCGCGAGAGCAGGTACAGGCCGAGCACGGCGGCGACGAAGAACAGCGGGTACTCCGAGGCGACCGCGTAGCCCATCGCCAGGCCGGCGACGGCGAGCAGCGAGGGGCTGGGCGGCCCGTCGCGCTCGCGCAGCATCAGCGCGAACGCGCCGAAGCCGAGAAAGGCGGCCAAGACATGGGAGAACAGCAGCGTCGAGAGCGGCAGGATCATCGTGCCGAGACCGAGCGAGACCGCCGCCGCGGCGCCGAAGCCCGGCTGCAGGCGCTCCGCCACGCGCCACACGAGCAGCAGCAGCAGCAGGCCGGGCAGCACGTTGCCCCACAGGCCGATCAGGTAGACGACCTCGTCTTCGCCGCGCAGCGCGTCGCGGTCGCGCGCCCACTTGGGCGCGTCGAGCGCGTTGAGCGTGTCGTAGAAGGGCAGCGCGAACAGCGCCAGCCCGGGGGCGCGCGCGGAGTACCAGTGCCCCTTGTAGAAGACCTTGTCGCCGGTGTTCTGCTGGTAGCCGTCGATGTTCGTGCGTTCGACGTTCAGCGAGCGGATCAGGTCGTAGTGCGAGGTCTGATTCCAGGAGAAGCTCTGGATCATCGTCGCGTAGGCGAGCCCGACGAGCAGGAGCGCAGCGAGCGCCAGTCGCCTGGGCCTCAGCGGCGAGCGCGAGAGCCCGGTGGTCGGCTCGCCCGCCGCCTCGGCGCCGCCCGCGGCCTCGCCGGCGGGCGCGGTCTCAAAAGCGCTCATCGTCGGGCCCGGCTGGCGCTCATCAATTGCTTCCGTGCAGCGCCTTGGGACCCGGGCCGATCTCATAGATCACCAGCGAGCCCACCTTTCGGCGCGTGATGCCCAGGCCGGCGATCGGCTTGGCGGCGGCTGCGGCGCTGTCGGGTGGCTCGGCGTGGGCGAAGCCGACGATCCCCGGCAGCTTGGGCATCGTCAGGTGCAGCACGACTGTGCGGATGCCGTAGTAGCGCAGCTTCTCGACGCTGGCCTTGTCGGGGAAGCGGTGGATGCCACCGCGCAGGTCGTCGACTGCGGGGATGTCAAACGTGCTGTTGCCGTTCGGGATCTTGTAGAAGCCGTTGGTCGAGTAGTACTGCCACACGCGATCGGCGGGGCCGTCGGTGGGCATGTCCAGCAGCGGCCCCGGCAGGCCGATCTCCGCCTTCTTCGGCTGCGGCACGACCGGGTGGGCCAGGTGCCCGGCGCCTTCGCCGACGATGCCGAGGACGATCACCACGCCGACCACCGCCGAGAGCGTGGCCAGCGAGCGCCGCGCCCCCCGCCCGGTGTGCCGCGAGGCCAGCGCGCCGAGCTTGCCCGCGAGCAGCTGCGCCCCGGCCCCGGCGAGCAGCGCGAGGAACAGCGTGGCGAGCGTGAACACGCGTCCGGGCACGCGCACCCCGTCCCAGCCCGGGGCGTAGTTGAACAGCAGCCGGTAGGGATAGCCGTAGCCGGTGAGGCCGAGACCGAGCGCGAACACCGCGCAGACGACCACCCCCACGGCCAGGCCGATGCGCAATCGCCTGGTGTACAGCGGCGCCGCCAGGCCGATCAACGCGAGCAGCAGGATGAAGCCGCCGGGGAACAGGACCTGCTCGTTCTTGGAGTGAACGTGCGCGCGCGCGCCGGCCGTCAGGTCGGCCCACACGCGGTTCTCCGAGGAGGCCGACAGCCAGGCGGCGGGCCCGGCGGAATAGACTTCGACTTCCTTGATCGTGCGCTTGGCGGTCGGGTAGTCGTGGGAGATCTTCAGGTACGGGCGCGCCTGGTAGATCGTCACTGCGCCGACGAAGAGGATTCCCAGACAGGTGACCACGACGAGCCTGCGCGGGAGCGCGGGACGCCCGGCAAGCAGCCAGTAGACGGCCGCGATCACGGCGAGCACGGCGAGCAGGTAGCTGAACTGCAGGCCGAGCGTGAAGCCGAGGCTGATCTGCCAGGCCGACACCAGCCAGCCGGCGATCACCAGCCCGACGGAGCCTCGCCGGTACCCGCGCAGCAGCAGGAACAGCGCAAGCGCGATGCCGCCGGAGGAGATCACGTGCAGGTGGCCGGCCTCGGTAACGCGGTACGGGGCGTAGGCGAACGCGGCCGCGGCGGCGGCCGCGCCGAGCTTGCGCAGGCCGAGCTCGCGCGCCAGCAGGTAGCCGCCGACGAAGCACAGCGACCAGGCGAACAGGAACAGCAGGTTGTAGCGGACGAGCGCGGCGACGGTGCCCGATCCGAAGAAGCCCGCGGGGCCGTAGCCGAGCAGCGAGTCCGAGAAGGCGAGGCTGAGCGGGTGCGGGTAGAAGACGTTGGCGTCGAACAGGTGCAGCGGGTCGTGCAGCATCGCGTGCCCGACGTATGCGACCTGCCAGGCAGTGCGCACCGGATCGCCGAGGTCCGGCGCGATGCGGCTGGGCATGTGCAGCACGAGCGGCCAGCTCGTGAGCACGGCGAGCGCGACGCCCGCGACGCCCACCCAGAGGATCTCCTTGGCTCTCAGCTGCGGCGAGGGCGCCCAGCGCGACCGCCCCACGACGCCATCGCCGGCGGCGCTGGCATCCGTCTGCGCGCCAGCGTGCTCGCCGAGCGCGGGCTCACGCCCGTCCGCCGGCTTCGCGGCGCCCGGGACTGCGGAGGATCCGGCCGGCGTACGCGAGGGGCTGGGGACCCCCGTGCTCATCGTCTGCTCGTGTTCGCGACAGCGGGGATCGGCGCAGCATACGGGAGCCGCCTTCCGGACAGCGACGGTGCGCCCGCGCGGGCGCGACGCGCGTCACGGCAGCGGCCAGATCCCGGGGAGCTCTGCGACGTTACGGCGCACGCGTCGCCGAGCGATGTGCCAGTCAGAGCAACGGTTTTGCGTAACACTGCGCCGGATGAAGATTCTCGTGGTCGGGGCCGGGGGCGTCGGAGCGGCGTTCGCGGCCATCGCGCAGCGCAGGCCTGCGTTTGAGCGAGTCGTGCTCGCCGACGTCGCGCCGGAGCGGGTCAAGGCGGTGGTCGCCGGGCTCGGCGAGCCGAGTCGCTTCTCGGCCGAGCGCGTGGACGCCTCCAGCAAGGAGGATCTCGTGTCGCTGATCGCGCGCGTGCAGCCCGACGCCGTGCTCAACGCGTGCGACCCGCGCTTCAACGAGCCGATCTTCGGCGCGGCGTTCGAGGCGCGGACGACGTACCTGGACATGGCGATGACGCTTTCGCGCCCGCATCCCCAGCGCCCGTATGAGCTTCCCGGGCAGATGCTCGGCGAGCACCAGCTCGAGCGCCACGAGGCGTGGGAGCAGGCGGGCCTGCTGGCGCTCGTCGGCATCGGCGTCGAGCCGGGCCTGTCGGACGTGTTTGCGGCATACGCCTCGCAGGAGCTGTTCTCGAGCGTCGAGGAAGTCGGCGTGCGCGACGGTGCGGACCTGGTCGTCGAGGGCTATGACTTCGCGCCGACGTTCTCGATCTGGACGACGATCGAGGAGTGCCTGAACCCGCCCTTGATCTGGGAGCGCGAGCGCGGCTTCTACACCACGACGCCGTTCTCCGAGCCCGAGGTGTTCGACTTTCCCGAGGGCATCGGCAAGGTCGAGTGCGTCAACGTCGAGCACGAGGAGGTCGTGCTGATCCCGCGCTGGGTGGACTGCGAGCGTGTGACATTCAAGTACGGGCTCGGCGAGGAGTTCATCGACGTGCTGCGCACGCTGCACAAACTCGGCCTGGACTCGACCGAGCCGGTGTCGGTGCGCGACGTGAAGGTCGCGCCGCGCGACGTCGTGGCGGCCGCGCTGCCCGACCCGGCGACGCTCGGCGAGCGGATGACCGGGCGCACTTGCGCGGGCACGTGGATCACAGGCACCGGCAGCGATGGCCGGCCGCGCTCCACGTACCTCTACCACGTGGTCGACAACGAGCACACGATGCGCGAGTACGGCAGCCAGGCGGTCGTCTGGCAGACCGCCGTCAACCCCGTCGTCGCGCTGGAGCTGCTCGACGAGGGCGTGTGGAAGGGCTCGGGCGTGCTCGGCCCGGAGGCCTTCGCGCCCAAGCCGTTCCTCGATCGCCTGGCCGAGCTGGGCTCGCCGCACGGCCAGCAGGAGCTGGCCGTCGAGCCATCGGGGCCCGGCGCGGCCGGCTAGAAGTCGACCGGGGCGAGCTCGGGCGCCGGTTTGTGCAGGATGTCCGGCGGCGCCGTTTCGGTTTTGCGCTTGAAGAAGTCGCGGAAGTACCGCCGCGAGGCGAGCATCAGCACGCCTCCGAGGATCAGGCCGCCGATGCCCATCCAGATCGGCAGCGTGATGCCGGCGATCGGCGCCGATGCGACGTTGGCCTTGTGGCCGTAGTAGGTCAGCGCCTTGTAGAAGACCCCGAAGAGGATCGCCGTCCCGAGCAGCGGGGCGAGGCCGAGCAGCAGGAAGTTACGGGCGCTCTTGAACAACTCGTGGCGGTAGTAGACGACGCACGCGAGACCCGTGAAGCCGTAGTAGAAGCAGATCGGGAAGCCGATCGCGGTCAGCGAGTCCGCCAGGACGCTTTCGGAGAGCAGCAGCAGCGGGACGGTCACCGCGATCGATATGAGACCCATCCCGATCGTCGAGACATCCGGGGTCAGATACGTTTTGTGGACCCTGCCGAGCACCTTGTGGACGGCTTTCCAGTGGGCCATCGACAGGGTCGTGCGCGCGGTTGGCAGGATCGTCGTCTGCGTCGAGGCTGACGCGGATGTCAGCACGGCGATGATCAGCAGCTTGTAGAGGACCCCGCCGAGCACTGGCCTGCCGAGCGCGCTCAGCACGTCTTCGGCGTTGTTTTCCAAGAAGCCAGGGCCGTGGAAGGACTGAGCGCCGGCCGAGACGATCAGATAGATCACGACGAGCAGCAGGGTTGAGACGATTGCCGCCTTGCCCGGACCCTCCGATGGATCCTCGGACTCCTCGTTCACGGCGACCCCTGAATCCCATCCCCAATAGATGAATACGCCGAGCAGGATCGCCACCACGAGGTCGCTGAAGTTCATCGCGAACGGGTTGAACCAATCGACCGCCGGCTTGATCGAGCCGTGGGGTGCGCTGCCGCCGTAGACCTTGATCAGGGCGACGACGGCGAACAGGCCGAGGATGAGGACCTCGGCGGTCAGCAGGGCTCGCTGGATGGCCGCCGAGAGCTCAATGCCGCGCCAGCAGATCCACGTCATCAGCGCGATCCAGGCGATCGCCGCGATGATGATCGCGGCTTTCGATCCACCGAGTTCGGTGAACCCGAAGAGCTTGAAGCTGTAGATCGCGGCGATGTCGGCCAGCGAGGCCATCACGATCACGTCCGCGAGGAAGATCGCCCAGCCGTTGACCCAGCCGGTGGCCGGGCCCAGGGCTCGCGTCGTCCAGGCGAACGAGGTCCCCGCATCCGGGTCGGCGCGGTTGAGGTATTTGTAGGCCGCTGCGATCAGCAGCATCGGGATGAAGGAGACGAGCAGGACGGCAGGCGCGTGCACGCCGACGCCCTTGACGGCGACGATGAAGCCGAGCGTCGCAGCGAGCGAGTAGGCGGGCGCAGTGGATGCGACGCCGATGACGATGTTGGAGAGGTAGCCGATAGCGCCCTTTTTCAGGCCCTTGTCCACGACCTCTGAAGACGCTGGAGCTCCGTGTACGGCGCCGCTGTCGGTGGCCATCGGTGGTCCTCTCTGTGGTTATTGCTCCAGCTATGCCCGGACTGGCAGGAAACTATGTTCTCAGGCGGCGGCAGGCGCAAGGGGCGCGACTCCCAAAACCCGACGAGCGCTTTGGACATTTGGTACAAGCGCTCTGGACGCTCTTGACCGCAGGCGTACTTGAGCAAGAGCTTGCGGCGCAGTACCGTTGTCCTGAGTGTCTATTTTGGACGCCGTAGTCCCAGCAAACCTCCCAGGGAGAGGATGTCATGGCCAGCCCAGCGAACGTGAACGACACGGGATCGGCCGGCGAGGTCGCGTCGGGATCCGCCTCCGCACCCGCAGCGCCGGGCCCAGACGCGCCGGCCGTCACCGAGAAGCACCCCGGGGACTGGCAGCGCCAGGCCAAGCGGAACCTGTGGATGCACTTCACGCGCATGGGGTCCTACGCGCATGCCGACGTCCCGGTGATCGTGCGCGGGGACGGATGCTACGTGTACGACGAACACGGCAAGCGCTACCTCGACGGGCTGTCGGCGCTGTACTGCGTGAACATCGGCCACGGACGCTCTGAGCTCGGCGAGGCCGCGGCGAGGCAGGCCAAGGAGCTCGGCTTCTACACCAACTGGAGCTACGCGCATCCGCGTTCCATCGAGCTGGCCACGCGGATCGCCGAGCTGGCGCCGGGCAACCTCAACCGCGTGTTCTTCACCTCCGGCGGCTCGGAGTCGGTGGAGTCGGCGTGGAAGCTCGCCAAGGCCTACCACGGTGCCAAGGGCGAACCGCGGCGACACAAGATCATCTCCCGCTACCTCGCCTACCACGGTACGTCGATGGGAGCCCTCACCGCCACAGGCCTGCCGTCGCTGCGCGAACCGTTCGAGCCGCTCACGCCGGGCGGCCGGCACGTGGAGAACACCAACTCCTATCGCTGGAAGGAAGACCGCGACCCGCTGTGGGCGGCCGATGCGATCGAGGAAGCGATTCTCTTCGAGGGACCGGCCACCGTGGCCGCCGTGATTCTCGAGCCGGTGCAGAACGGCGGCGGCTGCTTCGTGCCGCAGGACGGCTACTTCCAGCGCGTGCGCGAGATCTGCGATCGCTACGGGGTCCTGTTGATCTCCGACGAGGTGATCTGCTCGTGGGGGCGCATCGGTCACATGTTCGGCTGCGAACGCTTCGGCTATCAGCCGGACATGATCACGACAGCCAAGGGCATCACCTCGGCCTACGCGGCGCTGGGGGCGGTCATCGCCGGCGATCACATCGCCGAGCCGTTCCTGCAGGGCAAGGCGATCTTCAACCACGGCTTCACGTTCGGTGGGCACCCGATGGCGTGTGCGGTAGCGCTGGCGAACATCGACGTGATCGAGCGCGAGGACCTGTGCGCGCACGTGCTGGAGAACGAAGGCGAGCTGCGCGCGACGCTGGAGAGCCTGCGCGACCTGCCGATCGTCGGCGACGTTCGCGGCGCCGGCTACTTCCAGGCGATCGAGCTGGTCAAGGACAAAGAGACCAAGGAGACCTTCGACGCGCATGAGTCGGAGGAGCTGCTGCGCGGCTACCTCTCGGGCGAGCTGTACAAGCGCGGCCTGATCTGCCGCACCGACGACCGCGGCGACCCGATAGTTCAGCTCTCGCCGCCGCTGATCGCCGGCAGGGAGCAGTTCGCGGAGATCGAGTCGATCCTGCGTCCGGTGCTAGCCGAGGCGTCGCAGCGGATGGGGCAATGGAGCTCACTGTCGAGAGCCTGATCGACGAGCTCGGTCTCGAGCTCGCCAGCGGCCACGAATCGGCGCAGGCGCACGTCCGCTGGGTGCACAGCACCGAGCTGTCGGACCCCACGCCGTGGCTGCGTGGCGGCGAGCTGCTGCTGACCACGGGCCTCCAGCTCGACGGCCCCAAGAGCCAGCGCGAGTTGATCGAGCGGCTCGCCGATCATCGGATCGCCGGCCTGGGATTCGGCACGGGCTTCAAGCACAAGCGCCTGCCGGCGGCGCTGGTGACCGCCGCGCGCAAGCGGTCCTTCCCGCTATTCGAGGTGCCCTACGACCTGCCGTTCATCGCGATCACCGAGCGCGCGTTCGCGCAGCTGGTCAACGAGCGCTACGAAATGCTGCAGCGCAACATGGCCGGCGACGTGCTGGCCGAGGCGTTGACCGGCCATCTGTACCCCGAGGAGCTGCAGGCGCGCCTGCGCCCGTTCGGCATCGGCGAGCAGGTTGCCGTGCTGGCGTTCGCGCTCGACGACCCGAGCGCCGCGGCGGCGCCGCTGGAACGCACGCTCGAGGCCGAGCGCGCGCGCAGCCTTGTGGCGATCCGTGCGGGCCTGCTGTGTGCAGTGATCGACGCCGAGGGCCAGGACCCGATCGCGCTGGCCGGCAAGCTGCGCGGCGAGCTGAGCGCGCGCTTTGGCGAGGTGCGCGCGTCGGCCAGCCGCGCCGGAGCGGCGCATTCGCTGCGCTTGAGCTTTCACGAGGCGCGCTGCGCGCTGGAGGCCGTGCGACTGCAGAACGGCACCGCGCCGGAGGTCGCCTCCTACCGCGACCTCGGCGCCTTCCAGCTGCTGCTCTCGCTGCAGGACGACGACGCGCTGATCTCCTACTGTCGCGGCGTGCTCGGCCCGGTCGAGCAGGGCGAGGGCGACTACGGCGAGGAGCTGTTGCGCTCGCTGGACGTGTTCATCGAACACAACGGGCACTGGGAGAAGGCGGCGGGCAAGCTGTTCTGCCACCGCCACACGCTGCGCTACCGCGTGCGCCGCGTCGAGCAGCTCACCGGGCGCGACTTCTCCAACGCGCGCGACCGGATCGAGTTCTGGCTGGCGCTCCGTGGAAGGGAGTTGGCACGATGAGAATCGGCGTACCGAGCGAGATCAAGTCCGACGAGTACCGCGTCGCGATCACGCCAGCGGGAGTCAGGGAGCTGGCCTCGCGCGGGCACGAGGTGGTGGTGCAGGCCGGCGCCGGCGAGGGCAGCGCGATGGGCGACGAGCAGTTTGCGGCGCAGGGCGCGCGGATCGTGGCGGACGTGCAGGCGGTGTTCTCCGAGGCGGAGCTGGTGCTGAAGGTCAAGGAGCCGCAGGCCGCGGAGGTGGCCATGCTGCACGCTGGGCAGACACTGTTCACGTATCTGCACCTGGCGGCCGAGCCGCAGCTCGCGCGCGGACTGCAGCTTTCCGGCGCGACGTGCATCGCATATGAGACCGTCGAGGACGCAGCGGGCCGCCTGCCGCTGCTGGCGCCGATGAGCGAGGTGGCGGGCAAGATCGCCACGCAGGCTGGCGCGTTCATGCTGGAGAAGCCGCTCGGCGGTCGCGGAATCCTGCTCGGCGGCGTGCCGGGCGTGGCGGCGGCGACGGTGCTGGTGATCGGCGGAGGCGTGGTCGGTATGAACGCGGCGTTCATCGCGATCGGCATGGAGGCCGACGTGTTCGTGTTCGACCGCTCGATCGACCGCCTGCGCGAGCTGGAAGTGGCCTTTGGCGGTCGCGCCTCGACGGTCTACTCCTCGACGCTGGCGATCGAGGAGATGCTGCCGCTGGCCGACCTGGTGATCGGCGCGGTGCTGGTGCGCGGCGGCCGTGCGCCGCACGTGGTCACGCGCGAGCAGCTGAAGCTGATGAAGCGCCACGCGGTGCTCGTGGACGTTTCGATCGACCAGGGCGGTTGCTTTGAGACTTCGCGCCCGACGACGCATTCCGAGCCCACGTATGAGGTCGACGAGATCACCCACTACTGCGTGACCAACATGCCGGGCGCGGTGCCGATCACCTCCACCTATGCCTTGACCAACGCGACGCTCCCGTACGTGATCGAGCTGGCCGAGCAGGGCGTGGAAAGCGCGCTGCACTCAAACCGGGCGCTGCACCAGGGTCTGAACGTGCGCGGCGGCGAGATAACCCACCCCGCCGTGGCGGAGGCCCTCGGCGAGCAGGTCGGCGGCGGCGTGTAGCGAGCGCGGCGACGAGCAGGACTCACAGACACGACCAAACCCCCGAGGAGGGCACAGCGAGATGGCGACGACGACAGAGACCCTCAGCAACTTCATCGACGGCGAGCTGGTTGCCTCGGGCGGCGACAGCGAACCGGTGCTCAACCCGTCCACCGGCGCGCAGCTCGCGCGGGCCCCGCGGTCCACGGCGGAGGACGTCGATCGCGCCGTGCGCGCGGCGCGCGCGGCCTTCGGCGGCTGGTCGCAGACGACGCCGGCGCAGCGCGCCGAGGCGCTGCTCGGCGTGGCCGACGTGCTGGAGGAACACGGCGACGAGATCGCGCGTCTGGAGGCGCTGAACGCCGGCAAGCCGATCGAAGCCGTCAAAGACGACGAGATCCCGGTGATGGTCGACAACCTGCGCTTCTTCGCCGGTGCCGCGCGCGTGCTCGAGGGCCGTGCAGCGGGCGAGTACATGGAGGGCTATACGTCGTTCACGCGGCGCGAGGCCGTCGGCGTGATCGGCCAGGTCACGCCGTGGAACTACCCGCTGATGATGGCCATCTGGAAACTTGCACCGGCGATCGCCGCGGGCAACACGGTCGTGCTCAAGCCCGCCGAGACGACGCCGATCACGACGCTGCGCCTCGCCGAGCTGACCGCCGACATCCTGCCGCGCGGCGTGCTCAACGTCGTGACCGGCCCGGGCGAGCCGACCGGCGAGGCGCTGATCGGCCACCCCGACGTCGACATGCTCGGCCTGACCGGCTCGGTCGACACGGGCAAGCACTTCGCACGCACCGCCGCGGACACGCTCAAGCGGGTGCACTTGGAGCTCGGCGGCAAGGCCCCGGTGGTGGTCTTCGACGACGTCAGCCTGCAGGGCGCTCTGGAGACGATCGCCGGCACGGGCTATTACAACGCCGGTCAGGACTGCACTGCGGCCACACGCGTGCTCGCCGGCGCCAAGGTCTACGACGACGTCGTCGCCGGGCTGGCCGAGCGGGCCAAAGGGCTCGTGATCGGCGACACCCTGTCGCCCGACACGACGCTCGGGCCCGTCAACTCGGCGCGCCAGCGCGAGCGCGTTGAGGGCTTCCTGCAGCGCCGCCCCGACGGCGCGGAGATCGTCACCGGCGGCAAGCAGCCCGAGCGCCCGGGCTTCTACCTGGAGCCGACCGTCGTCGCCGGCCTGCAGCAGGACGACGAGATGATCCAGCGTGAGATCTTCGGCCCGGTGATCACGGTCCAGCGCTTCAGCGACGAGGAGCAGGCGATCGCGTGGGCCAACGGCACGCGCTACGGCCTCGCCTCGTCGGTGTGGACGCGCGACGTCGGACGCGCGCTGCGCGTCTCACGGGCGCTTCGCTTCGGCTGCGTGTGGATCAACGACCACATCCCGCTCGTCTCCGAGATGCCCCACGGCGGCTTCAAGCAGTCCGGCTACGGCAAGGATCTGAGCGTGTACTCCCTGGAGGACTACACCGTCGTCAAGCACGTGATGGCCAGCCTGGAGTAGTCCGCGGCCGCCACCGCGCTGCACGGAATGCGGCGGTGTGCAGGGAGAAGGCTGCTACGGTCTCGCTACGAGCGGCGAAGTCGTTCGTGAGGTTCTTTGTCTTTGTTGGCGCTTTCAGTGCGCGGATGGGGTCAGTCGAATCTCCATCTTGCAGCGGCGGCCAGAGGGTCGCCAGAAGGAGCACCAACACATGAAGCACGCAACGTTCGCCGATCTCGGCGTGTCCGAGGTCGTCGCAAGCGAGCTCGCGCAGCGCGGGATCGCAAAGCCTTTCGCAGTTCAGAGCATGGTCATACCCGACGTGCTCGCCGGCCACGATGTGCTGGCACAGTCGCCGACCGGATCGGGCAAGACGCTCGCGTTCGGCGTGCCGATGGTCGAGCGGATCAAAGACTCAGACGCGCGCCCGTCGGCGCTCGTGCTCGCGCCGACGCGCGAGCTGGCAAGCCAGATCGTCGACGATCTGCGGCCGATCGCCCATGCCCGCGCACTCTCGATCGCCGCCGTCTACGGCGGCGCAGGGATCGTCAAGCAGGCACGCCTGGCCGGGCGAGCGCACATCCTGGTGGCGACGCCGGGACGGCTGATGGACCTGATCGAGCGCCGCGACGTGTCGCTGAAGCAGATCAGGCTGCTCGTCCTCGACGAGGCCGACCGGATGCTCGACATGGGCTTTCGCCCGGTCGTCGACAAGATCGTCAAGATGTGCGCCCGTGAGCGCCAGACGCTGCTGTTCTCGGCGACGCTGCAGGGCGAGGTCGGAAAGGTCGCCAAGGCCTACACCTCCGACGCCCGCCGCCACGAGCACGCGCACTCCGAGGAGCGCAAGGGCGACGTCGAGCACCGTTTCGTGACGGTCGCGCATGAGGGCAAGGTCGGCCGGCTGGTCGCCGAGCTCAACGAGGCCGAGCGCGGGTTGACGCTTGTGTTCGTGCGCACCAAGCGCGGCGCTGACCGGCTGGTCAAGCGCCTGGCGAGCAGCCGCGTGCAGGCGGTCGCGATGCACGGCGACAAGTCTCAGGGCCAGCGCGAGCGCGCGCTGGCGAACTTCGAGTCCGGCGTCGTCGACACGCTCGTCGCCACGGACGTCGCCGCGCGCGGCATCGACGTCGCGGGAATCACGCACGTGATCAACTACGACATTCCGGCCACGCGCGATGACTACGTGCACCGCATCGGACGCACCGCACGCGCCGGCGCCAGCGGCGTCGGCGTGACGCTCGTGACGCACGAGCAGAAGCGCGAGCTGGCGGGGATGATCGGCGGCTTGGGCCTGCAGCGCGAGCTCGCGCTCGGCGGCCTGGCGGGCGACCGTACCAACGGGCGCAAGGGTGCGGGACAGCGACCCGGCGCTTCGCGCCGTCGCGGCCGCGCGCCCGCGCGGGCCTAGAGGCTTGATGCGGGTTGGAGTCTCTGGGTCTCTGATCTGTTCGCGAGCAGATCGGCAGAGGCACAGTCAGTGAGCTGTGTCCTCTTTACGAACTGCGAT
>JADGPP010000067.1 GCA_017882375.1 Solirubrobacteraceae bacterium | reverse complement strand
TGCCCCGCGGCGTCGCCGGTCGTGTAGTCAAAGCGCGTGAACAGGATCCGGCTCGCGGAGTACTGCTCGATGCCGCGCAGGCGGCCGATACGGGTGGTGCCCTCCGCCGCCTGCTTGATCTCGGCGAAGTGCTCGGTCAGCCACTCTCCAAACGCCCGTGACTCGCGGGCGCTCTCAAACACGAACGCCGGAGCGCGCTGCATGGCGTCATCGAGGATGGTGGTCTTCACGCCGCCCGCCTCGTGCAGCATCTTCATGCCGCGGTTGTAGCTCGCGACCAGTGTGCCCTCGGCGGTCGCCAGGGGAACGTAGAACTCACCCTGCGCGTACTCTCCATCGACGAGCAGCGGCCCGGCGATGCCGATCGGTACCTGCGCAACCCCTGTGAAGTGCTCAACGTTCCCAGGGAGGACCGCCGGGTCAAAGGAGTAGTGCGAGACGTGCTCCAACGCCACCCCGGTCTGCTCGCGAAGGAAGGCTCGCCGCGCCGCCGCCGCCGCGGCGGTGTAGTCATCCTCGCGACTACGCGGGATCTTCTTGCGCGTCGCCTTAGAAGTTGTCATCCGCTTGCACCTGACGCGATCGGTTCCGCTACGCCTGTTCGCGGTGACCTAGTCACCGCGAACAGCCTGTAGTCCCGCGTTTGGGAGCTCCCCCCGTCGGCCTACCGAACGTTGCTGGACCAGGCCGAAGGGCGGGCCTACTTCTTGCCTTTGGACCCGCCCAGCGTCTTACCGGCGCTGTCCACGACCTTGCGGATGAAGTCGTACTGCGTGTGGACCAGCCTGTCGGCCATCTCCATGGCGGAGTCAACGATCTCTTGCCGCCGCGATGAGCCCTCGCCGTGTGGCAACGTTCGGTCGACCGTGTCGACGAACTTGTGCACCGCGTCGATCGCCGCACGCTGCCCGGCCTCGACCGACTCGAGTACGTCGTCGGACAGCCCCGTGGCCCTGTCGACTGCGGCCTTCGACCTGCTTGCGGCTGCGGGACTCCGACGAGTTGCGGTCGGTTTTGCTGCTTTGCTGCCCTGAGTCTTAGCTGCGGCCATGCCGTTCTCCCTTCAGGAGTCAAGTGCTCGTCGGCCAGACGCTACGCCAAGTCACATCGGTTGGCAGGCGCACAAGGCCACACATTGGCTGCGGAGAACTCCCTACGCGGCCAGCAGGTCCTGCAGCTTGCGTAGATCCCGATCTGTCTCATGCATCGCCGCATCCCAAGACGCCTCCGACGCCAACTTCTTCCGTGCGCTGAAAGCACTGGTCGCCGTCGGTCTCATCGCGCCAAGCGACGATTGCGGGACCTGGCGCGTGCGCGGGATGGCGACCGCCGCCGGTGCTCGCGGTCGCGGGGCGGGCACTGCGGTTCTGGAGGCTCTGCTGGGGCACGCCCGCGCGTCTGGCGCGTCGCGCGTGTGGTGCAACGCGCGCACCCCCGCGCGTCGGTTCTACGAACGCGCTGGTTTCGGCGCCACGTCGGACGTATTCGAGCTCCCGCAAGTCGGTCCGCATGTGGTGATGGAGCGCGCCATCCGATGAGCTGGCCGCGCAGGCCGGGTGACCGAGAGATCCTCGGTCGCTCGCTGCAGGGCTCAGCCTTTGCCGCAAGAACGCCGATACGCAGCGAGGATGTCGTCTGTTCCCCAGCCAGCTCGCGGAGAGGATCGGCGCGGAGAAGTCGGCGACGCGCCCGACGAGCTCAGCGAGCCCGCGGTGAGAACGCTGCTCGACCGGCTGCCGGCGATCCTCTACGTGGCCGACGTTGGGGTGGGCGGCAGGTGGCACTACATCAGCTCCGGAGCTACGGACATCCTCGGCTTCACGCCCGCGGAATGGACCGACGACCCCGGCCTGTGGGCGCGCCAGGTGCACCCCGACGATCGCGAGCGCGTGTTCGGTCGCGAGGACGAGCTGGTCGAGCCGTCGGTCCCCGACGAATACCGCTTCCTTCACCGCGACGGCAGGACGGTGTGGGTGCGCGACGAAGCGGCGCTCGTGTCCGACGAGCAGGGACGCATGCGGTGGCACGGAGTGATGTCCGACGTGACCAAGCGCAAGCTCGCAGAGGCCGAGCTCGAGCGCAGAGCCGAACAGCAGGCCGCCGTCGCACGACTCGGCAAGCGCGCGCTGGAGGGAGCGGAGGTGGGAGTGCTGATGCACGACGCGCTCACGGCCGCCGCGCAGATCCTCGGTGTTGACAGCGGGGCCGTGCTCGAACGCACCATCGACCGCGCCGCGCCGGTCGTTCGCGCCGGGCTGGGCACACACCTGCTCACCGGCCTGCAGGGTGCAGTCACGGGCGAGATCGAGGGGCGCGACGGCGCCTGGGGTGTGATCTCGCTGGCCGCCGCGGCCGAGCCCCGCTTCGCTGACGCCGATGCCGACTTCGTGCAGGCGCTCGCGAATATCCTCGCCGACGCCCTGCAGCAGCGAGCCAGCGAAGACGACATCCGCTATCAGGCGCTGCACGACCCCTTGACGGGCCTGCCCAACCGAGTGCTGTTCATGGACCGCCTGGGGCACGCGCTCTCGCGTCGGGGAGCCGACGTCGCCGTCGTGCTCCTGGACATCGACAACTTCAAGCTCGTCAACGACAGCCTCGGCCACGGCGCCGGTGACGAGCTGCTGATGGAGATCGCGCCGCGGCTGCAGGGCGCCCTGCGTCCCGGCGACACGATCGCGCGTCTCGGCGGCGACGAGTTCGTCGTGCTGCTGGAGCAGATTCCCGACGAGTCGGCGGCGGCGCGGGTCGCCGAGCGCATGGTCGCGGTGTTCGAGCTGCCCTTCGAGCTGAGCGCCGGCGAGCACTTCGCCAAGGCCAGCCTCGGGATCGCGCTCGCCAGCGATTCTGACCGCCTGCCGGCGAACCTCGTGCGCGACGCCGACGCGGCGATGTATCAGGCCAAGAGCCGCGGGCGCGGCCGTTTTGAGGTCTTCGATCGCGCGATGCGACTGCGCACCGTAGCCCGCCTGTCGCTGGAGAACGATCTGCGCAGGGCGCTGGAGCGAGGCGAGCTGCGAATCGCCTACCAGCCGATCGTCTCGCTGCACGATCGCTCGATCGTCTCCGTCGAGGCGCTGCTGCGCTGGCAGCATCCCGAGCGCGGGCTGGTGCGCCCGGACGAGTTCATACCGGTCGCCGAGGAGAGCGGCCTGATCGATCCGATCGGGCGCTGGGTGCTCGAGGCGGCATGCATGCAGGCCGCCGAATGGCACGCCGCCAGGCCCGACGCACGTCCGGTTGGCATCTCGGTGAACCTCTCGATGCGCCAGCTGACACAGCGCGACCTCGAGGCGACGGTCGCCGCGGCGCTCACGCTGACGGGCATCGAGCCTTCGAGCGTCTGCCTGGAGATCACCGAGTCGGTCCTGCTGGAGGAGCCCGCCAGCGTCTCAGAGACGATCAGACGCGTGGCGCGGCTGGGCGTGCGCTTCGTGCTCGACGACTTCGGCACCGGCTATTCGTCGCTGGCGTACCTCACAAAGCTGCCGATCGACGGGTTGAAGGTGGACCGCTCGTTCGTCGACGCCCTCGGCAGCGACCAGCGAAGCACGGCGATCACCACGGCGATCGTGCGTATGGCCCAGGCGCTCTCAGTCGACGTGATCGCCGAGGGGGTCGAGACAGAGCGCCAGCTGGTGGCGCTCAAAGAGCTGCAGTGCGAGCTCGCGCAGGGCTTTCTGCTGCACCATCCGCTCCCCGCGCAGGCGATCTCCGAGCTGCTCGCGGCCGCAGCCGGCGGACCCGCCGACGATGCTCGCGCGCAGCTGCGGGCGAGCGTTGCGGCCACGCCCGCCGCCGGTCTGTAGCCGCGCTCAGAGCAGCAACGGTCGGCGTCGCTAGACTCGAGCGCATGGCCACGGCAGCCGACGAGCTGTTCGGCGCAGAGCATGTGCACGCGTATCGCGAGACCGACGGCGAGCACGGCTATCACTGGCGCGGGACGACGATCCTCCTGCTGACGACCGAGGGGCGCCGGTCGGGCGAGTCGCGGACGACTCCGCTGATCCACCGCACCGACGGCGAGCGCTGGGTCGTGGTCGCGTCAAAGGGCGGCACGCCGGAGAACCCGTCGTGGTACGAGAACCTCAAAGCGAACCCGGACGCGACGATCCAGGTCAAGGGAGACGTGCTCAAGGTCCGCGCTTCGACAGTCGAGGGCGAGGAGCGCGCTCGGCTGTGGTCGTTGATGGCCGAGGTGTGGCCCGCTTACGACGAATACCAGGCCAAGACCGAGCGCGAGATCCCGGTAGTGGTCCTCTCGCTTCGCTAACTGGTTAGCCCAGCTCGCCGGGATCCGGTGGATTGGGGTCGAGCGCGCGAACGGTGGCGGCGATCCGGTGGACGACGACGTCGCTCGGGCGCGCCAGCAGCGGGCCGACCCAGCTCGGCGACGAGGATGCGCTGCGGATCGCTCACGGTGTCAATTGTTGTTGCGCACGCACGCACGCACACGCGCGCGCGAGGGCCGCGCCCGGACCCGCTGGGTCAGTCGACCCAGTTGTCCAGCAGCGGGTCTGCGCTCGCCCCGGATCGCATCTGCGCAATCGCCGGCGCGCGCAAATCGCGCTTGGTGCGGGCGTAGACCTCGGGCACGAGCGCGGCCAACCGCCCGGCTACGTGCAACGAGCGGGCGAGCACGTCATCCGCGGCGAGCACCTCGTCGAACACGCCCAGGCGCTCGCATTCGCCGGCGTCGGTCAGCTCGCTGCCGAGCGCGAGGACGCGCGCCGCCTGCGGGCTGCACTCTGCGCGCACCACGCCAAGCGCCGCCTGCGGATAGGGGACGCCGACCTGCACCTCGGTCAGCCCGTAGCGTCCCGCGCTGGACGCGACGCGGATGTCGGTGCACAGCGCCAGCACGAGGCCGCCGGCGATCGCATGACCGGTGATCGCGCCGACGACGGGGAACTCGAGCTCGTAGACGCCCAGCGCCATCGCGTTGATGCCCGACACCATCTCGCGCTGCTGCGCCGGCCCGTAGCCGGGCACCGCCTTGAGGTCGGCGCCCGCCGAGAAGCAGTCCGGCCGCCCCGCCAATACGAGTGCGCGTGGAGGCTCGCTGGCGATCTGCTTGATCGCCAGGACGATCTCCGCAGCAACGTCACATCCATCGCGTTCATCGGCGGGCGGTCGACGGTGAGCACGAAAAGGCCCTCGTCGTGCTCGCTCACGCTCACGTGCTCCATCGCCGGGAGCCTATTGAACGGGCATCGACGCTCGCCACAGCTCGTGCGCCGCGCTCGCAGCGAGCGACGGCAGGGGCCGACTACGATCGAGCGATGACCGCCGTGCGCGTGCTGCGCGTGTTCACCGGCGAAGCCGGCGAGTCGGGCAACCCGCTCGGCGTCGTGTGCGACGCCGCCGAGATCTCCCAAGCGCGCCGCCAGGCGATCGCCGCCGAGCTCGGCTACTCAGAGACCGTGTTCGTCGAGCGCGACACGCACGTGCAGATCTTCACCCCGGCGGCCGAGCTGCCCTTCGCCGGGCATCCGATGGTCGGCAGCGCGTGGCTGTTGCGCCGGCCGGTGCTGCATGTCCCGGCCGGCGACGTGAGAGCTCGTGTGCAGGGCGATCGTGCCTGGGTGCTCGCGCGCGCGCAGTGGTGCCCGCGCTTTGAGCGTCGCCAGCTCGCCACAGCTGCCGAGGTCGATGCCTTCTCGGCGCCTGCCAGCGGCAGCCTGCAGGCGTGGGCCTTCAGCGACGAAGCGCGCGGTCGCATCCGCGCGCGCGTCTTCGCGCCGGACCTCGGCGTGCCCGAGGACCCGGCCACCGGCTCGGCCACCGTGGCGCTCTGCGCGGCGCTCGACCGGGCGATCACGATCGAGCAGGGGCCGGGCTGTCTGATCGAAGCGCGACCGTTGGGCGACGGTGTGATCGAGCTCGGCGGGCGCGTCGCCGACGACGGGATTCGCGAGCTCTAACCGTTCGCCAAGCCGGTCGCGCGCGGGGTTCACGCCGCCGGGAAACGCGCCGCCCACGGCTCGCATTGCACGCCGGCGGCGTTGATCACGTAAGAGATCAGTCGATACCAGCCGGCCGTGACGAGCAGCTCGAGCAGCTGATCCTCGGCGAAGCTCGCAGCCAGCTTTGCCCACAGCTCGTCTGACACGGTCGCCGTGTCATACAGCTCGTCGGAGAGCTCGATCAGCAGCGCATCGGAAGCGCTCCAAGCGGCGTCGTCGGCAGCGCCATTGACCGTCGCCGCGATCTGCGCGTCGGTCAGGCCGAGCGGCTTGCCGTAGGCCAGCACGTGCACGCCCCACTCGTACTCGGCTCCCGCACGCGCGCACGTGCGATGGATGACGATCTCGCGCTCGCGCGGCGCCACCCGCCCGTGTCCGAGGATGCCCGCGCCGAGCGGACGCATGCGCGAGGCCAGCTCCTCGTGGACGTTCAGCGTGCGAAACAGCTGCAGTGGCTCGAGCTCGGCGCCCGGCGGCATCCACTTGCGCAGCGCCGCGTCGATGTCAGGTGTGTACGGAGGCTCCAGCGGGGCGATCCGCGGGCTCTGTGCGATCTCCGGCATGGCTGTCCTTTCGCTTCGGGAATCGAAACAGACACATTAGCTTCTAAATCCAAAGCAAAGCCTGGGAGTCGCGCGCCGCTCGTGGGGCGAAGCAATGAGTTTCCGCCGCCAGCCACGTCATAAGGGCATCGCTACGCTAGCCCACCGATGAACAGTTCATCCCCCGCAATCGAGATCGAGCAGCTCGTGCGCGAGTTCCGCAAGGGACCGCGCGCCGTCGACGGCATCGACCTCGCCGTCTCCCCCGGAGAGATCTACGGCTTCCTCGGCCCCAACGGCGCCGGCAAGTCGACGACCGTGTTGATGCTCACCACCTTGCTGCCGCCCACGAGCGGGCGCGCGCGCGTCGGCGGCTATGACATCTTGCGCCAGGGCTCGCAGGTCCGCGCGTCGATTGGCGCCGCCCTGCAGGAGGCCGCGCTCGACGCGATCCTCACCGGTCGCGAGCACCTGATGCTGCAGGCGACGCTCCAGGGAATGCCGAAGGCCGACCGCACCCGCCGCGCGCAGGAGCTGCTCGAGCGTGTCGGCCTGACCGAAGCCGCCGACCGGCGCGTCGGCGGCTACTCCGGCGGAATGAAGCGCCGGCTGGACCTCGCGCTGGCGCTCGTCCACGGGCCGCGCATCCTGTTCCTCGACGAGCCCACCACGGGCCTCGACCTGCAGAGCCGCAGCGCGCTGTGGGAGGAGGTCGCGCGGCTGGCGAAGGAGGAGGGCATGACGGTCTTCCTGACCACGCAGTACCTCGAGGAGGCCGACGCGCTGGCCGACCGCGTGGGGATCATCGACCACGGCAAGATCGTCGCCGAGGGAACGCCCACGCAGCTGAAGGAGGAGATCGGCAGCCCCACGGTCGAAGTCGTGCCCGCCGACGCGGGCGCTGGTGACGCGCTGGCGCAGCGGCTCGCGAGCTTCGGCCAGCTGGCGCGCAACGGCCGCGGCGCCGTCACGGTGCAGCTTCCCGGAGGCGAGTCGCAGCTCGCCGAGGTCGTCCGCGTCCTCGACCAGGCCCACCTGAAGGTCGCCTCGCTGCAACTGCATCAGCCGTCGCTCGACGACGTCTTCCTGGCGAAGACCGGGCGCAAGCTCGAGGGCGCCGGCGAGGATCAGGATGAGCGCCAGCCCTAGCGCCGTCGCGCTGGCGCCGCCGCATCTGTTCGAGCAGGTCGGCGCGGTCGCGCGCCGGTCGGTCATGCGCACGGTGCGCCAGCGCGGGCTGCTCGTGTTTCCCCTGCTGTTCCCGCTGATCCTGTTCGCGATCAACGGCAGCGCGCTGGGCGCGGCGACGAAGATCCGCGGCTTCCCGCCGGTCAGCTATCGCGACTTCGCGCTGGCCGTGCCGTTCATCCAGGGGGCGCTGTTCGTAGCCGTCAGCACCGGCACCGATCTGGCACGCGACATCGAGTCGGGCTTCTTCGACCGGCTCGCGCTGACGCCGCTGCGCGGCAGCGCGCTGCTGGCCGGCCAGCTCGGCGGATCGGTGGTCGTCGCCTGCGTCCAGTCGGTCGTGTACCTCGCGGTCGGCGTGGCCAGCGGCGTGGGGATCGCCAGCGGCTTCGGCGGCGCGCTCGTGCTGCTCGTGCTGTCGATCCTGATCGCCTTCGGCTTCGCCGGGCTCGGCGCACTGCTCGCCCTGCGGTTCGGCACGGGCGAAGCCGTGCAGGGCTTCTTCCCGCTGCTGTTCGTGACCGTCTTCCTCAGCTCTTCGAGCCTGCCGCGCAACCTCATCCAGATCTCCTGGTTTCACGAAGTGGCGACCTACAACCCCGTCTCCTACCTGATCGAGGGCATTCGCAGCCTGATCATCACCGGCTGGGACGCCCAGGCGCTCGCGCTCGGCTTTGGCTTCGCGCTGCTGCTGTGCGTGTTGACGCTCGGCTTCGCGGGGACGGCGATGAAGAACCGGCTGGTGCGCACGTGAGACGCTTTGTTTACGTCGCCAAAGGCGTCGCCTGGCGCTCGGTCCACAACACGCTCGTCAGCCCGGCGATCCTGCTTCCCTCGCTGATCTTCCCGCTGTTCTTTCTGGCGGCGTTCGCCGGCGGCCTGTCGCGCATCTCCGACATTCCCAACTTCGACTACAAGCCCGGCTACACGGCGTTCCAGTTCGCCTTCGTGTTTCTGCAATCGGCGGCCTTCGGCGGGGTCTTCACCGGCTTTGCCGTTGCGCGCGACTTCGATTCGGGCTTTGCCAGGCGCCTGCTGCTGACCGCGCCGCGGCGCAGCGGGATCATCGCCGGTTACGCGCTCGGGGCGCTGGGGCGCTGGCTGATCACCGCGGTAGTCATCACAACCGCCGCGCTGGCGGCGGGGATGAACGTCTCTGGCGGCGGCATCGAAATTGTCGGGCTGATCGGGCTGGGGATCATGATGAACCTCGGCTCGGCGTTGTGGGCGTGCGGCGTGGCGATGTTCCTGCGCACCGAACAGGCCGGGGCGCTGATCCAGATGCCCGTGTTCATCGTCCTCTTCCTCGCGCCCGTCTACGTCCCCTTGCGGCTGTTGACCGGCTGGGTCCACGCCGTCGCTCGCCTGAACCCGGCGACCGCCACGCTGGAAGCGGCTCGCGGGCTGATCGCCGGCTCGCCGACGAAGGTCGCGCTGTCCTTCGCGCTGCTCGCCGGCGGCGCGGTGCTCACCGCGCTGTGGGCGCGCCGCGGGCTCGCCTCGGCCGAGCGCGCCGGCTAGGGGGTCTCGCTCAGGCCCCGGCGGGGACCTCGCGCAGCAGCGTGCGGATCACCCCATCGCGGATCTGCTCGGCGCTCAGCGCCGTCTCTGAGGTAAGCGCGCGAATCGCCAAGCCGTTGAGCAGAGCGTCCAGGCGCCAGCTCCACGGGATCTCCCCCTCTGTCTCCGCCGGCACGAGACCCTCCAGTGCGTGGTCGATCAGCGCATACCAGCCGTTCAGCCGCGACTCGATCGTGTGGCGCAGCTCGGGCAGGCGCACCGCCTCGCCATAGGCGTTGATCCACACGCGCCACGTCTCGCCGGCGTCCTGGTCATCGCCGTCGGCGAGCATGCTGTCCAGCAGCGCCTCCAGCCGCGGGCGCCCCGGTGGGGTTCCGTCGATCGCCGCGACCATTCGACCGTGCGCGCGCTCGGAGACGAACGTCAGCGCGTGCATCAGCAGGTCCTGGCGATTGGCGAAGTAGTGGTTGAGCATCCCCGTGCTCACACCCGCCTCTTCGGCGACAACCCGCATCGTCGTCCCGGAGAAGCCCTCCCGAGCGATGACCGTCGTCGCAGCTCGGCAGATCTGCTCGCGTCGTATCGGCCCCATTCCAAGCTTTGGCACAGCCGCGGCATCGTCGCACATCTCGAGATCGATCCGCAACGAGCGAAGACGACGCCACACAGTCGCCGGCCGCGAACGGATAGCATCCCATCTAGTCGGCTGATTTGACTATGACCGAGAGCCATACAACCAGCGCGGCGCCCGGTGCTACTGAGCCAATCGCGCGAAACCTGCGCCGCTGGAGGATGACCAGGGAGATGACGCTCTCCGCTCTCGCCGCGCGGGCCGGCGTCGCCAAGTCCACCGTGTCGCTGATCGAGCGCGGCCAGGGCAACCCCTCGATCGACACCGTCTGGGCGCTCGCCTCAGCGCTCGGCGTGCCCTTTGCGAGCCTCTTCCACGCCGAGTCGCCGGCCGACGAGATGTCGCTGGTCCGCGAGCACGACAGCCCCGTGATCGCCGTCAAGCAGGCCGGACTGGAGGGGGATGGCCTGATCATCCGCCACCTGCTCACGCGCACCGGCGGCGCGCTGATCGAGATCTACTCGCTCGTCCTCGAGCACGGCGCGGTGTGTCACGCCGACGCCCACGTGACCGGTCTGTTCGAGCACATCACCGTCGCCGCCGGCAGCGTGGAGATCAGCACGGACTCCTTCAGCGAGGTCCTCAACAGGGGAGACCTGATCAGCTTCCGTGCCGATCGCTCGCACAGCTATCGCGTGATCGAGGGGCCAGTCAGACTCGTTTCCGTGCACGAATACCCCCGCCGCGCCCCGCTGGACTGAAAGGCCAATCCGCTGCGCTCGCTCGCGCCTATCCTGCGATCGTGTCCGAGTCGGCGAAACGATCGACGAGCCCGTCCCCAAGGAGCCTGCAGCAGGCTGCCCCGGGCGCGATCACGCGCCTGCTGATCTCCTGCGCCGACCGACCGGGCATCGTCGCCGCGACCTCGCGTCTGCTGACCGACTTCGGGGCGAACATCGTGCGCTCGGACCAGCACACGACCGACCCCCGCGGAGGCACGTTCTTCATGCGCATGGAGTTCGACCTGCAGCTGAGCGGCGAGCAGCGCGCCGAGCTTCAGCGGCGCTTCGCCGGCGACGTCGCCGAGCCGCTGCAGATGCAGTGGCGGATGTGGGACGCCGCGATACCCAAGCGCGTTGCGATTCTCGTCTCACGCCAGGATCACTGCCTGCTCGACCTGCTGTGGCGCTGGCGCAGGGGCCAGCTGCAGATGGACGTCGGCCTGGTCGCATCCAATCACCCCGACCTGCGCAAGGACGTCGAGTCCTTCGGGCTGCCCTACGCGCACGTCCCCGTCGCTTCCGAGCGCAGGTCCGAGGCCGAGCGGCGCCTGCTGGAGCTGCTGTGCGACGAGGTCGACCTGGTCGTGCTGGCCCGCTACATGCAGATCCTCAGCGGCGACTTCCTCGACGCGCTCGGCGTTCCCGTGATCAACATCCATCACTCCTTTCTGCCGGCCTTCGCCGGTGCGAGCCCGTACGAGCAGGCCAAGCGGCGCGGGGTGAAGCTGATCGGCGCGACCGCCCACTACGTCACCGAGGGCCTCGACGAGGGCCCGATCATCGAGCAGGACACGGTGCGCGTGACCCACCGCGAGGACCGCACCGCGCTGATGCGCCTCGGCGCCGACATCGAGCGCACGGTCCTCGCGCGCGCCGTGCAGTGGCACTGCGAAGACCGCGTGCTGCGAGCCGGCGCGACGACCGTCGTCTTCTAGGACGCGGTCGCCGCGCCGCCTGACTGAGCTAAAGCTTGGCCTCGACTTCCGCGGTCGAGCTGTTGAGGCTGCCGAGCTGCTTGCTCAGCACGGTCGCTCGTCTTCGCTCCCGAACACGCGGCGAACGTCAGCGTCAGCTTCCTGTCTGCCGCGACCTTCGTCGGGTAGGCCAGCGGGCTGCGCTTGCATTCGCTGCCGTCGTTGTAGAAGCTGCGCGTGCCGACGCCCGACGAATGGGAGTCGCCAAGCGCCGTGTAGCTCGCCGCGCTCGCCGCCGTGGCCAGCGCCGCCAGCGCCAGCGCGACCAGGACAGCTGTGATCGTCATCCGTCGCGCCGAGCGCACGACGGCTGCTCGTGAACCTCTCATCCCTTCCCCTTTTGCTAGACCGTTCCCCTTACAGATCTCGCAGGAGCGTATAGGCATGGCCGACAGAACAGGGCTCTATTTCTCACATCCCTCTTCGCTGCTGCACGACCCGCGCGCGTTGATGCCCGCGCACCCCGATACCCCCGAGCGGCTACTGGCGATCGAACGGCTGCTCGGCGCAGAGGACTGGCTGGGCTGGGAGCGGCGCGAGGCGCCGCCGGCGCCTGAGAGCTGGCTGCAGCTGATCCACGAGTCCGAGCAGATCGCCCAGGTCAAGCGGCTGGCCGCCGCCGGCGGCGGATCGATCGACCTCGACACCGTCGTCGGCGAGTCCTCCTTCCGCGCGGCGCTGCACGCGGCCGGCGGCGCTTGCGAGATGGTAAGGGCGCTGCTGGCGGGGGAGGCCACGCTCGGCTTCTGCGCCGCGCGACCGCCCGGCCACCACGCCGAAGCCGATCGCGCGATGGGCTTCTGCCTGTTCAACAACGCCGCGATCGCCGCCGCGCTGGCGATCGCAGCGCTCGGCGCCCGTCGCGTGTTCGTCCTGGACTGGGACGTGCACCACGGCAACGGCACCGCCGAGGCGTTTCGCGCGCGCGCCGATGTGCTCTACGCGAGCATCCACCAGGAGGGCATCTACCCCGGCACCGGGGCGCTGCGCGACGCCGGCTCGGGCGCCGGCGAGGGCTACACGCTCAACCTTCCCGTCCCCGCCGGCTCGCAGGAGGAGCAGTGGCTGTCGCTGCTCGAGCACGTCGTGCTCCCGGCCGCCCGCGCGTTTGCGCCCGATCTCGTGCTGGTCTCCGCAGGATTCGACGCGCATCACGCCGATCCACTCGCCGGCTGCGCGCTGCAGGCCGGCTCCTTCGGCGAGCTCGCCCGCCACGTGCGTGCGTTCGCGCAGCAGAGCGCCATCCCGCTCGGCGCGATCCTCGAGGGCGGCTACGAACCCGTGGCGCTCGCACAGTCTGTGCGCCAGACGCTGCTGGCGCTGGGCGACGAGCGCTCCCCGAGGTCCGTCTCGGCGCGGCAGCCGCCGACCGCGCGCGCCGTGGCGCAGCTCGCGCGCTACTGGTCGCTGTGAAGGGTTCAGGGATCTCGCTCACCCGACGACCGACCGACCGACTGCACGCGCGACGCGCGTAGGATGGACGCAGTGCCAGACGAGCAAGCGCCAGAGTCACAGCCACCGGGCGCCGCCCGCGCCGACGCCCACCCGCCGATGCCGCGCGACAAGCGCGGCTGGCAGGTTGCGCCCGCGCCCGACGGGCGGGGGATGCCCGAGCAGGCCCCGACCGGCCCGCCCGCGCACCGGCGCCCTGGCTTTCTGTGGTTCGTGCTGATCCTGATCGCCGTCAACTGGCTGTCGCTGCTGCTGTATCAGCCGACCTCCAGCCAGCCGAGAATCACGGTGCCGTTCAAACCGTTCTTCCTGCAGCAGGTGCAGAGCGGCAAGGTCAAGTCGATCTCGACCAAAGGCGACACGATCCAGGGCACGCTGAAGGCCAAGGTGCGCTACCCCGCACACGACAAGAAGGCGACGCCGACGACGCTGTTCGCCACCGAGGTCCCGACGTTCTGGAACGACAACCAGCTCGCAGCGCTGCTGAAAGAACAGAACGTGAACATCAACGCGAAGTCCACGAGCGAAAGCAAATCGGTGCTCGCCGAGCTGCTGCTCGGCTTCGGGCCGACGCTGCTGATCGTCGGGCTGTTCGTGCTGATCGCCCGCCGCGCCGCCAAAGCCGGCGGCGGGATGGGGGCGCTCGGCAACTTCGGGCGCTCCCAGGCGCGACAGGTCGACCCGGAGAAGATCCGCGTGACCTTCGCCGATGTCGCCGGAATCGACGAGTCCAAGGCCGAGCTGTCGGAGATCGTCGACTTCCTGCGCGACCCCGAGCGCTATGGGCGCCTCGGCGGGCGCATGCCCCACGGCGTGCTGCTGTCGGGAGCGCCGGGGACCGGCAAGACGCTTCTGGCACGGGCGGTCGCCGGTGAGGCGCATGCCGCCTTCTTCTCGATCTCCGCCTCTGAGTTCATCGAGGCGATCGTCGGCGTCGGCGCCTCGCGCGTGCGTGACCTGTTCGCCAAGGCCAAGGAGGCGGCGCCGGCGATCGTCTTCATCGACGAGCTCGACGCGATCGGGCGCTCGCGCCAGGGTTCGGTATCGGTCACCGGCGCCAACGACGAGCGCGAGCAGACGCTCGACCAGATCCTCACCGAAATGGACGGCTTCGAAAGCTCTGAGGCCGTCGTCGTGCTCGCCGCGACCAACCGCCCCGACGTGCTCGACTCGGCGCTGCTGCGACCCGGGCGCTTTGACCGGCGGGTGGCGGTGCAGGCGCCCGACCGCAAAGGACGCAAGGAAATCCTCGAAGTCCACACACGCTCGATACCGCTCGCCGACAGCGTCGATCTCGATGCTGTGGCGGCCAGCACTCCGGGCATGGTCGGCGCCGACCTGGCCAATCTGGCCAACGAGTCAGCGCTGCTCGCTGCGCGCCGCGGTCACGAGAAGGTCGAGATGGGTGACGTGACCGACTCGCTGGAGAAGATCATGCTCGGCTCGCCGCGTGGCATCCTGCTGTCCCCGGCAGACCGCGAGCGCACCGCCTTCCACGAGTCCGGGCACGCGCTCGTCGGCATGCTCACGCGCGGCGCCGACCCGGTGCGCAAGGTCTCGATCATCCCCCGCGGAATGGCGCTCGGCGTGACGCTCTCCACGCCCGACAGCGATCGCGTGTCCTACTCGCGCGAGGATCTCGAAACGAAGATCCGCGTGGCGCTCGGCGGTCGCGTGGCCGAGGAGGTCGTCTTCGGCTCGATCACATCCGGCGCCGAGTCCGACATCCAGCAGCTCACGCAGATCGCGCGCCAGATGGTCGGGCGCTGGGGGATGAGCGACGCGGTCGGGCCGATCGCCGTGCTCCCAGCCGACGGCCAGGGACCGCTGCTGCCGGGACTCAGCGAAACATCGCAGGAGACCCAGCGGCTGGTCGACGACGAGGTGCGCAGGCTCGTCGACGGCGCCCACAGCGAGGTCACGCGCCTGCTCAACGAGCACCGCCCGCAGCTGGAGAACCTCGCGCACGCGCTGTTGCAGGCCGAGACGCTCGACGCGCTCGACGCCTACGCGGCGGCCGGCGTGCCGGCGCACGTGGAAGAGTCGACCGCCGTTCCCGAGCCGGCGCTCAGCGACCGCTCGAGCACGTAGCGACGCTGCCGCCGTCGCCTACGGGCCGGCCATGCGGCGCGCTTGCCCGCGCGCCTGCGCGCGCTGGTGGACGCGCGCGGCGTCGACGATCTCACGGACCTCGTCGGGGTCGCCGGCGATCCGCAGGAGGTCCAGGTCGCCGCTGGCGATGCGCCCGTCGGCGAGCGCGCGCTCGCGCAGCCACGCCAGCAGCCCGTCCCACTCGCCGCCGATCAGGATCACCGGGAAGTGGCGGATCGTCGCCGTCTGGATCAGCGTGAGCGACTCGAACAGCTCGTCCAGCGTGCCAAAGCCGCCCGGGGCGATGACGAAGGCGCTGGCGTAGCGCACGAACATCACCTTGCGCGCGAAGAAGTGGCCGAAGCGCAGACCGATGTCCAGGTACTCGTTGAGCGCCTGCTCGCGCGGGAGCTCGATGCTGCAGCCGACCGACGTCGCGCCGGCGTCGCGCGCCCCGCGGTTGGCGGCCTCCATCAAGCCGGGCCCGCCGCCGGTGATGACTGCGTAGCCGCCGCGCCCCAGGCACGCGGTGACCTCGCGCACGAGCGCGTAGTCGGGGTGCTCGCGCGGCGTGCGCGCCGAGCCGAACACGCTGACCGCTGGGCCGATCTGCGCGAGCGCGTCGAAGCCGCGCGCGAACTCGGCGGCGATCTCGCGCACGCGCTCGGCGTCGGCGGCGCGCACGCCGGGCGGCTCGTCGCCGAGCCACAGCAGCAGCTCCTCGTCGAGCGTCGGCTCGCTCGCCGCCTGTTCCGTCTGATCTGTCGGGCCTTCGTCGCTCACCGCGCAAGCGTACGCGCCGCCAGCCGGCACGGGCATCAGCTGGGAAGATTCGCTGATGCCCTCCACGCAATCGCTTACCGCCAAGGAGTACGAGAAGGAGCTGCTGCGCCTGCAGACCGAGCTTGTCTTCATGCAGGAGTGGATCGTCGCCAACGCCAGACGGCTGGTCGTCCTGTTCGAGGGCCGCGACACGGCGGGCAAGGGTGGGCTGATCAAGCGCATCACCTCCTACCTGAATCCGCGCACCTGTCGCATCGTGGCCGTGCCCACGCCGAGCGAGCGCGAGCGCTCGCAGTGGTACTTCCAACGCTACGTCGCGCACCTGCCCGCCGCGGGGGAGATCGTGCTGTTCGACCGCAGCTGGTACAACCGGGCCGGCGTCGAGCACGTGATGGGCTACTGCACGCAGGCTGAGTACGAGGAGTTCCTGCGCTTCTGCCCCCAGTTCGAGCAGACGCTGCAGAACGAAGGGATCATGCTCGTCAAGTATTGGCTGTCGGTCTCAGACGACGAGCAGGAGCAGCGCTTTGAGAAACGGCTGTCCGATCCGCTCAAGCGCTGGAAGTTCACCCGCACCGATCTGCAGGCCCGCGCGCGCTGGGTCGACTACGCCGAAGCCAAGGATCGGATGCTCGCGCGCACCGACACCGATGTGAGCCCTTGGTACGTCGTGGAGGCCGACGACAAGCGAACCGCACGTCTGAACCTGATCAGCCACCTGCTGTCGCTCGTGCCCTACGAGCGGCTCGACCGGGCCAGGCCGGTCAAGCTGCCCGCGCGCCAACGGCGCAAGTACAGACGCCCGCCCAGGCAGACCGAGCGCGCCGTGCCCGAGCGCTACGTCGTGCAATGAGCGTCGCCCGCGCCGCGAGCTGGCGCTGCGGCGCTCGGTAGGGTTGGGCCATGCCCCCCGCACCAGCCTTCGCGCAGAAGCTCAACCAGCAGATCGCCAACGAGTTCGCCGCCCACCAGCAGTACGTCGCGTGCGCGGTCTACTTCGACTCAGAGGCGCTGCCTCAGCTCGCACGCTTCTTCTACCGCCAGGCGCTGGAGGAGCGCGGCCACGCGATGATGATGGTGCAGTTCCTGCTCGACACCGGCGCTGACGTGACCACGCCGGGCGTCGCCGAGCCGCGCTCGTTTTTCGCCGACCTCGTCGAGCCGATCGCGCTCGCGCTCGAACAGGAGCAGCGCGTCTCCGAGCAGATCAACGCGCTCGCGGCAGCCGCGCGCGAGGCCGGCGACTACACCTCCGAGCAGTTCGTGCAGTGGTTCATCAAGGAGCAGATCGAGGAGGTCGCGACGATGAGCGCGCTGCTGCGCGTCGCCGAGCGCTCGGGCGCCGACGCGGCGGACATCGAGGACTTCCTCGCTCGCGAGCACCCAGCCGGCGAAGCCGGCGACCCGACGGCCCCGCGGGCCGCCGGGTCGCCGTGACCGGGCTCGCACCGCGCACCCGGCCTTAGCGGCGCCGGCTACAGGTGGAGCACCACGCCCTCGGCCGCAACGCTGACCGCCGGGACGTCGCGGTCCAGTCGCGCCGCGAGCGCATCCAGCGCGTCATCGGTGCGGTCCAGGCGATGATGAAACAGCGCCACCGAGCGCGCGCCGGCGCGTTCGGCGAGCGCCACCGGGTAGTCGGCCACGGCGTGCCCGAAGTCGCCTTCGGCGGCCAGCTCGTCGGGCAGCAGCTGCGCGTCGTGCACGAGCACGTCGACGTCGCGTGCGAGCTCGAGCGCCGCCGCGTGGTACTCGCCGAAGCCGTCCTCGCCCGGACCGAGCGCCGTGGGGTTGTGATCGGGCAGGTAGGCGAGCGTCGAGTGGCCGTCGCTCACCCGATATCCGAACGTGCGCCCGCCCTTGTGCGGGATCTCCCGCGCGAGCACCGCAAAGCCCTCGACTTCGTGCTCGCCCGGCGCGATCGTCTGGCACGACCACCGTCCGCGAAGGTCGGTCGGGCCGATCGGAAAGTAGGGCGGCTGCATCAACCCGCCCAGCACCGCCGCCGCGTCGGCGCCGCTCTCCTGCTCGGGCAGGATCACGGTGGCGCGTGCGTCGGCGCGGTCGCCGGCGGCGAAGAACGGCAACCCCATCGTGTGGTCCCAGTGCAGATGGCTGAGCAGGATCGTCCCGTCGAACGGCGCGCCTGCGAGCAGCCTGCTGGCCAGCAGCACCCCCGTCCCGGCATCGAGGATCAGCGATGGCTCGCTCGCCCCGTCGGGCACGAGCGCCAGGCACGACGTGTGCCCGCCGTAGCGGATGTAATCGCGGCCGGCCGCGGGGAGCGACCCGCGCACGCCGCAGAAGTGAATCTGCAAGCGGCTCAGCCCCGGTCGGGCCGCCACCCGCGGGGTTCGTGCCGGCGTGGCCTGTTCGAGCTGCCCGAACGCATCGCTTCCATTATCTGCCAAGTGCCGTCTGTGTCAAGCGCGGCACTTGCGCGAGCTTCAGCGCACCGGCGGTGTTGGCGCCCGGTTCACGCCGCGACGAGCTTGTTCAGGTCGTAGTCGAAGCCCGCCTTGCGCAGCTGCAGCAGGAGCTTTGGCTGCCACGTGCCGGCGGGATCGAGGCGAACGTAGGCGATGCCCTGCAGATCGCACGGCAGCTGCACTCCCTCCTCGTAGAGCACGCACACCCGGCCCGGCGCAAGCGCCGCGACCAGAAAGCCCATCTCGAACACGACCGCCTGGTGCGCGCGGGGCGAGAAGTACGGCTCGTCCTCGGACTCCACGCGCGGTGCTGCGATGTCGTCCGCCGTGAGCAGCACGACCGCATAGCGCGCGCCGGGCGTGTGCTCGCCGAACTGCTCGGCCAGCGCGCCGTGCACGCTCGGGCGCTCGTTGAGAATCGTCACCTCGTGCGTTCCCGCCTGCTCGAGCAGCCGCGCGACCGCCTGCATCCACCGCTCGTTGCGCCCGTGCGCGAGCAGGACCTGCTTGGTGTGCGCGGGAGCCGGGCCTGGCGAGCCCGCGCGCTCGGCCGAAAGCGACCCGTTGGCGTGCTGTGCGAGCTCGGCACCGACGAACGGGGCCGGCGCGAGCTCGCCTCCCAGCGACGGCCGATCGTCGAGGCGCTCGTCTT
Organism: Solirubrobacteraceae bacterium; assembly: GCA_017882375.1. Classification (GTDB taxonomy): domain Bacteria; phylum Actinomycetota; class Thermoleophilia; order Solirubrobacterales; family Solirubrobacteraceae; genus Palsa-744. The sequence continues at coordinate 740 of JADGPP010000067.1, read as the reverse complement.
CATCGGGCAGCTGGTCGGCGTCTCGCTGCGCCGGCGTCTGCATCGCGCGCAGCTCCTGCGGTTGCAGGTCCGGCGTGCGATGCTCAGCCTGTTGTTCGACGAGAGCGGGCTCGGGTGCCGCCTCGTAGGAGTGCGGGAGCTCGCGCGCTGCCTCGGACGTGTACGTAGGCTCGCCGTCGCCTGGCACGCGGTCGCGCTCTGCTCCGCCGTCGCCACCGTCGTCCGGGCCCCCGGCCATCAGCTCGGGCGCCGGCTGCGACGCCACCGCGTCCTCCCTGGTGAACGCCAGCTCGCTCTGCAGAACCGTCAGCAGGTCGATCGCGGCCTCGACGGCGTCGAGATCGGCGGCGTATTGCTGCTGCCAGCGCTGTCCGCCGCTCGGCGCGGTGACGACCTGAGTGAACTCGCCCGCGTGAGAGGTCCCCCCGTACATGTGCTCGAGCACTTGTGCGGTCGGTTCGATCCACTGGTTGCGCGCCGCCTTCCAGCTCTCGTAGTCGCTGAAGTCGCCGACCAGGCTCGCTCGCTGCACGAGCGCCTGACCCTGCCTGACACATTGGGTGAGCAGCTCGTGGGCTATCGGCACGGAGACTTCGAGCATGGGCGACCTAGACCGGCCCCGCAAGACGGGGTGCGCGGCGGCGATCGAGCGAGGCGCGCAGCACGTACGGCCGGAACGACCGGGCCTGCGTGCTCGGCCTGAACGAGCGCACCGCGCGCGGCGCGCGGACGTCGTTGCG
>JADGPP010000024.1 GCA_017882375.1 Solirubrobacteraceae bacterium | reverse complement strand
GTTTGCCGCGCCGGCGTCGCTGTACGCTGACTTCATGGATCGAGGCGCGGCCACGGGTGATGGGCCTGCGGGCCGCGCCGGAGTGCGCACGGCCTCAGAGCGCGACGCGGCCGCATGCGCGGCGATCTACGCGCCGTACGTGACCGACACGGCGGTCACCTTCGAGACCGATCCGCCGTCGCCGGCGGAGATGGCGAACCGGATCGCCGCGGCCGCGCGGGACCACGCCTGGCTCGTGCTCGAGGACGACGGACGCATCGTCGGCTATGCCTACGGCGGCCCATTTCACTCGCGTCCCGCGTATCGCTGGGCGTGCGAGGTGAGCGTGTACCTCGAGCTCGGCCGTCGACGCACGGGCGGTGGGCGTGCGCTGTACGACGAGCTGTTGACCAGGCTGGCGGGTCGCGGCTACTACGTCGCCGTCGCCGGCATGACCCTGCCAAACGACGCGAGCGTCGCGCTGCACGAAGCGATGGGATTCGAGCCGGTCGGCACCTACCGTCGCATCGGCTTCAAGCTCGGCGCCTGGCACGACGTCGCCTGGGCTCAGCGCTTCCTGGCAGGCGGCGCCGGCCATCCCTCGGAGCCTCGCTAGTCGAGCGCCTCGCTCAGCTCTTCGACAGCAGCGGTGCGGAACGGTCGGCGACCGAGAAGTGAATGCCCGTCAGCTGCTCGGATACCTCCCACAGGCGGAGTGCCGTCTGCGGGTCGCGCGCGGCGCGCGTCGACTTGACGACCTTCGGCTCTCCGCGCATCTCCTGAAAGCCGTCGGGCCCGACGAACGAGCCACCGGGGATGTCGGCGGTCGCGGCATACAGCGTCGGCATCGCGCCGCGCTCGGCACTCTGCGCGTACACGCGGTTGAGCACCGTTGAGCCGAGCCGCTCGATCCGCGAGGGCGTGGCGGCGAACTGCAGGTTGGTCGCGGAGTAGCCCGGGTGCGCGGCGACGCTCAGCAGATCGGCGTCGATCGCCCGCAGCCGGCGGTCGAGCTCGAACATGAACAGGAGGTTGGCGAGCTTCGATTGCCCGTAGGCGCGCCAGCGGCGATAGGAGCGCTCGCTTTGCAGGTCGTCGAAGTCGATGCGCCCGAACTTGTGCGCCGTGCTGCTGACTGTCACGACGCGGCCCCCCGGCGTGGCGAGCAGCCTGTCGAGCAGCAGCCCGGTGAGCGCGAAGTGGCCGAGATGGTTGGTGGCGAACTGCAGCTCGAAGCCGTCCGCCGTCTTGGTGTAGGGCGGGACCATCACGCCGGCGTTGTTGATCAGCAGGTCCAGACGCTCGTCGGAGTAGCGCTCGGCGAATGCGCGTACCGAGGCCAGCGACGCGAGGTCGAGCGCCGCGACGTCGAGCTCGGCGCCGGGGATCTCCGCGCGGATCGTCTCTGCCGCGCGGTCGCCCTTCGCGGTGTCGCGGCAGGCCATGACCACGTGCGCGCCCGCGCGCGTGAGCTCCCGTGCGGCCTCGAGTCCGATTCCGCTGTTGGCGCCGGTGATGACCGCGATGCGGCCGTGTTGATCGGGAAGATCGTTCATGTTCGAGGCATCCTTAGGTCGCGTGCTCGTGGGCGTTCCAAGCATTATGGCACTAAGGATGCCAGTTGGCAAGCAAAGTGCCAATTGGCACTCCGGATATACTTTCAGCGATGACGGCCGGGCTGCGCGAACGCAACAAGCTGCGCCGACGCGAGCAGATCACCGAAGCTGCGCTGCGCCTGTTTGCCGAACGCGGCTTCGACGGGGCGACGATCGACGAAATCGCCGCGGCGGCCGATGTTTCGCGACGCACGTTCTTTCGCTACTTCGCGCGCAAGGAGGACGTGATCCTCGACTGGAAGCGGCGAACCGCCGACGAACTGCGCGAGGCGCTCGCCGCCCGTCCCGCGAGCGAGACGCCGCTGGACGCCGTCCACCGTGCGCTGGCGACGGTCGCGGCAGGGTATGGCGCCCGCCCGGAGCTGACGCTCGGGCTGATGCGCCTGTTCGAGTCAGGCCCCGATCTTCATGCCGGCTCGGACTATCAGGCGTGGGACGCCGTGCTAACCGAGGGGGTCGCCGAACGCCTGGGCGTCGACCCGCTGCGCGACTCCGTCCCGCGGCTGGTCGCGACCGTCGGCGTCGCGGTTCTGACCGCAACGGTGCAGAGCTGGGGCGCGGCCGGCGGCAAGGCAGACCTGATCGGCCTGCTGGACGAGGGCTTCGCCTCACTGCGCCGCGTCACCGTCGGCTCGGAAGCCTGACGCTCGCGTCGTAGGCTGAGAGCTTCACCCTCACCGAGAAAGGCAGATCAACGATGAAGCAGCGCAACCTTGCCGACCTGCAGGTCTCCGCCCTCGGGCTCGGATGCATGGGGATGTCCGCCTTCTACGGCTCGACCGACGAGAGCGAGGCGATCGCGACGATCCAGCGCGCGCTGGAGCTGGGAATCAACTTCATCGACACGGCGCAGCTGTACGGCCCGCTGACCAACGAGGAACTGGTCGGTCGCGCGATCAAGGGCCACCGCGACGAGTACGTGATCGCGACCAAGTTCGCCCGCCGGACCGATACGGCGACGCCCGGCGACATGTCGACGCTCGGTCCGCTCGACGGCTCCGCCGACCACGTGCGCAGCTCGGTCGAGGGCTCGCTGGCGCGCCTTGGAACCGACCACATCGACCTCTACTACCAGCATCGCGTCGACCCGGCCGTGGAGATCGAGGAGACCGTCGGCGCGATGGCCGAGCTGGTCGCTCAGGGCAAGATCCTGCACATCGGCCTCAGCGAGGCGGCGCCTGCGACGATCCGCCGCGCTCAGGCCGTGCACCCGATCACTGCGGTGCAGACCGAGTACTCGCTGTGGACACGCGACCCCGAGGCCGAGGTGCTGCCGACGTGCCGTGAGCTCGGCATCGGCTTCGTCGCATACTCGCCGCTCGGGCGTGGCTTTCTGTCCGGTCGCTTCAAGTCGCCGGACGATCTCGACGAGGGCGACTTCCGCCGCCGCGGACCGCGCTTCACCGGCGAGAACCTCGACGCCAACCTCGAGCTCGCCGCCAAGGTTCAGGAGATCGCCGAGGACAAGGGCGTCACGGCCGCTCAGCTGGCGCTCGCGTGGGTGCTGGCACAGGGCGAGGACCTCGTGCCGATCCCCGGCACAAAGCGCCGCGCCTACCTGGAGCAGAACGCCGCAGCGGTGGACGTCGAGCTGACCGCGGACGATCTGGCGCGGATCGACGCCGAGCTGCCCAGCGTTGCGGGCGACCGCTACGACGAGGCGGGGATGGCGTCGGTGAACCTCTGACCGACGCGACCGACCCGGCCGGTCTGCGGCGCCGGCGCTAGACCGAGCAGCGGCGCGGTCGGCGGTCGACCCCGACTTCGGTGATCCCCGCCGAGGTGATCTTGATCCGCGTCGGCACCTTGCCGCGCTCGAGCAGCTTGCGCAGGACGGTCTCGCCCTTGGACTCGATTCCCGATCGCAGCGGCTCCTCGAAGGCCTCGGCTCTCATCGATTCCGCGATCTGCACGTACACGTGCTTTTCCGCCGAGCCGTCCTGAACCTTCCAGCGGTAGGTGTCGCCCACGCGCGGTGCCTGGATAGGAGTGGGTCCGCCGATGATCTCGAGGATGCCTGCCATGGGGTAAAGATGACGGGCTGCGAACACACGGCTAAGGGCCAATTGGCCAGCATCCGCGGGGCGCCGTTGGACGTTTGCCGAAGGCCCGGCTGCGCGCATCGCGCTTGCGCGATGAGATGAGGCCTGGTCGTGCGTCTGAACTACTGACAACGGGTCGCGACCTGCATCGCGCGGGCCGAGCGAGCTCCTATGCTGGCCGAGATGACAACGCCGACGACGGAGAGCCCGCTGACAGGGCGCTGTGCATGCGGCGCCGTGCGCTTCTCCGTCGCCGACACGCTCGTCCCCGTCGCCCCCGATGGACTGGCCAATCGGCTGCACAATGCGGGTCTGGCCGAGACGGTCGTCTCGCGGAGCGCAAGCTCGTTTCGCTTCCGCGCGCGCAAGCCGGCCGCCGCCACGCGATGAGCGAGATCGAGTTTCTCGGCGCATTGGGCGTCGAGCTGCTTCGCCACGGCGAACTGCGTTCCGAGCACCCCGACCACGAGCTCTTTCAGACCTCCACCGTTCACGCTCTGCTGGCGGGCGCGTTCGACGGCGACGTCACGCTCGCGGAGATCCTCGAGCACGGCGATCTCGGACTCGGCACGCTCAACGGCCTCGACGGCGAGCTGATCGTGCTCGACGGGCAGGCGTGGAAGGCAGAGCTGGACTGCACGCTCGTGCGCGCGGACGCCTCGTCGAAGACGCCCTACGCGGTGGTGGTCGCATTCTCGCCGGGCGAGCCCGTGGCCCTGACCGGGCCGTTCGCCGAGGCCGACCTGGAAGCGCATCTGGGCGAGCGCGTGTCGAAGGCGACGCGCCCGACTGCGATTCGCATCGACGGTCGCTTTGCCCAAGTGCACGTCCGCTCGGTGCCGCGGCAGAAGCCTCCCTACCGCCCGCTCGCCGAGGTGATCGCCCAGCAGCAGGTCAGCGTGCTGCGCGACGTCTCGGGCACGATGATCGGCTTCTGCTTCCCGGACGCGCTCGACGGCATCGAGATGGTCGGCTCGCACCTGCATTTCCTCACCGACGACCGCACGCGCGGCGGGCACGTGCTCAGCTACACGCTGCTGGAAGCGATCGCGCAGCTCGACGGTGCGACCGCACTCCACGTCGAGCTGCCCGAAGCCGTCGCGGTCCCGCGCCACGGGTCCCCGCTGGATCAGGCGGCGCTGCACCGGCTCGAGTCCGATCGCTGAAGGCCGGTCAGAGGCGCGGCACACTCGAATAGGCTTTCGCGCATGACCGGGGGCCGTTGTCGTGCGCGCTTGCAGGCGGAGATCTCACTGCCTGCGCTCGCCCTCGTCGCCGCGCTTGCCACGCTTGCCTGTGTGGTCGCTGCGCCGGCCCGCGCGACGATCGCCTACGAGAAGAACTCGGGCAGCTTCCATCCGTCGATCTGGGTCGCCGAAGCCAACGGTGGCTCGCCGCGCCAGCTGGTCGGCGGCACCGGCGGCAATCAGCCGCTGATCGCGCCCGACGGCAGCGCCGTCATCTTCCAGTCGCTTCCCGCCCACGGCAACGCCGCTCTGGAAATGGTCTCGACCGCCGGCGGCGCGAGCGTCGTCCTGGCTGCGCAGGAGGCGAGCATGAACAACACCGCGTGGTCGCCGGACTCGAAGACGATCGCGACGACGCGCGGCTTGACCCCGGAACGCGAACAGCTCGTGCTGATCGACGTCGCGACGCGCAGCGCGCGCGTGATCGCAACGGGCACCATCCAGGGTGTCAGCTTCTCGCCCGATTCGACTCGGCTCGCGTACGCGCGCGCCCCCAATCTGAAGACGTTCCCAACCTTCAGCGACATCTACACGGTGCCCCTGGCGGGCGGCAGCCCGACGCGCATCACGCGCAACCATCGCAGCACCGAGCCGGTGTGGGGTCCGGCGAAGATCGCCTTCGCTCGCACGTTCAAGGCCCGCGGCCGCCGCGAAGACGCGCCCAAGAGCAACGTCTGGCTGATGCACCCCGATGGCTCGCAGGCGCGCCAGCTCACGCGCCAGAAAGCGGCGTTCCTGCTCTCCGGGCCGGCGCCGCTTGCGTGGTCGGCGAGCGGCGCGCAACTGCTCGCGCAGTTCGGCGGCCAGGACACCGTGTACGGCGAGGGCGTCAACCCGCTGACCGGCGCCGTGCACACGTTCAGCGCCAAGAAATCGATCGCGCTGCAGCTCGTCGCCGCCGGCATCTCGCGCGACGGCTCGACCGTGCTCGCCGCGACCGGCGGCTTCGATCCGGGCTCCGGTCACAACATCGTCAGCGTGCCCTTCGCCGGCGGCCCGATCACGACGCTCGTGCGCAACGCCTTCGCGCCCACCTGGAACGACTGAGACTCGACCGCGCCGCACAGTCTTCGGCGCGCGCTCTTTCGGCGCTGAAGACGGCCGCTGAATGTTTGATCCGGCGTGGTGGTGGAATACTCGGAGGGTGCCCTACGACGCTGATCTCGGCCCGTCGCTGTACGTGCCCGCCGACGACCGCTATGAGGCGATGCCCTATCGCCGCTGCGGACGCAGCGGCCTGCAGCTTCCGGCGATCTCGCTCGGGCTGTGGCAGAACTTCGGCGACGACCGCCCGCTGCGCGACAGCCGGGCGATCCTGCGCCGGGCGTTCGACCTCGGCATCACGCACTTCGATCTGGCCAACAACTACGGCCCGCCGTACGGCAGCGCGGAGATCAACTTCGGACGCATCTTTGCCGAGGACTTCCGCGCCTACCGCGATGAGCTGATCATCTCGACGAAGGCCGGCTGGGACATGTGGCCGGGTCCGTATGGCGAGTTCGGGTCGCGCAAGTACCTGCTGGCGAGCCTCGATCAGAGCCTGCAGCGCATGGGGCTGGAGTACGTCGACATCTTCTACTCGCATCGCTTTGACCCGGACACGCCGCTGGAGGAGACGCTGGGCGCGCTCGACAGCGCCGTTCGCAGCGGCAAGGCCAGGTACGTGGGCATCTCCTCCTACGGGCCCAAGCGAACCGAAGAGGCGGCACGGATCCTGCGCGAGCTCGGGACGCCGCTGCTCATCCACCAGCCGTCCTACTCGCTGCTGAACCGCTGGATCGAGGAGCAGCTGCTCGACGTGCTCGAGCGCGAGGGAGTGGGAGCGATCGTGTTCTCGCCGCTGGCCCAGGGCCTGCTCACCGACAAGTATCTCGAGGGCGTGCAAGAGGACTCACGGGTGCGCCGCGGCAACCACTTCTCCGCCGAGCTGATCAGCGAGGAGAATCTCCAACGCGTGCGCGCGTTGAACGAGATCGCCGGCGGGCGCGGAGAGACGCTCGCCCAGTTGGCGATCTCCTGGGCGCTGCGCGATCGGCGTGTCACGTCTGCGTTGCTCGGCGCCAGCAGCGTGCAGCAGCTCGAGCAGAACGTCGCGGCCCTGCAGAAGCCCGACTTCGCCGCGGATGAGCTCGCGGAGATCGACCGCTACGCCAAGGAGGGTGGGATCAACCTGTGGGCCGAGTCGAGCAGCGGGTGAGTCGCGCTAGGCTGCGCGCGTGGCCTCTGTGGATCGTGCCTTCATCCGTCTGACCCCGACGGCGCCGGTTGCCGCCGGCTCGCTGATCGCCGGATACGCGGTCGCCGCGGGGACCGGGTCCAGGCCGCTCGGTGGCGTCGTGCTGCTGGCCGGTGGCTTGTGGTGCGTTCGCGCGTGGACGCAGCGCAACGACACGCGCACCGCCGTGACGCTCGCCTGCGCGGGCCTCGCGGCATTCGTCCTCTCGCACGTGCTCGCACTGGCGATCGGCGCCTGGCCCGCGGTGCTGCTCGTCGCCGCGGCGATGGCCGCCGCGGCATGGCTGCGCGCGGACTCGCGCGTCGTCCTCGCGCGCTCCTAGCTTTCTCAGGAAGTTCCCAGATTCTCCACGCGCGCTCATACGGGGATCGTGCAGGTCACGGCGCTTGCGCCGGGCGAAGTCACGCTCAGCCAGCTCTCGGGCTACGCGCAGCCCCCCTGCGCCCGGCCTGGGCCCCTCAGCCCGCCGTGAACCTGGCCGCCTCGTCCGAGCCGCCGGTCGCGTTGCCGGCGCTGTAGGCGTGCGCTCCGGCGCCGGCGAGAGCGCCGGCGTTGACGATCAGATACTCCTCGCGGATCGGCCGCCCGTCGAAGTAGCACTCGAGGATCTCCCGCGCCCCGGCCGCGTAGCGAGCCTGCGCCGAGAGGCTCGTGCCGGAGACGTGCGGGGTCATGCCATGGTGGGGCATCGAGCGCCAAGGATGGTCGCGCGGCGCCGGCTGCGGGAACCACACGTCGCCGGCGTAGCCGGCCAGCTGCCCGCTCTCGCAGGCGCGTGCGACGGCGTCGCGGTCGCAGATCTTTCCGCGCGCGGTGTTGATCAGATACGCCCCGCGCTTCATCTTCGCCAGCAGCCGCTCGTCGAACAGGTTCTCCGTCTCCGGGTGCAGCGGCGCGTTGATCGTCACGACGTCGCAGACCTCGACCAGCGACTCCACGCTGTCGTGAAAGGTCGCGCCGAGCTCCTGCTCGACGTCGGCCGGCAGCCGGTGGCGGTCGGTGTAGTGCAGGCCGACCTCGAACGGCTTCAGCCGGCGCAACACGGCCGAGCCGATGCGCCCCGCTGCCACCGTGCCGACCTGCATTCCCTCCAGGTCATAGGAGCGCGACACGCAGTCGGCGATGTTCCAGCCTCCGTCGATCACCCACTGGTAGGAGGGAATGTAGTTGCGCACGAGCGCGAGAATCATCATCACGACGTGCTCGGCCACGCTGATGCTGTTGGAGTACGTCACCTCGGCGACCGTCAGCCCGCGGTCGATTGCCGCCTGCAGGTCGACGTGGTCGGAGCCGATGCCCGCCGTCAGCGCGAGCTTCAGCTGCGGCGCCTTGGCGATCCGCTCGGCCGTCAGGTAGGCGGGCCAGAACGGCTGGGAGATCACGACCTCGGCGTCGGTCAGCTCGCGCTCGAACTCGGAGTCCGGGCCGTCCTTGTCGGAGGTCACCACCAGCGTGTGCCCGCGCTCCTCAAGAAAGCTGCGCAGGCCGAGCTCGCCCGACACGCTGCCGAGCAGCTCTCCCGGCGTGAAGTCGAGCGCCTGCGGAGTCGGCGTGGTCTGCCCGTCGTGATATCGCGCGATCTGTGGGACGCCGTCGCGTGCGTAGGACGGGGGGTACCCGTCGACAGGATCGTCGTACAGCACGCAGAGCACCTTGGCCATAGCTTGAACCCCTCCTCGATGTTTCGGACATAATCGCAGCATGCGAGCCGTGCAGATCGTGCAGGAATCGGGACCGGATACGGCACTGCGGTTGGTCGAGCTGGACGACCCGGAGCCCTCGCACATGCTCACGCCGGGCGCGGGCGTCGTCGTCGACGTTCATGCTGCCGGCGTGTCCTTCCCCGAGGTGCTGCAGACGCGCGGGCAGTACCAGATGAAACCACCGCTGCCGTTCGTGCCCGGCAGCGAGGTCGCCGGCGTGGTCCGCAGCGCTTCCGAGGGAGCATCGGTGAAGCCGGGCGATCGCGTGGCCGCGTTCTGTGCGCTGGGGGGCTTCGCCGAGACGGCCGTCGCGCCGGAGTTCTTCACGTTCGCGCTGTCGGACGAGCTCGACTTCGCCCAAGGCGCGAGCCTGATTCTCAACTACCACACCGCCTACTTCTCGCTGGTGCTGCGCGGGCGCTTGAAGCAGGGCGAGACGGTGCTCGTGCACGGCGCCGCCGGGGGCGTCGGGACGGCCGCATTGCAGGTCGCCAAGGGCCTCGGCGCGCGCACGATCGCGCTCGTCTCCTCAGAGGCCAAGCAGCGCGTCGCCGAGCAGGCGGGCGCCGACGAGGTCGTGCTGCTCAGCGACAGCTGGAAGGACGAGGTCAAGCAGCGCTCGGGTGGCGGCGTCGACATCGTGCTCGACCCGGTCGGCGGCGACCGCTTCACCGACAGCCTGCGCTCGCTGCGCGAGAACGGCCGTCTGATCGTCGTCGGCTTCACCGGCGGCTCGATCCCCGAGGTCAAAGTCAACCGGCTGCTGCTCGGCAACACCGAGGTCGTCGGCGCCGGCTGGGGCGCCTACGTAATGGCCAGGCCGCAGATCAATCGTGAGATCGGCGCGGTCATCGAGCGGCTGGTCGACGAGGGCTTCGTGCGACCGATCGTCGGCGAGCGCTTCCCGCTGGAGCGCGCGGCCGAGGCGCTGCGTTGCATCGACGAGCGCCGCGCGACCGGCAAGGTCGTGCTCGACGTCCGCCCCGACTGAGGCGGCGGCGCCGCCCGGCGGGCGAGCCGGTGTGCCAGGCCGGACCGGCTAGTGCGGGTCGAGCAGCTCGCGCCAGCCTTCAGCGTCGAGCGTGGCCGGATCGGTCGACTCGACGAAGTCGACGAGCACGTCGATGAAGCGATGCGGCTCGTCCAGCTGCGGGAAGTGCCCGGAGTTGGCGAACACCTCGAGGCGGCTCTGAATGACCTGTTCGTGTGCCGCGCGGCCGTGGGCGATCGGGATGATCGAGTCGTGCTCGCCCCACACGAGCAGGAACGGGATGTGCGCGGAAAGGTACAGGCGATTGGATGCGTCGACGCGCTGTCCGCCCGGCTCGACGACGGAGCGCAGCGTGTGCACGAACGCCGCCCGCGCCTCGGCATCGGACAGCGTCGCGTGCCCGCGCGCCATCTCCTCGACGTCGGTGCGAGCGCGCAGGCCGAGGCTGCGCAGCACGCCCACCGCGAGCCGCCCGGCGTCGAGCAGCCGGGTGGCCGCGAGCAGCGGCAGGACGAACTCGGCACCGGGCAGCGTCGCCGCGCGCAGCAGCACGTTGACATCTCTGCCGAGGCCGCCGGTGTCCACCAGTGCCAGGCGTTCGCAGCGCTCGGGGAACTGGTAGGCGAACTGCATGGCGATACCGCCGCCAAGCGAGTGCCCGACGATGCTCGCGCGCTCGTGCCCGAGCACGAGCAGCAGGTCGCGAATGCTGCTGGCGTGCGCACCGAGCGAGTAGTCCCCGCGCGGCTTGTCCGATTCGCCGTGCCCGACGAGGTCGGGTGCGATCACCGTGAAGTGGCGCGCCAGATACGGCATCACCCGCTCCCACGTGGCCGAGCTCGACGTGATCCCGTGGATCAGCACCAGCGCCGGGCCGCTGCCGGCCTTGCGGTAGGCGATCCGATGGCCGTGGAGGGTCAGCCGGCGCAGCTGGGGCTGCTCGAGCAGCCGCCCGCCGGACGGCCTCGACGATGTCTCGGGGGCTTCTGCTTTGGCAGTGGCTGCTGGACTCATGGGCGTATGGGACGTATGAGGCGCATTGGGCGTATAGGCGTGTGGGCGTATAGGCGTATGGGCGTGAAAGGACACACCTGCCGCCTCCACCTAACTACCCCGCCGCGCCGCAAAGGGCACGTAAGAGCAATGTAGGAGCTGCCCTGCAGCCTGCCGTCTGGTGCGGACGGTGCGCGACAATCGACACATGAGGGTCCTCGTGGTCGATGACGATCGGGCCGTGCGCGAAGCGCTGCGGCGCGTGCTGACGCTCGCCGGATATGAGGTGCAGAGCGCCGACGGCGGTACGGAGGCGATCGAGGCGGTCGTGCAGGCTGTTCCGGACGCGGTCGTGCTGGACGTCGGCATGCCCGACGTCGATGGGCTGGAGGTGTGCGCGCGCCTGCGCATGCTCGGCAATCGTGTGCCGATCCTGATGCTCACCGCGCGCGTGGAGATCTCAGACCGCGTGGCCGGCCTGGATGCCGGCGCCGACGACTATCTGGTCAAGCCGTTCGACGTGGAGGAGCTGAAGGCGCGGCTGCGGGCGCTGCTGCGCCGGACCGGCCCCGAGGGTGACCCCGACGAGCTGTCCTTCGCCGAGGTGCGCCTGGATCGAGCGCGTCACGGCGCGAGCGTCGGCGGGCAGATCGTCGAGCTGACGCGCACCGAGTACCAGCTGCTGGAGCTGTTCATGCGCAACCCCCGCCAGGTGCTGGCGCACAGCGTGATCTACGACCGTGTCTGGGGATATGACTTCGGCGCGGCGTCGAACGCCCTGCGCGTGTACGTCGGCTACCTGCGGCGCAAGCTGGATGAGATCGGCGCGGGCGATCTCATCCACACCGTTCGCGGCGTCGGCTACGTGCTGCGCGAGCCCTGACGCGATTGCTACCCGGCGGAGCCTTCGCCCACGGGCGGTGGGCCGCCGCCGGCCGGTGGCGTGCCACTCGGCGCGCCCGAAGGCGGCGCGCCGCCGCCCGCCCCGCCGGCGAAGGCGCCTCTGAGGTCGCTCTGACACTTGCTCTGGGCAGACTTGAACTTGCTGCTGGACGTGTCGATGCCTTTGGTGCTGAACACCGGGCCTTTGCCCGTGGTGTTGGGCGCCGGCACGTTGACGCCGTTCTGGCGCAGGCACGCTGCGTACTTGACCAGCCCCGCCCGCGAGGACGCGCTGTTGAGGGTCCCCGGTCCGCGCCGCAGGAATTTGTCGGCGCCGCATTTCTTCAGCGCCGCCTGCAGCTGAGCCCGGGTGACGCCTTTGGGCAGCTGAAAGCCGCCGGGCCGGCCACCCGGTGCGCCGGCGGTCGGTCCGCCAGGCTGGCCGCCCGCGCGGGACGGCGCCGAGGGCAGCGTGATGCCCTGCTTCTTCAGGCAGGAGCTGAGCGCCGCGAACCGGCTCGAGCCCAGCCCGTCGGCGTTGCTCGCCGACGTGCTGGAGCTCTTGGCGGAGGTCGCGCCGCCGCCTGAGCTTCCACACGCCGCGAGCGCCACACACGCGCCGAGAGCGCACAGCACGAGAAGCGGCCGGATGCGCTGGCGCCTGGTCGGTCGAGGGACGGGACGTGGGTAGGTGGGCATTTATCGCTTCCTTGTTCGTTGGTGGGTGTCTGCGGCTAGCCGGGGCCGAACAGCGTGGGGGTGCCGGCGCTGCTGCTCGCGCCTGTGGCGGACGAGCCCGCGCCGGTGCCTGTCGTGCTGTCCGAGGCAGTCGAGCTGACGCTGATCGAAGTCGCGCTGATGCTGCCGTTGTTGGCTTTGCTGCCCAGCACGACGACCGTCGCCCCGGGGTGGATGTCCTTTGCCTTCGTGCTGACGGTCTTCGTCACTTTCGATCCGGCGCCGGCATCGACCTTGACCGTGTTGCCCTGGCTGTCGGTCACGTACAGCGTGTTGCCGCGCACGTAGGCGACTTCGCCCGTGGTGACGCCGCCGCCCGATCCGCCGAGGCCCGCAAACGCGCCCGCGCCGGCTCTCGCTGCGGAGCCGCCGGCGGAGGCGGCGCCGCCGGTCGCGCCGGCGCCGCGCGCAGCGCCTCTCAGGGCGGCCAGGCGCGAGGCGAAGCCGGCGCTCGCGCCGGCGCTCGCCGAGGCCGTGCCGCCTTGGCCCTTCTGCACGAGCACGCCGCCGATGAAGCCGCAGGCGATCAGCAGCACGGCGAGCAGCGCCAGCGGCACGGGCGTCAGCAGACGCCGGCGCGGCCGGCGCGGCAGCTCCTCGGGCTCCTCGGTCCAGTCGTCCTGCTCGTCCTCGATCGGCTCATACGCGAGCGTCTCCGGCGCCTGGACGGCGGGGTCGTGGATTGTCTGTTGCTCGTCGGGCATGGCGGACTCCTCTATGGGGGAAGGTTGCTCACTCAAAGCGCAGCGCTTCGATCGGTCGCAGCGCGGCGGCGCGAGCGGCGGGGTAGGTGCCGAAGAACAGGCCGGACAGCGCCGCCGCGCCGAACGCGAGGAAGATCGAGTAGGTGGCGATTTCCGGTTGGACACCGGCGATCTTGAACTGGCTGCCGATGACGCCGACGAGCACGCCGCTCATGCCACCGATCAGCGAGACCAGCACGGCCTCGGTCAGGAACTGCGTGAGGATGTCTGAGCGGCGGGCGCCGAGCGCCTTGCGGATGCCGATCTCCCTAGTGCGCTCGGTGACGCTCACGAGCATGATGTTCATGACGCCGATCCCGCCGACGAGCAGCGAGATCGCGGCCACCTCTCCGAGGAGTGTCGTGAACACGCCGCTGGAGGAGCTCGAGGTCGACAGCAGCGACCCCTGGTTGAGGACGCTGAAGCCCGGTTCTGAGGTGTTCTTGATCTTGTGACGTTCCTCGATGATCTGGGTGACCTCGCCTTCGGCGGCGTTGAGCGCTGATTCGGACTTCGCCTCGACCGTGATCGAGTTGATCGAGCCGGCGCCGGTGAGCGTGCTCTGCACCGTGGTGATCGGGGCCATCACGACGTTGTCCTCGTTGGTGGTGCCGTTCGTTCCCTTTTTGGCAAGCACGCCGACCACTTCGAAGTTGCTGCCATTGACCTTGATGTTCTGCCCGACGGCGCTTGAGCCGGCGAACAGTTCCTGCACGACTTCCTGGCCGATCACGGCCACGCGCTTGTGCTTGCTCACGTCTTCGGAGGTGAGCGAGGCGCCTTCGGCGAGCTTGTAGCTGTGGGCCGTCAGATAGGAGGGCGTGGTGCCGATAAACGACGACGGTTCGAAGCTGGAGCCGTTGTAGACGAGTTTCACGCTGCTCGCCTCGGCCACCGGCGAGGCGCTTTTGACATCCGGCGCGAGGTTGGGGTTATGCAGCGCTTCGGCGTCCGCCTTGGTCAGCGAGATGCTCGTCGAGCTGGACGCGCGTGGGCCCCCACGTCCGGCGCCCGCCATCACGAGCAGCACGTTCGTCCCGAGGCGTTGGATCTGAGACTTGACAGCCTTGGAGGAGCCATTGCCGACGGCGATCAGTACGATCACCGAAGCGACCCCGATCGTCATGCCGAGGATCGTCAGCCCGGAGCGCAGCTTGTTCGCAGTGATCCCGCCCCACGCGATGCGAAGTGTCTCGGGGCCAATCACGATTGCGTCCCCGGGGCGTTCGCGTCGGGCGCGTGGTGCGCAGACTTCAAGTGCTGGAGCGCGGGCGGGACGTCGTGCGCTCCGGTGATGCGGCGATCCTCCACGACCTCGCCGTCACTCAGTCTGACCACCCGCTTGGCCAGTTCGGCGACGTCGGGCTCGTGCGTGATCAGGACCACGGTCCGGCCTTCTTCATTCAGTCGGGCAAAGATCCTCAACACGCCCTCGGTGGAGTGCGAGTCGAGGTTTCCAGTCGGCTCATCGGCGAGGATCAGCGTTGGGTTGGTTACGATCGCCCGCGCGACGGCTACCCGCTGCTGCTGCCCACCCGAGAGCTCGGATGACTGATGGTGCAGGCGGTTGGCCATGCCGACCGCGCTCAGCGCATCCTCTGCGCGCTGGCGGCGCGTTGCGCGGTCGACTCCCGCGTAGGCGAGCGGGAGCTCCACGTTGGCGATCGCGCTCGTGCGCGAGACTAGGTTGAAGCTTTGAAAGATGAAGCCGATCTTGCGGCTGCGCAGGTCGGAGAGATCGTCCTCGTCCAGGCTGCTGACATCCACTCCGTCGATCAGATAGCTACCGCTTGAGGGTATGTCCAGGCAGCCGAGGATGTTCATCAGCGTGCTCTTGCCGCTGCCTGAGCTGCCCATGATCGCGACGAAGTCGCCCCGCTCGATCTGCAGTGAGACATTGCGCAGCGCGCGCACCTTGATCTGCCCAAGCTCGTAGGTCTTTGTGACTTCGCGCACCTGGATTGCTAGTGGTCGCTGGCGCGGGCCGTCGCCCGCCGGAGGCTGCCGCGCTGAGGAGGCGCGGTCGACCAAGGGCCGCTCGCGAGCAAGCCGTCCTGGCCCGCCGGCTCCCGGGTCGGGGTTCCTTGCGGCGCGCATCAAAGACCTCATCCGCCCGGGGGTCCCCCGCCGCCGAAGCCGCCGCCGCCGAAGCCCCCACCGCCGCCGAAGCCCCCACCGCTACGCCCACCCGATTTGGAGGTCACGCTCGCGCCGCTCGAGGTCGTGCTGCTCGTCGCCGGCAGAAGCACCGTTTCTCCGGCCTTCAGGCCGCTGAGAATGATCGTGCTGCTGTTGCCCGCCAGCCCTGTCGTCACGGCCTGGCTGACCTGCTTGCCGCCGCGCTCCACGGTCACGCTACCGGCCGTGATCGCGCTCGTCGGCACGTTGATGCCTTCGGCCTGTTTGACGACGACTTCGGCGGTTGCGCTCATCCCAGGCTTCAACCCGGGCGCGGTTTGTTCGAGCTGGAAGGTGACGCTATAGCTCGCCGCGCCGCTGCTGCTCGTCGAGAGAACAGGCAAGCTCACCACCTGGGCGGCGAACTTGCGGCCTTCGAGCGCTTCGACGGTGACCGTGGCGATCTGTCCGACACGCACGTTGCCGATTTCAGATTCGCTCAACGGCACCACCACCTGGTAGCCCTGCACGTCAACCAGTTCGATGAACGAACTACTACTGCTGCTGCTTTCGCTGCTCGTACTGGAGGCGCCCGTCCCGGAGCTGCCGGTGGCGGAACTGCCGCCGCTTGTACCGCCGCCGCTCGTGCTCGAACTAGCGATGTTCCGATACGTGCCACTGCTGGAGCTCGTGTAGGCGATGTCCTGATATCTGCCACCGCCGCCATTGCTTGTGGTCGAGACGCCGCCGCCTTCGGAAGGGCTACTCCCGCTGCCGGCTCCGCTCGTAGCGCTACCGCTGGTACCGGCGCCGCTGGTCGCGGTCCCGCTGCCACTGGTCCCGCTGGTCCCACCGCCGCTGCTACTGGCACCGTTGGTCGCACCGCTGCTCGTCCCGCTGCCGCTCGTCCCGCTGCCGCTCGTCCCGCTGCCGCTCGTCCCGCTGCCGCTTGCTTCCGCGCTTTTGCCCGTTGCGCTAGTGCCGGTCCCGCTGGTTCCGCTACCGCTGGCCCCGCCGGCGCTGCCCGAGCTGCTCCCGCCACCGCTCGTAGCGCTGCCACCGGTGGCGCTGGTCCCGCTCGAGCCGCTGCTGTTGGACGATGCTTCTGTGCCCGTGCCCGAGATGCTTTCGCCGACCGTATTTTTGATCGACGCGACCACGCCTTCGGTGGGTGCGTAGAGCTTCGTTTCGGAGAGCGTCTGGCGTGCTTTTTCGACTGTCATGCGCGCGCTCTTGACGGTGTTCTCGGCGCTCACTACGGTCGACGTTTTCGCCGGCGCGGCTTTGACTTCGTTGGAGGCCAGGGTGGACTGCAGCGATAGTTCCTGGCTTGACAGGGTCGTCCGCGCCTGCGCGATCGTCTGGTCGTTGTGGAGCTTGGTCGAGGCCTTGGTCTTCTTCGCGCTGGTGACCCCGTTACGCGCGCTGTCGATCGATTGCTGGCCCTTGACGGTCCCCGCCGCCTGATTGTTCTGCGCGCTGGTTATCGTGTAGCCGTCCTGAACCACTTTCGCTTCGTCTGACTTGACAGCCGATTCGGCCGAGCTGAGCTTCGATTCAGCGGAGTTCACCTTCTGTTCGTTAGACGGTGCCTTGTTCCTTTCTGCGGCGAGCTGTGACTTCGCTTCTTCGACCTGAGACTTGGCTTCGACGACCGTTTTTTCATCAGTGCTGCGCTGGCCTATGTCCTGGTTGACCGAATCCTGCTGACTCTTGGCTTCGACGGCGACCGACTGTTCGGTGCTCTTCAGCGAGACTTCATCCTGCGCGACGGTCACGCTGGCCGAAGACGCTTCGGATTTTGCTGTCTGCTCGTCCTGCTTGAGCGACTGCCTGGCGGAGTTGACTGACGCTCGTGACTGTTCGGCGCTGATTTCGGCCTGGCGCTGTTCGGCGGGCGTGAGTCCCTTGACCGCGTCCTGATAGGAGGCCTCATCGGTAGTCAGGGCGATTTCCGCCGAGTGCAGGCTCGACTCCGCGCTGCTCGGGTTGATTTCGGCGAGCAGCTGACCGCCTTTGACGTGGTCGCCGACGCTCACGAAGACTCCTTTGAGCGTTCCGCTCGTGGCGAAGTTGACGCTGATGTCCGCTGCGGGCTTGAGCGTTCCGCTGCCCGACACCGTCGACTGGACGACTCCCTGCGCGACCGCCGCCGTGCGGCGGCTTTGCGCCGTTGCCGAAGACGCCTGGCCGACGGTCGTGTAGGCCACGACGATCGCGGCGATGCAGAGCACGCCGAGCGCGAGGTTGAGCCATGGTCGTTCGTTGAGCTTGGGCATGGGTTGCAGCTTTCTCCCGCGCAGCGCAGGCAGCGACGTCGAGCATCGCCGCCGTTCACAAGAACGCCCTAAGGCTCGGCTAAGACGAACGTAGGAGTGGGCTCGGAGGCCACTGCGGGTAGGTCACAATCACGACATGGGAGCCAGCCACATCCCGCGCGAGCCGTGACGCTGCGCGCGCGTATTGCCGCGGTCGCGAGCCTCGCGGTCGCGCTGGCGGTCCTCGTCGCCGCCGTCAGCCTGTATCTCGCCGTGCGCTCCGACCTGCGCGGACAGATCGACCAGTCGCTGTCCCAGCGCGCGCAGATCTTCACCTCGGCCGTCGCTCTCGGCCCCGGTCACGCCGGGCCCGGATTCGGCCCCGGTCGACCGCCGCAGGGCGCGCGCATTCGCAGGTTCCCGGCGGCGATCCAGCCGGCGAAATTCGGCGGGGCGACCGGCTATGTGCAGTTCATCTCGCGCCAGGGCAAGATCGACGTTCCCGGTGGCCAGGGCTCCTCGCCGACCGTCCCGCCAAATGCGACCGATCGCAAGATCGCCGCGCGCGGCAGCGGGCGCTCGCTCAGCGACCGCACCGTCAAAGGCACCCACGTGCGGGTGTTGACGATCGGCGTCCACTCATCCGCTGCGGCGAAATCCGCTGCGGCGACCTCGGGCGCGGTGATGATCGCGCGACCGCTGAACGAGGTCGACCACGAGCTCAATCGCATCCTGCTGATCCTGCTCGTCGTGGGACTGGCGGGAATCGCCATCGCGGCGCTGCTGGGCGCGCTTGTGGCGCGCACGGCGCTGCGCCCGATAGTCCGCTTTACGCGCCGGACGGAGTCGCTCACCGGCGAAATGGATCTGTCCCAGCGCCTGGAGGTGGGCGGCCGCGACGAGCTCGCGCGGCTGGCGGCGAGCTTCAACACGACGCTCGACGCGCTGCAGGGCGCGCTGTCGGCACAGCGCCAGCTGATCGCCGACGCCAGCCACGAGCTGCGCACGCCGATCGCCTCGCTGCGCGCGAACATCCAGGTCCTCGAGGACGCGCACCGCCTGCCGCAGGCCGAGCAGCGGCGCCTGCGCGCGGACATCATCGACGAGCTCGACGAGCTGACGGCGCTGGTCGCCGACGTCGTCGAGCTGGCACGCGGCTCGCGTGGCGAGTCGGCGCTGACGGACGTCCGTGTGGACGAGATCGTCGGCGATGCGGTCACCCGCGCTCGGCGCCGCGGCGAGCTTCGCTTCGATGTCGATCTGCAGCCGACGATCGTCCGCGGCGAGGCCGATCGGATCGCCCGCGCGGTGTCGAACCTGCTCGACAACGCGCGCAAGTGGAGCCCGCCCGACGGCGTCGTCGAGGTCGCTCTGCGCAATGGCGTGCTGACGGTGCGCGACCACGGCCCCGGCTTCTCAGAGGACGAGCTGGGGAAGGTCTTTGAGCGCTTCTACCGCGCCGAGCGCGCGCGCAAGCTGCCCGGCTCGGGCCTTGGCCTGGCGATCGTGCGCCAGGCCGCCGAGGCGCACCAGGGCTATGCCAAGGCGGCCAACGCGCGCGGCGGCGGCGCGTGCCTGGAGGTCAGCTTCGGCCCGCCGGTTGCCGTCGCCGAGCCTCTAGCCGGGGCGCCCAGCGAGTAGGGCATGCGACGTGACTGATGCGGTCGCGGGCATTGCAGGTGGTCGCGCGGGATACCTGCCGAAGCTCACAAGCGTGCTCGTGAGCGGCACGGCGCCGCGCTGAGCTAGCGGCTGGACTGCAGCTGGCCGGCCGGCTGGCGCGCGACGTCGGCGGCGGCCTCCGGCCCGAGGAACGGGTTCAGCGTGAGGAAGATCAGCTGTGGCGCGGCGTCGCAGAGTTCGTGCACCCGGCGGTGCTCGATGTAGTGGTGCAGCACCTGCCAGATCCCGCCGGCGACGGCCTCGGCGGCGATCTCCGGCACGTCGACGTGCGTCGGCGCGTGGTCGAAGCCGGGCTGCAGGTAGACGGTGAAGGACTGAAGCGCGCTCTCGCGGATCTCGATCGCCTCCGGACTGGCGCCGAATGTGTCGACGAGCGTCAGGTGCGCGTGCGAGGGCTCCGAGCAGACGTAGTCGGTCAGCGCGTGCATGCCCGCTGCGACGCCGTCGTGCCATGCGCCCTTGTGCGTTTCATAGGCCTCGGCGGTGACGCGCAGCGCTTGGTGCAGACCGACCTTCTGCGCGCCGAGGAACGCGTCGTGCTTGGTCGGGTACATTTCGTAGAAGGTCTCGTGCGAGACGTTCGCGCGCGAGGCGATCTCGGGGATCGTCAAGCCGGCGAAGCCCTTCTCGGTGACGATCGCCGCGGTTGCGTCGACGATCCGTTCGCGCTGGCTCTTGACGACGAGATCGCGCGGCAGGTCATGGCGTCCGCTGGGCAGACGCCCTTCGGCGCGACGACTGCGCGGCGAGGTCTGCTCGGCGGTCACCGCGCCGTCGCGCGGCCGCACGTGAGGCGGCCCCTCCAGCCCTAGCGGCAGAGCCAGCGGGTAGGCGCTCGCCCAGCCGCCGAGATCGTCGGCCAGCTCGACGAGCTCCTGCGCGCGGCCCCGGCGCAGGCGCGTCGCCGAGACCTCGCGGATGCCGCCGATCAGGAACTTCACGGTTAGGTCGCGCAGCTGCTCGCCGCCGGCCGGCGCCCGTCCGGAGCCGACGATCTGTTCGAGCGCCTGCAGCGTACGTTCACGGCGTTCCAACGCACGTGGCCCGGCGCCGAAGGTGCCCAGCAGCGCGAGCGTCATCGCCTCGGGCTCGGCGGCGCCGAGCTCGGCGAACGCCTGCAGCGCCAGCAGCAGGCTCTCCTCTTCCGACTCCCCTTCGGCAAATGCCACGGCGACCTTCTCCGTCGTGCGCCCGGCGATGTCCTCGTAGGCGCTCAGCAGCAGCTCTTCCTTGTCGGCGTAGAGGTTGTAGAACGTCGGTCGCGAGACGTGCGCGAGCTGGGTGAGGTCGAGGATGCGCACCGCCGGGTAGCCGCGCTGGGCGATCAGCTCGACCATCGCCGATCGCAGTCGCTCGCGCTGATCGCGCTCGACCTCCTCGCGCGTCAGTCCGTGCGCACCCGTGGGCAGACGGCGGTAGCGGGCGGCGTCGGAGGATGGCGGGGAAGCGTCGGTCCTGCGGGGCTTGGAGTTGGCCTTGCGCGCCGTCATATCCCGATTTCCTTGGGTTGAAAACCCCGCCTTGACGTCAAACGAGCAGAGCGTACCAGCCAACGCGCGAGTCCGACCCGCGCGCCTAGCCGCGGATTGTCGGCGAGCTGCCGAGCACAGCTCCGGAAGCGTCGAGCGCCTGCACGGCGACGTACGGCGCGGCGCCGGGCGTCGTGACGGACGTCTCGAAGCCGCTGCGCGCGGCGCTCGCCACCGGCGTCAGCGTCTGCGCCGAGGCGCCTGCGAGCACGCGCCAGCTCGCCGTGCGCGTGTCCCCGTTCCAGCTCGCGTACACCACCGCGCGGCCGCCCGAGACAGGCGTCGCGGCAATCGACGGCGCGCCACCCGGCGCCCCCGTCCAGGGGAAGCGGTAGGCGCGATAGGACTGGTAGGAGCCGTGCATGTGCGCGTCGAACAGCAGCTGGCCGCTTGCGCTGTACTCCGAGAAATATGGCTCCGGCCCCCATCCGACGAACATGTCCTGGTTTCCCAGCTGTTGAATGTTGCCCTGGCTGCCGGACGACAGCGCGGGGCTGTGCTCGTACTGCGTGACGGCGCTGACAGAGCCCGCCTTCAGCGAGAGCACGAGCCCGCGCGACTGCGGGTGGACCTTCGGCGCCGCGCCGTTGTCGAACACGCTGATCGTGCCGTCGGGGAGCGTCTCCGCGTCGTGCTGGTAGGCCGTCCTCGTGCCCGCACCGAGCTTGACCGTCGAGTGCTTGCCGCCGATCCACGTCTGCACGCGGCCGCTGGCGGTGTCCATCAGGTACATCGCCCACGTGTTGCGCGCGGAGATCAGCGTCGACCCGTCGGCGCGCTGCTCGATCGAGTTGATGTGGAAGTAGTCGAATGGCCACGTCGTGCTGCTGCCCGTCGCCGAGCTGTAGGAGTCGGTCAGCGGCACGTGGTCCAGGCTGTGCCACTCACGCCGCACAAGCGACGTGCGCAGGTCGACTTCCTGGAAGATGCTGTCGCTCACGGCGCCGCCGCTCGGTCCGCCGACGACCGACAGGTTGCAGTCGATCGGGGCGAACACCGTCAGCAGCGCCGTGCCCTGTGGCGTCAGGTGGAAGTCGTGCAGGTCGGCTTTGTAGCCGTTGCCGGCGTGCACCCGGCCAACCTGGCGGTAGGAGGAGTCGGCGATGATCTCTTCGCCCTGGCCGTATCCCTGCGACGGGATGTAGCCCTGCCACCACGTGAGCACCGGCTTGCCGCCCAGCTGCTGCACCTGCAGGTTGGTCGCCGCGGCGATGCCCTTCGGCAGCGAGTCAAACCACACGAGGTTTCCGGCTTCGTCGAAGATCATCGGGCCAGGCGGGCCGGGGCCGGAGTAGGGAGCGACGAAGATGTCCCCCGGTGCGCTCTGGGCCGAGCGCGCCGAGACGGCGAGCGCCGGCGGTTCGAGACCGGGCGCCGAGTGGAAGTGCTGCTTCTCGTTGGGGTCCAGGCCCGAGGGCAGTGACGGCTTGGCAAAGGGCACAACGTCCTGCGTTGCGACGACGAAGTGGTAGGCAAAGCGCTGCGTGTGGGTGCCCGCCTTGACCTCGCCGCGCACCGTGACCGTCTCGCCCCGGGAGAAGGGCTCCGATGGCACGAAGCTCGCGCCGTCGCCCTGGGAGTAGGCGCGCAGGCGCCCGCTGTGCGAGCCGCTCTCAGAGCCGCTCACGTGCAGTCCGCCGATCGACTCCGCAGGGGCGCCGAGCAGGCTGATCTGCGCGCGCGCCGAGGCCTCGTAGGTGTCGGGCAGCGGCGAGACGTTCAGGCTCGTGCCGGGCAGCGTCGCCGAGCGGTTCAACGTGCTCGGATAGCAGCGCGCCGCGGTCGGCGCACGAAAGGCCGCCTGCTCGGCGACGATGCGTCGCGAGGCGATCGCCAGCGTCGTGGCGCTGGCGATGACGACGAAGACGGCACCGGCGAGCAGGCCTTTTCGTAGCCGGCTATGGGTCACGCGCCGCCCGCCCGGCCGAGGGTTGCCAGCGGCGCGAGCGCGGTCGAGCGCCTGCAGTTGTTCATAGAGCCTCCGGGAGCGTGTGGGTGCTGCAGCACCGAATCCTAACTTCCGATCACGTCAGCTCCGTTGGAAGTTGCGCAGCGAAGGCGCAGCGAAGGGCGTCTGGGGCTGCGCGCGCGGAGGTGTCGTGTGTTCGCTCGCGCGCCGCGTATAACCATTGCTATACGCGGTCGGTGAAGCGAACGTCACATCCCTCCCGCGTAGATACCATCGCGTACGCAGCGCACGCAGCGCACGCATCCACACCGCCCACACGCCCTGCGCAGCACGCGCCTCGCGCAGCACGGGCCGGGCACGAGCACGCCTCGCGCAATGGCGCCTCGCGTGCTTAGAAGACGGGGGTCTCGGTGTAATCGCCGAAGACCTGCTGCAGCGACTCGATGATCTCGCCCTCGGAGGCGTGCGCGCGGGCGCAGGCGAGCAGCGGCTCCATGAGGTTGCGACGGGGGTGGGCGGCATCCTCGCGCAGGGCCGCGAGGACGGCCTCGACGGCGGCGCCGTCGCGCTTGGCGCGTGCGGCCTGCAGGCGGTCGAGTTGCTTGCGCTCGAGCGTGGGGTCGATGCGCAGCGTGGGGATCGGCTGCTCGTCCTCGGCGACATAACGGTTGACGCCGACGACGACGCGCTCGGCGGCGTCGATCTGGAGCTGCAGGGTGAAGGCGGCGTCGGCGATCTCGCGCTGGGGGTAGTTGCGCTTGACGGCCTCGACCATGCCGCCGAGCTCGTCGATCTTGGCGAAGTACTCATAGCTTCGCTGCTCCATCTCGTCGGTGAGGGCCTCGACGAAGTAGCTGCCGCCGAGCGGGTCGACGGTGCTGGCGACGCCGGTCTCGTGGGCGATCACCTGCTGCGTGCGCAGGGCGATCGTGACGGCCTCCTCGGTGGGCAGGGCGAGCGCCTCGTCGTAGGAGTTGGTGTGCAGCGACTGGGTGCCGCCGAGCACGCCGGCGAGCGCCTCGACGGTCGTGCGCACGATGTTGTTGAGCGGCTGCTGCGCGGTCAGGCTTACGCCGGCGGTCTGCGTGTGAAAGCGCATCTGCCAGGAACGGGGGCTCTTGGCGCCGAAGGACTCTTTGAGCTCACGGGCCCAGATGCGCCGGGCGGCGCGGTACTTGGCGATCTCCTCGAAGAAGTCGATCTGCGCGTTGAAGAAGAACGACAGCCGCGGCGCGAAGTCGTCGACGTCGAGGCCGCGCTGCACGGCCTGCTCGACGTAGGTGAGCCCGTCCTTGAGGGTGAAGGCGAGCTCCTGCTGGGCGGTCGAGCCGGCCTCGCGGATGTGATAGCCGGAGATCGAGATCGGATGCCAGCGGGGCATGCGCTGCGTGCACCACTCGATCATGTCGCCGCACAGGCGCATGGCGGGGTCGATCGGGAAGCACCACTCCTTCTGGGCGATGTACTCCTTGAGGATGTCGGCCTGGATCGTGCCCGACAGGCGCTCGGGCGGGACTGGCCCGGCGGCGCCGGTGCCGGCCTCGGCGGCGGCGACGTAGAAGGCGAGCATGATCGCGGCGGGCGCGTTGATGGTCATCGACACGGACACGTCGCCGAGGTCGATG
Source organism: Solirubrobacteraceae bacterium (assembly GCA_017882375.1). Classification (GTDB taxonomy): domain Bacteria; phylum Actinomycetota; class Thermoleophilia; order Solirubrobacterales; family Solirubrobacteraceae; genus Palsa-744. The sequence continues at coordinate 19,623 of JADGPP010000024.1, read as the reverse complement.
CCGCCGAACAGCGTCTGCATGTCGTCGAGCGTGTCGACGGCGACGCCCTCGCGCCCGACCTCGCCGAGCGAGCGCGCGTGGTCGGAGTCGTGGCCCATCAGCGAGGGCATGTCAAAGGCGGTCGACAGGCCGGTCTGGCCGTGGTCGAGCAGGTAGCGGAAACGCTCGTTGGTCTCCTCGCTGGTGCCGAAGCCGGCGAACTGGCGCATCGTCCATAGCCGCCCGCGGTACATCGACTCGTAGATGCCGCGCGTGAACGGGTAGGCGCCCGGGCGTCCGATCGGGTCCTGCGCGCCGCCGATCCCCTCGGGAAGGTCCTCGGGGGTGTACAGCTCGCGCACGGGCTCGCCGGACAGGGTGTGGAAGTCCTTCTCGCCGTCCTTTCCCTGTGCCCGCTCGGGGGGCTTTGCGCTCACGGCCATTGCGGATAGATGCTATCCGGCTCTGAAGGCGCTCGACTGGGACTCAGTGCGACACGCGCTGCGCTCTTGCCGCTGCGTAGTAGCGCAAGGCGGCCCGCAGCGTCCCGGCCGGATCAGTGCCCTCGGCCTGCGCGAGTTCGGCGACCAGCTGCGATTCCTCGCCATCAAGCTCAACCGAGACGACCAGCTTGACAGGATGACCCTCCTGGACTTCCAGGTTCTGCTCATCGATCGGATCAAAATCTGCGGCGTTCATATCTCCCATGATGACTTATCGGGCTCGCTGGCGAAAGATGATCTGTTGATGTCGTGAAGCTGGGAAGGCAGTCGCAGGACGCCAGGTCGTCGGATCGTCAGTCGGTGCCAAGGGGATCGTCAAGGTGCGCCCGCCGTCGGTTTCACCGAGGAGCAGGATGCTGCCTTTCTCGCCTCGGCGGTTCGCGGCGGTAATGTGGCGATTTGAGATCACCTGCACGACCTCAGCCGCCGAGACGCTGTGGCGTGCCATCTCTGCCAGATTGCCCTCATCAAGGATCAGGATCGAGACGCGGCGCATTGCCATGGGTGCAGTGTGATGCGGAGCTGGGACGAAATGCCATATTCGCGGCTTGGCGCACCCGCCCGCAAGTTAGCCATAACGAGGACTCGGATTGAGTGACGGTGTCTGACTCTCTGAAGAACGACCTGACCCGCCTGCTGGGCCCAGAGCACGTCCTAAATGCGCCGGCGCAGTCGCCGTACAACAGCGACGCGTCGCGCCGTCGCGGCCTGCACGGCCGGGCGGACGCGGTGGTGCTGCCGGGCAGCGCGCAGGAGGTCGCGGCGGTCGTGCGCTGGTGCTACGCGCATGACGTGGCGATCGTGGCGCGCGGCGGCGGCACGGGGTTGACGGGTGGAGCGGTGCCGACGGACGGGGGCGTGGTGCTGTCGCTGGAGCGCGTGCGCGCGGTGCGCGAGCTTGAGCCGGGGCTGTGGCGGATGTTCGTGGAGGCGGGGGTGAGCACGCGCGACGTGCAGCGGTTGGCGCGCGAGAACGGATTGTTCTTCGCCCCCGATCCGGGGGCGTCTGAGCAGTCGCAGATCGGCGGCAACGTGGCGACGAACGCGGGCGGGCCGCACGCTCTGAAGTACGGCGTGACGGGGGCGTGGGTGACGGGCCTTGAGGCGGTGCTGGCGCCGGGCGAGCTGGTGCAGGTGGGCGGGTGGGCGCGCAAGGACGTGGCGGGCTATGACATCAAGAGCCTGCTGATCGGCTCGGAGGGGACGCTGGGCGTGATCACGGCTGTGCGCCTGCGCCTGCTGCCGGCGCGCGAGGCTCAGGTCGCGCTGGTGGTGTTCGTGGGCACGCGCGCGGAGGGCTGCGCGGCGATGCTGAGCGTGCCGGCAGCGGGCATGGAGGTGGCGGCGATGGACTTCGCCGACGGCGAGACGCTGGCGCACCTGGCGGGCGGGTATCCGGGCGAGGTGCCGGACGGCGCCGGATTTGCGCTGCTGCTGGAGGTGGACGGAACGCGCGAGCAGGTCGAGCAGCAGACCGACGAGCTGCGCGAGCTGCTGGGCGGCGGCGCGCTGGCGATCGAGCAGCCGCAGGACGCGGCGGCGCTGTGGCGCTGGCGCGACGGGTTCAACGGCGTGCTTTCGGGCGTGCGCGGGGCGAAGGTGTCAGAGGACGTGTCGTTCCCGGTCGAGCGCCTGCAGGAGGGGCTGGAGCGCTTTGAGGAGATCGCGGCGCGCCACGGGCTGAGCTCGTGCGCGTTCGGGCACGGCGGCGACGGCAACGTGCACGCGACGGTGCTGGTCGACCCGGCCGACGATGCGCAGCTGGACCGGGCGCAGGCGGTGGGTGCCGAGCTGTTCTCGCTGGTGGGCGAGCTGGGCGGCTCGATCGCGGCCGAGCACGGGGTCGGCTGGCTCAAGCGCGGGCTGCTTACGTCGCAGTGGGACGCGCGGGCTGTGCAGCTGCACGAGCAGATCAAGCTGGCGTTCGACCCGAAGGGGCTGCTGAACCCGGGCAAGAAGCTGGCGCGCCCGCCGGCGGCGGCGAGCTGAGAGGATGGCGGGCGCGATGGCATTGGTCAGCGAGCTGGAGCTGGGGACGTTTGACTACACCGACGCGGCGATGCGCGGCGAGCGCTTCCACGAGGCGATGGCGCAGGCGCGCGAGCGCGGCTGGCTGGCGCAGGCGCCGTTCGGCTACATGACGCTGGACCGCGAGGCGGGCGAGTTCTTCCTGCGCACGCGCTCGGCGATCTTCCCGGGGATGAAGATCGCGGAGATCTTCGGCGTGACGGAAGGGCCGCTGTACGAGCAGATGCGGCGCAACATCCTGCACGTCAACGGCGCCGATCACACGCGCCTGCGCAGCCTGGTCAACCCGGCGCTGTCGCCGCGCGCGGTCGAGCGCTACCGCCCGATCATGCGCGAGTTCCTGGGCGACTTGCTGGCGCAGGCGATCGCGGCGTCGTCGGGACCGGACGCCGACGAACAGGACGAGGCGATGATCTTTTGTGATTTCGTGGATGCGTTCGCGAAGCCGTATCCGTCGCTGGCGATCGCGACCGTCATGGGTGCGCCGCTGGAAGATGCGCCGCGGCTGCACCACTGGTCGAACTGGATACAGCGGCAGTTCGACGCGGTGAGCATGTCCGACGAGAAGGAGAAAGAGCAGATCACGCAGGCGGTGGAGGAGTTCTACGAGTACGCGCGCGAGCTCGTGCGCGCGCGCCGGGAGGACCCGAGCGACGACCTGATCTCAAGGCTGATCGCGGCGGAGGAGCAGGGCGAGCGGCTGAGCGACGTGGAGTGCATCAACCTCGTTTTCAACGTGCTGGTGGGTGGGGTCGACACGAGCCAGAGCCAGCTCGCGCACGCGGTGCGGCTGCTGGCGGAAAACCCCGACCAGTGGGAGCTGCTCGCGGCGGATCCGTCGCTGGCCGAGCGCGCGGTCGAGGAGGCCTTGCGCTACGAGCCGATCACGCCGTTCACGGCGCGCATCCTTACCGAGGAGGTGGTGTACCGCGACGTGACGTTCCCGGAGGGGACGGTGGTGATGGTGTGTGCGTTCACGGGCAACCGCGACCTCGACGACGAGCAGGCGGGCGAGCGCGGCGCGGACAGCTTCGACATCATGGCCGACCGCGGACGCGCGCGTCCGCTGACGTTCGGCGCTGGCGTGCACTACTGCCTCGGCGCGAACCTCGCGCGTGTGGAGCTGCAGGAGGGATTGGCGTTCCTGGCGGAGCATCTGCACGATCTGCGCCTGGACGGCGAGCCGGTGTTCGAGGGCGTGTCGGGCATCTACGGCCTGGCTGAGCTGCCGATCGCGTTCACGGCGTGAGCGCGAGAGCAGCCCGCTGCGGCTCCTGAGGTGTGTGTTTCGTTTTACGCGTTGCGGTAGCAATCGTATATACAATGTAGATACTATGGCTATCGCTGCGTGTTCTTGCACACACCCAGTCCCCGCTGCGTAAATACCATGGCTATCGCCGGCGGCACATGCACACACCCAGCCCCCGCCGCGTAAATACCATGGCTATCGCCAGCGGCACGAGCGCCACCAGAGGCCGCTGTATGAAGCGCGATGCGCCCGCATCTAGCCTCCAGTCGCAGACGCGCTGACACACGTCTGCGCTCTCCGGGCCCATCGCCGATGCTGGTTGCCGCCACGTCGGCGGAGTGGGACAATTCCGAAGGGGGGCATGAGGCTCCTCTCAACGACATACGGATGGTATGGCAAGACGGATCTTCAAGCTGGCCACGCTCGCGGCGAGCCTCGCGCTTGCGCTGAGCGCTGTCGCCGCGCACGCCGGCCGCTACCACGTGTACTCGTGCCGCACGCCGTCCGGCGAAACCGCTCCGGCTGATGGGTGGAGCGGGTCTGTCGCGGCCGGCGGAGCGTTCGATGACTTCGCGCTGAACACGTGCCCCGAAGGCGGCGCGCTCGTCGCGGCGCTCGGCGATCAGACGATTCATGGGGCGGAGATCGACAAGGCAACGTGGGCGTTCGCCAGCCCGGCGGACACGAGCATCTCAGGCGCAACCCTCTGGCGAGCCGGCTATGTCCACGGTCACAGCGCCGAAACCGCGACCTACCAGCTGTGGATGACCGGACCCAACGAAAACCTCGCGTTCGACGAATGCATCTACACGCTTGGCTGCCAGCAGTTGGGCACATTCTCGACCGTCTTCTCGCCGCAGAATCGCGTGCCCGTACCTGCCAGCTCGCTCGGATCACGACTGTCCGTGAACGCGAACTGTGGGGTGATACCGGGACACGTTTGCGAACTAAACACGGGCGATCCAAACGGGTTTGCCGCGGTCAGCTACGTCTACGCCGCCGACCTGACGCTGGAAGAGAACGAAGGCCCGCATGCGAGCAACGTGAGCGGCGACTTGGCGAGTGCGCCGACGGTGTTGGGGCAGAGCGATCTGGCGTTTGACGCAACCGACGCGGGGTCGGGTGTGTACGAGGCGCTGTTCAGCGTCGACGGGCAGGTGGTTCAGCGAACGGTGCTCGACTCCAATGGCGGGCGCTGCAGGGATGTTGGGCAGACGACGGATGGGCTGGCGGCGTTTGAGTACGTGCAGCCGTGCGAGCCGTCGGTGAGCGTCGACGTCCCGTTCGACACGACGAAGGTGGGCAACGGCGCGCACCATCTGGTCGTGAGCGTGATCGATGCGGCGGGCAACGCCGCGCCGGTGCTGGACAGGAGCGTGGCGGTCGCCAATGCGCCCGCGCCGGGCGCGGCGAACGGCACGAACGCGTCGGCGCAGGCGACCCTGTCGGTGCGCTGGAGTGGCACGCGCAGGGCGAGCGTCACGACCGGCTTCGGCCGCGCGCGGACGCTCGCGGGCCGGTTGACCGGGCCGGGCGGGGTGCCGATCGCGGGGGCGGCGATCGACATGCGCGTGACGCCGTCCTATGCGGGCGCGCGTCCGGTGCAGATGACGGGCCCGCAGACTGGCCCGGACGGGCGCTTCAGCGTGCGCATCGCCGGCGGCGCGTCGTCGAAATCGCTGCGCTTCGCCTATCGCGCGCACGTCGGCGACGCACTTGCCGTCGCCACGCGCACGCTCACGTTGAACGTGCGCGCGGGGATCGCGCTGCGCGTGTCGCCGCACACGACGAGCGTCGGGCGCAGCATCTTCTTCCACGGGAGCCTGCGCGGCGGCCCGATCCCGCAGGGCGGCAAGCAGCTCGTGCTCGAGGCGCGCTCGCCGGGCAGCGCGTGGATCGAGTTCAAGGTCGTACGCACGGATGCGCGCGGGCGCTATCGCGCGTCCTACCGCTTCAAGTTCCCGGGCCCCGCCGACTACCGCTTCCGCGCTCGCTCTGAACCGGAGTCCGACTTCCCGTTCGCCGGCGGAGCGTCGAACGTCGTCGCCGTGCACGAGCGCTGACACCCGCAGGACCGCGGTCGGCCCGCGCTCTCGCGTGCCCGCCGGCGCCGCGACGGCTGTGGGCCGCTGAGCCGTTCAATAACCTGCTCGCCGTGAAGGCCGTGATCCTGGCCGGTGGCTTCGGCTCGCGACTCAGCGAGGAGACCGCCGTGCGTCCCAAGCCGATGGTGGAGATCGGCGGCAAGCCGATGCTCTGGCACATCATGAAGCTGTACGCCGCCCACGGCATCGAGGATTTCGTGATCTGCCTCGGCTACAAGGGCTATCTGATCAAGGAGTACTTCGCCAACTACTACCTGCACACGTGCGACGTGACCTTCGACCTGGCTTCGGGCGACATGGAGGTCCATCGCTCCGAGACCGAGCCGTGGCGCGTGACGCTCGTCGACACGGGCGAGCAGACGATGACGGGCGGGCGCCTGGCGCGCGTGCTGCCGTACGTGGGCGACGAGGACTTCTGCTTCACCTACGGCGACGGCCTCGCCGACATCGACATCACGGCGCTCGTGGCCTTCCATCGCGAACAGGGGACCAGCGCGACGGTCACCGCCGTGCAGCCGCCGGGTCGCTTCGGCGCGCTCGACGTCGAGGGGGCGCGCGTGCGCGAGTTCGAGGAGAAGCCGCGCGGCGACGGCGGCTGGACCAACGGCGGCTTCTTCGTGCTCTCGCCCGACGTCGGGCGCTACATCGACGGCGCGGACACCGTCTGGGAGCAGGGCCCGATGCGCTCGCTCGCGCGCGACGGTCAGCTCTCCTGCTATCGCCACGAGGGCTTCTGGCAGGCGATGGACACGCTGCGCGACCGTCATCACCTCGAGCAGCTGTGGAGCTCGGGAACGCCTCCGTGGCGGACGTGGACATAGACCGATGAGCGACTCCTCCTCGGCAGCTCCGGCGGTCGTCGACCCGGACTTCTGGCGCGAGCGGCGCGTGCTGGTCACCGGCCACTCCGGCTTCAAGGGCACCTGGCTGGCGCTGTGGCTGCAGTCGCTCGGCGCGCGCGTGACGGGGTTCTCCTCCGGTCCGCCGACGCAACCGTCGCTGCACGACCTGGCGCGCGTGGGTGAGGGCATGGAGAGCATCGAGGGCGACGTGCGCGACGCCGAGTCGGTCGCGCGCGCGGTCGCCGCCAGCCGGCCCGAGGTGATCGTGCACATGGCCGCGCAGTCGCTCGTGCGGCGCTCGTTCGTCGAGCCGCGCGACACGTATGCGACGAACGTGATGGGCACGGTCAACGTGCTCGACGCGGTGCGCCGCCACGGCGAGGGCGTGCGCGCGGTCGTCAACGTCACCTCGGACAAGTGCTATGAGAACCGCGAATGGGAGTGGGGCTACCGCGAGGACGAGCCGATGGGCGGGCACGACCCGTACTCCAACTCCAAGGGCTGCGCGGAGCTCGTGACGAGCGCCTTTCGCAGCTCCTTCTTCGCCGACCCCGACGGCCCGCGCATCGCCTCGGCGCGGGCGGGCAACGTGATCGGCGGCGGCGACTGGGGCGAGGACCGCCTGGTGCCGGACATCATGCGCGCCGCGCTGGCCGGCGAGCCGGCGCGCGTGCGCAACCCCAACTCGATCCGCCCGTGGCAGCACGTGCTCAACCCGCTCAGCGGCTATCTGGTGCTCGCGCAGGCCCTGTACGAGTCGGCGGAGCACGCAGCGGGCTGGAACTTCGGACCCTCCGACGCGGATGCGCGCCCGGTCGGCTGGCTGGTCGAGCGGATCGCCGAGCTGTGGCCGGCGGAGCTGGGCTGGACGCTCGACGACGGCCCGCATCCGCACGAGGCGCGCTACCTCAAGCTGGACTCCTCGCGCGCCCGCCAGCAGCTCGGCTGGCGCCCGCCGGTCGGCCTGCACGAGGCGCTGCAGAGCATCGTCGAGTGGTATCAGGCGCTGCGCGACGGAGCGGACATGCGTGCGGTGACGCTCGGGCAGATCGAGGCCTTCTCGTACGCCGCCGACTCGGCATGACGGCGACCGCCTGCCGATTCTGCGGCGCGCCGGTGGAGGCGGTGTTCGCCGATCTGGGGATGTCGCCGCTGGCAAACGCCTACCTGCCGGCCGAGCGCGTCAACGCGATGGAGCCGTTCTACCCGCTGCGCGCGCTCGTCTGCGCGAAATGCTTTCTCGTGCAGCTGGAGGAGTTCGAGACGCCCGAGCAGATCTTCTCCGACTACGCGTACTTCTCCTCGTACTCGTCCAGCTGGCTGGAGCACAGCCGCCGCTACGCCGAGCAGATGATCGAGCGACTGAGCCTGGACGGCGCCAGCCACGTCGTGGAGATCGCCTCCAACGACGGTTACCTGCTGCAGTTCTTTCGCGATCGTCAGATATCGGTGCTGGGGATCGAGCCGGCCGCCAACGTCGCCGAGGTCGCCGTCGAGAAGGGCATACCGACGATCGTGGAGTTCTTCGGCGAGGACGTCGCGCGCGGGCTCGCCGGCGAGTCGGCGGCGGACCTGCTGCTCGGCAACAACGTGCTCGCGCACGTGCCCGACCTCAACGACTTCGTCGCCGGCATGAAGGTGCTGCTGAAGCCCGGCGGCGTGATCACGATGGAGTTCCCGCACCTGATGCGTCTGATCGAGGACAACCAGTGGGACACGATCTATCACGAGCACTTCTCCTACTTCTCCTTCCTCACCGTCAGCGCCGTGTTCGCCGCCCACGGGCTGCGCCTGTTCGACGTGCAGGAGCTGCCCACGCACGGCGGGTCGCTGCGCATCTACGCCGCCCACGCCGAGGACGCGGGCAAGCCCGAGAGCGCGTCCGCGCGCGAGCTGGCCGAGCGCGAGCGGGCCACCGGCTTGCAGCGCCTGGAGACCTATGCGGGCTACGGGCGGCGCGTCGAGCAGGACAAGCGCCAGATCCTGCGCTTCCTGATCGACCTCAAGGAGCAGGGCCTGCGCGTCGCCGCCTATGGCGCGCCGGCGAAGGGCAACACGCTGCTGAACTACTGCGGCGTGCGGCGCGACATGATCGAGTACACCTGCGATCTGAACCCGCACAAGCAGGGGCACTTCCTGCCGGGCAGCCACATCCCGATCCGCTCGCCCGACCAGCTGCGTCAGGACCGTCCGGACGTCGTGCTGATCCTTCCTTGGAACCTCAAGGATGAGATCGTCGCGCAGCTGCAATTCATCGGCGAGTGGGGTGGACGGTTCGCGGCGCGCACGCCGGAGCTGACGCTGCTCTGATGCGCTTCATCGAGACGCCGCTGAACGGAGCGTGGGTCGTCGATCTCGATCTGCTCGGCGACGAGCGCGGCTGGTTCGCGCGGACGTTCGACGCCGGCGAGTTCGCCGCGCGCGGCCTGAACCCGGCGGTGGTGCAGTGCAACGCCTCCTTCAACGCCCGCCGCGGGACGCTGCGCGGGATGCACTACCAGGCAGAGCCGCACGGCGAGTCAAAGCTCGTGCGCTGCGTGCGCGGGGCGATCTTCGACGTCGCCGTCGACCTGCGCGGCGGCTCGCCCACCCTGCGCCGCTGGCACGGCGTGGAGCTGAGCGCCGACAATCGCCTGGCCTTCTACATCCCGCCGGGGCTCGCGCACGGCTTTCAGACGCTCTCAGACGACGCCGAAGTGCTCTACCAGATGGGCAATCCGTACGTGCCCGAGGCGGCGCGAGGCGTGCGCTGGGACGACCCGGCGTTCGCGATTCAATGGCCGGAGCCCGATGGCGAGCGGATCGTCTCCGAGCGCGACCGCGCCTTCGCCGACTTTCGGCCGTGAGCCGGGTCCTGCTGACCGGGGCGAGCGGCTTCATCGGTCGTCACACGCTCACCGCGCTTGCGGGATCTGGTCACGAGGTGCACGCGGTGGCGCGCCATCCCGGCACCGCTGTCCCGGGCGTGACCTGGCACGAGGCCGACCTGCTCGCAGGGAGCGAGATCGTGGCTGAGATCGAGCCGGAGATCCTCGTTCATCTCGCGTGGTACGCCGAGCACGGCAGGTTCTGGTCCTCGTTGGAGAACCTGCGCTGGGTGGGAGCGTCGCTGGAGCTGCTCAGGGAGTTCGCGGCGTCGGGCGGCAGGCGCGCGGTGCTCGCTGGAAGTTGTGCGGAGTACGAGTGGTCGAGCGAGCGCTATTCCGAGAGCAGTCCCCTGCAACCAGCGACGCTCTACGGTGCCGCCAAGCACGGGTTGCACGTGATCGCGGCAACGCTCGCCGAGCAGGAGGGCTTTGAGCTGGCCTGGGGCCGTCTGTTCCTCCTCTACGGCCCCCGCGAGGCGCCCGAGCGCTTCGTGCCCTCTTTGATCGTGGCCCTGTTGCGGGGGGAGCCGGCGCCGATGACCGATGGCTCGCAGGTCCGTGACTTCCTCCACAGCGCCGACGCGGGCGCCGCGTTTGCCGCGCTCGCCGACAGCACGGTGACGGGGGCCGTCAACGTTGCCTCGGGAAATGCGACCGTGCTGGGCGAGCTCGCCCGACAGATCGCGCAGCGCATCGGGGCCGAGGAGCTGCTGCGGGTGGGCGCCATGCCGTCGCGCGAGGGCGAGCCGGCCTCGCTGGTGGCCGATGTTCGGCGACTGCGTGACGAGGTCCGCTGGAGCCCCTCGATCGAGCTCGATGAGGGCCTGGATCTCGTGATCTCGTGGTGGCGCAAGCGGCTCGCAGCCGGCGCCGGATCGCCCGATCGGCCGCCGGGTAGCCCCGCCTGAGCACGCGATTGGCGTGCGCGCGGGTCGCTGGCGTAGCATGTCCGCGATGACCACCGTCGAGCCGGGCATGCCGCCGCCCGAGCCGATCGCGGTGGTGGAAAGCGATCTTCTCGGGACCAGCGCCGCCGGGCCGGCGGCGCTTCGCGGGAGCGTCCTGCGAACCGGGGCCTACGTGCTGGGCATCCTGCTGTCGCTGATCTCCGCGCCGCTGTTGGTTCGCCACCTCGGCGTCGCCGACTTCGGGCGCTACGTGTCGGTGCTCTCACTGGTCACGATCGTCAGCGGCTTCACCGAGGGCGGCCTGAACAGCATCGTGCTGCGCGAATTTGCGACGCTGAGCGGTGCGCGCCAGCGACAGATGATGCGCTCGGCGGTGGGCATGCGCATCGTTCTCACGCTGCTCGGCGTGGCCGTGGTGGTCGCCTTTGCGGCTGTCGCGGGCTATGGCACGACGCTCGTGCTGGGCACTCTGCTGGCGGGCTTCGGCTTGGTGCTGCAGCTGCTGCAGAGCCTGCTTTCGGTCACGCTTCAGGCCGAGCTGCGCTTCGGCTGGGCATCGGTCGCGGAACTCGTCCGCCAGGTTGTCAACGTCGCGCTGCTCGTCGGGCTCGTGCTCGCGGGTGCGGGCGTGCTGCCGCTGTTGGCGGTCGCGATTCCCGCCTCGGCCGTGTCGCTGTTGTTCACGCTGCCGCTCGTGATCGGCCAAACGAGCCTGCGTCCGTCCTTTCACCTGGGCCGCTGGTGGCACCTGCTGCGCGAGACGATCCCGTGGGCGGTGATCAGCGCCGTGAACGTCGTCTACTTCCGCGTGTCGATCGTGCTGATGTCCGTCGTCGCCGGCGCCGTTCAGACGGGCTACTTCGCCACTTCGTTTCGCATAACCGAAGTGCTCGTCGGCATACCTGGGCTGGTGATCGGCGCGGCGTTTCCGATCCTCGCTCGCGCACAGCGAGACGACCGCGCGCGCTTCGACTATGCCAGCGGGCGCATCTTCGAGCTTGCTCTGTTCGCGGGCGTGTGGCTGGTGCTGTGCCTGGAGGTGGGCGCCGAATTCGCGATCCACGTGCTCGCCGCGAACAAAGCCGACCCGGCGATCGTCGTGCTGCGCATCCAGGGCGCTGCCGTGCTCGCGACGTTCGTCGCGGTCGCCTGCGGGTTTCCGCTGCTGACGCTGCGCCGGTTTCGCGCGGTGCTGATGTCGAATCTGCTCGCCCTGGCGATCTCTGCGTCCCTGACGCTCGCCCTCGCCCCGTCGCTCGGTGCCCGCGGCGCCGCGCTGGCCGCGCTGGTCGCCGAGCTCGGGCTCGCGGTGAGCCAGGCCGTGATGCTCAGGCGCGCCGCCGACGGCGTAGCGCTGCCGCTGATGACCGTCGTCGCCGCGGGGGTGGCCGGCGGCGCGGCGGTCGCCGTGGGTCTGCTGCTGCCGGTCCATCCGCTGATCGGCATCGTTGTTGCCAGCGCCGTCTACTTCGCGATCCTGGCGCTGCTCGGGCGCTTTCCGCCGGAGGTTGCGGAGATCCTGTCGGCGCGTCGCACATCGGCCGTTCGCTAGGGTCCTGCGCGATGGCATCGCAGGCGCGACCGTGTGCATTCTGCGGCGCGGACTCGGTCTTTGCCCTGCAGGCGCGCGACCGCAACCGGGAGACAACCGAGGCGCGCTTCACCTACAACCGCTGCCCGGCATGCGAGACGATCTTCATGGTCGACGTGCCTGCGGATCTGTCGCCATTCTATGCCGGCGAGTACCACCGATTCGCGGCCGACGGGACCCCCGAGTGGGAGCACAACCCGACGCTGGCCGAGGTCGAGACGGCGAGGGTCGCCATGCTGCGGCGCCTTGCCGAGCCGGGCGGTCGCTTGATCGACATCGGCGCCGGTCCTGGCGGGTTTGCCGCCGCGGCGAAGCATGCGGGCTACAACGTGACGGCGATCGAGATGGACGAGCGGTGCTGCGATTACATGAACCGTCGTCTCGGCGTTCACGCGATCTGCAGCGACGAGCCGATCGCCGAGCTCGAGCGGCAGGCGCCTGCGCGAGTGATCTCGCTTTGGCACGTGCTCGAGCATCTGCGCGATCCCGGCGAGATGCTTGCGACCGCAGCCCAGCGGCTGCAGGACGCCGGAATGTTGGCGATCGGCGTGCCAAATCCGAGGTCGCTTCAGTTCCGTCTGCTCAGGGCACGGTGGGCGCACCTGGACGCCCCGCGTCACCTCTGCCTGATTCCCGAGCAGGCGCTCGCATCGCGCCTTCGCGCACACGGCCTGCGTCTCGTCGCCGCGACGACCGACGATCTCTTCGGCAGGATCTGCGCGCTGCACGGCTGGACCTATGCGCTGAGACGCAGACCGGCCGCGAAGGACAGCGCTGCCGTGACGGTCCGAGCCGCCCAGGCGATTTCGCGCCTGCTTGCGCCGGTCGAACGGCGCGACCTTCGCGGGCCGGCATTGACGCTGTTGTTCGTCAAGAACCCGCAATAGACCCGGCGCGTCTGGGGCCGCGGGTTAGTCGTCTCCGCCGTTGATCCCAACGAAGGGGTCGAGCTGCTCGGCGCTGATCCGTCGCCGCGCCGCGGCCGTCTCGGTGCGCTGCCGCCCCTGCCCGTCACGAGACGGACAGGGGCGGCGACGCGTCACTGCTACTTCTTCTTTTTCTTCTTGGCGGCAGCCAGGCTGAGCTGCACCGTCTTTTCAAGTCGCTTACCACCCGTCACCGACACGACGAGCTTCGGCGTTAGTCGGTGGGCGCTGGCGAGCTTGCTCTTGCCGCCCTTCGTCAGGCGCAGCGTGATCGTCCCCGTCTTGCCCGCGGCAAGTGAGTAGGACCCCGCCGCGACGACCAGCGTCGTCTTCTTGGAGACCTTCTTCTTGCCTTTGCGATGCTTGACGATCACCGTCTGGACGAGCTGAGCTGTGCCGACACACGCCGCGTTCGCGCACTTGATGCTCACCGTGGTCGAGTTCTTCGACACCCGCAGCTTCGACGCCGATGTCGTGATGACCGGCACCGGATTCACCACCGCGAACGGAGTGCTCTTGGCGCTGGCGTGGCCCGCTTCGTTGGTCGCGGTCACTTCGCATTCCAAGCCGTGTCCGAGGTCGACGGCCTGGACGATATAGGTCGGCGACGTGCTACTCGCGATCGCCGCCCCGTTGCGCAGCCACTGGTAGCCGAAAGGTGTCGTCAGGGGCCAGCCCACGGACAGCTTGATCTGGGATTCCCCTGTCCACGATCCGCTTGAGCACGACAGCGGGCTCCCGACGGTGGATGTGCCGGAGACGACCGGCAGCGCGGTATTGACAGGCGCCGAGGGCACCATCGCCACGTTGATCCCTGACGTAACGTTTCCTTCGCTGGCTCCTACCGTATTGGCGGTTGCTTGCGAAGGCTGACCGTTGAAGTACTGTTCGATGTACTTCGGGATGAATCTGGGCGCTTTTTCGAATTCTTTGACTTCGGCGTCAGAGAACTCCCAAAAGTACCTGATCTTGTAGGAGCCCGACGAGAGTCCGGTCACGGTGTATTCACCGTTGTCGTTGGTCGAGGCGAATTCTCCTCCTGCTTCGACTCCAATCTTCCCCAACCCGTTATGGGTGTAGGCATCGGTGACCCTGCCCGAGATCTTGCCGCCCTGTTTCAGCGCGATGTTGGCTATCGTAACTGAGCCTTCGGCTTCGGCGACCGTCGCCCCCTCACTCCGCGGCAGATATTCGCCGCCACTGGGTGAGAACTCGACGGTGTACAACCCGGGCGCGAGACCTTTGACCGTGTATTTACCGTCGGCTTCGGTGGCCGTAAATCCTTCCGATTCCCCGGATTTCCCAGTGACTGACACGGAGACGCCGCCGAGCCCGCCCCCATTGGCGGCGCTCGTCACCGTGCCCGATATCGAGCCGCCTTCTTTCAATTTAGCGTTGAGCGTCTTGGTTTCGCCTTCGACGGCGACGGTGGTTGATTCTTCGAGTGGCAGGTAGGTTTGGTTGGGGTCACGGAACCTGACCGTGTATGACCCGGCTCCCAGTTCGCCTATCGTATATTTTCCGGTTACCGGTTCGGTAAGAGCTGTCCCTTCGCCGCCGGTGCCTTCTGCGGTGACCTCGATTCCTGGCAATTTGGCTCCGGCTTTGGTTCCGCCTTTGGCGGTCACTTCGCCCGTGAGTTTGGCGGTACCGGCAGCCTGCGCGCCGGCTACAGGACCGACGACGAGCAGCAGAACGGATCCGACCAGCACGGCAAGCGCCCAGCGCCGCGCATCTCTGCGCGAGCGATCGGCTCGTCGGGCTTGTCCGCCGGCGCGGTTGGTCGCGCCACAGCGGAACGGCAGTGACCAATGCATTGAGGCCCCCTTGAATAGACGATGTGCGTACAGCCGGTGTGGCGCACGCAAGCGCTACGGCGGACACCCTATCAACTGCCGGAATGCGTCCGAAAGTCCAATGCTGGACAGCTGAGGGCGACCCGCTATGGCAACGGTCAGCGCCCGCCGTCCGCGCCGACGACTGCGTCCAGCGCGCTCGCCGAGATCTGTCGCCGCGCCTGCACCTCGCGTCGCTTGCGCAGCATCCGCGGCAGGCCGCGCAGCGCGTCGCGCCACACGCGCAGCCAGATCGTCAGCTTGCGGTCGCGGATCGCCACCGCCAGGTTGACGAGCTGGCCGAGCAGCAGGTGCGGAGCGTGGCGCAGCAGCGCGCGCGCCGGCAGGTCCTTGGCGATGATCCACAGCGTGTTGCGCCACAGGTGGTAGCGCGTGAAGTCAGACAGTCCGCGTCCGATCGTCGCGCTGCCCATGTGGTAGACGACCGCGCTGGGCACGTAGCGGCAGCTGAAGCCGGCCAGCTGCGCGCGCAGGTTCCAGTCGACGTCCTCGTAGAAGGCGAAGAAGTCCTCGTCGAAGTCGCCGACCTGTTGCAGCGTGCTGCGCCGGTACAGCGCCGCGCCGCCGCACGCGCCGAAGATCGCGCGCGGCTCGTCGTACTGGCCCACGTCGCGCTCGCCGTGCCCGCGCCGTCCGCCCGTCGCCGCCCACGTGAACACGTCGCCGGCGCCGTCGAGCACATCGCGCTGCTCGAAGTCGCGCAGCTTCGCGCCCGCCCAGCCGGCCTGCGGGTGCTCGCGCAGCGCCGCCACGAGCTCGCCGAGGCAGTCCGGATCGACCTCCAGGTCGTTGTTGAACAGCCCCACCAGCTCGCCGCGGCCGGCGCGCGCGCAGACGTTCAGCGCTGCCGTCACGCCGATGTTCTGCGCCAGCGAGATCACCTGCACCTCGGGCCAGTGCTCGCCCAGCCACGCCACCGTGTCGTCGCGCGAGCCGTTGTCGACGACGACGACCTCGAAGTCGCGAAAGCTCTGGCGCGCCAGCGACGGCAGGATCAGCTCGAGCAGGTGTCGCCCGTCGTAGGAGAGCACCGCGACCGTCAGCAGCGGCGCCTCCCCGTCGGTCTGCGTCGGCAATGATTGCGCCATCGAAGCGGACAAGCTACAGCCCGCGGCCTCCGCCGCCTCACGCGCCGCGGCGCGCCCGCCAACGGATCACGCGGCGAGCGTCGACGTCGTGATCGTCTCCGCGGACATGGCCGAGATGACCCTGGAGTGCATCGGCCAGCTCGACGATCCGGCGGTGGCCAGCGTCGTCGTCGTCGACAACGCCTTCGCGGACGACCTTGCAGAGTCCCGCCGAACGCTCGCCGAGCGCGCGACGGTCGTGGCGCTGGACGTGCCGCACGGATTCGCCGCCGCCAACAACCGCGGCGTGGCCAAGGGCGGCGCGCCGTACGTGCTTCTGCTCAACTCCGACGTGCTCGTCGCGCCCGGGGCGATCGGGGCGCTGCTGGCGGCGATCGACGACGATCCGCGCGCCGTCGCCGCCGGCGGGCGCCTGGTCGACCCGCAGACGCTCGTCACCCAGGAGCAGTACCGCCCGCGGCCGTTCCCCACGCTCGCCAACTTCCTCGTGATCGTGCTCGGCGTCGAGGAGCTGTGGCCCGGCAACCCCGTCACGCGCCGCTACCACGGCGCCCAGTGGGACGACACGAGCGTGCAGGAGGTGGCGCAGCCGGCCGCCGCGGCGATCCTCGTGCGCCGCGACGCGCTGCACGCCGTCGGCGGCTTTGACGAGCGCTTCTGGTTCTGGTTCGAGGACTCCGACCTGCTGCTGCGCCTGAGCGAGCGCGGGCCGATCCTCTACGTGCCCGGCGCCGTCTTTCGCCACCTCGGCGGCGGCAGCTTCCGGCGCTGGGGCAAGGCCGAGCACATCCGCTCGATCCACCACGGCATCGTCCAGTACGCCGACGCGCACTTCTCGCGCGCGCAGCGCGCCGTGCTCGGGATCGCCGAGCTGGCGATCAGCCTGCCGCGCGTCGCGCTGTTCGCACGGTCGCGGCCGCAGGAGGCGCGGGCGTGGCGGGCGGTCGCCGGGGGAGGGGCGGCGCTGGCGCTCGGGAGGCGCCCGCCGGCGATCGCGCCTGGGCCAGAGACTCCTCGACCCTAAGTGGTCTGGCTCGCAAGTTCGCGCACGTATCTGGTGGGCCGAGCACGCTCGCTCTTCAACGGAACCAGGCACAAGTTCGGCGTGGGCGTGGACGCCTGAGTTTCGTCCGATCCAGGCGTCTCATGTGGGGTTGACATCGCTTCCGCTTTGCCTAGCAGAAGCGGAAGCGGGCCGAGGGTCCGACCCGTGGGGTACAACCATCGCTACTCGCGGACTTCGATGTTCGTAGACTCTGGCTGCTCCGCGCTGCTCGCGCTCGGCCCTTCTAGCCGCCCGGAGGAGGCGAAGGGGGCGTGTTTGCCGCTTTGTCGGTCTCCTTCGGCGAAGCACCTGCTTGACGGGCGTCGTCTCGGAGCTCGTCGCCTTGGACCTCTAACTCCTCGGGATACGCATTGCGAAGTGCGTTGAGCTTTGCCTCCTTGGAACCAGACGAAGACTTGGCAGCCTTCTCAAGCGCCTGGACCGGCTTGTAAGGCTTGCCCTGCTTGTCCTTGCCTTTGGGCTTGGTCGGCTGGGTGGGCTTCCCGGTGCGCTGCCAATTGCGTCGCATCTAGGGTGCGCTCCTCTCGCCCGCCTCGTGACTTAGGCGCGCCAACTCCTCGTCGCTTGGGACCGCAGCGTTCAAGACTTCGAGCGCCCTGTCGTAGTGCTGCTCCTCGACGTACACGTCGAGCGGGGCCGCAGCTCCGAGCCGTATGTTCCCGCTGCTCATCTGCGGCATCGAGCGGATACCGGCCTCCGACAGCGACTCGCAGACCATTTCGGCCTCTGCCTCGTTGCTCACCGTGGTTACGATCTTGAGCTCGTTGGGCATCTAGAGCGAGGTTAGCGCGGTTTGAGCACCCCATCGCATTGTCTCAAGCTCTATCGCGTCGAGAAGCACCTCAAAGACCTGAACGACCTCGCCGTTCGGGCTCATAATCTCGACACCCTATCGTCACCACACCCAGTCGCGCGTTCGTCGGCGTATCGCGATCGGGTTGATCGGGATCGTTACCGCAGCTAACTTCGCGGCGGAGGGACTGCTCGTCCACTATCTGCTCAAGGGCAGTGGGACCGGCGGACGAGCACTGGTTCTGTCGGCCGCCCAGATCTGGTTCACCAACGTGGCCGTCTTCGGCTTGTGGTTCTGGGAGGTCGATCGCGGCGGTCCGCACATGCGCACCGCGCCCGAGCCCCGCGCACCAGACTTCCCCTTTCCCCAAATGGGTGCTTCCGAGCCATCACTGCGGGCTGGCGTCCAGCGTTCTTGGATTACCTCTATGTCTCATTCACGAACGCGAGCACATTCAGTCCCACCGATGCCATGCCGCTGAGCGTTCGCATCAAGAGCCTGATGCTGATCGAGTCGATTGCGTCATCTCTGACCGTTGGCCTGGTTGCCGCCCGCGCGGTCAACATTCTCAACATGTAGCGCGGGAGGATCGTCGTCGGCTGCACGACGCACGACGCTGGTTTACGCAGCCCACAGGTAGGCTGGCAGAAAACCGCACAGGGCATCCGAACTGGAGGAGGACTCTTATGGACTTGCTTGTGCTTCTCATCATCGTCTTGATCATTCTCAGCGTCGCGGGCGCCGCGTTCGTGAGCCCGCTGGTGTTGGTTCTTCTTATCGTGGCGCTGCTGCTGTTCGTGGGTCCCTACCGCGGTCGACGGGGGCGCCTCTAGGCGCTCAAGCCAGACGTCGCCAGCCGGCGTTCGGCCATCCCACGACAGCGCGCACGCCTGGCACCGGCTCCGTCCAGCCGCTCTCTGCTGCGAAACGGTGTGCTTGCCGGCCTTACCCGCGGCTCGGCCAGCGTGGCGGATTGTGGGGTTGCGGCTGGCCGGATGGTAGCGCCGACCGCGGGGGCTGCAGCGTCACGGTGCGGTCGATGGCTGTCTTCATTCGTAGCGACCGCGGGCGCGAGAATCGGAGGCCCGTACCTAGTCTGGTCGGTCTCCACTGCGGGCCACCGAGCCACAGTTGGCGCCACTTCAATTCGCGGTCGAAGTGGTCCGCGGGCTTTTCGGCAACCGGTCCGCGCCAAGCCCGCTACACGGCCAGCAAGCCGGCTAGGAACCGCTCTTCTTCATGAAGTGGTCATGGATCGCTTCGGTCAGCTCAGTGTTCTCCACGACCAGGCTGTGGGTCGTTACACCTAGCTTGTGTAGGCGCTCGACCTGCTTGTCTTGAACGTTCCCTTGAGCGTTCTGCGCGACGAGAATCGCGATCATTGCAAGCCACTGCATGATGCCGCCGACAGCGAGCAGCATGAGGTTGTATGGGTAGTTGTCGCCCGCGACGGTGACCCCGAGCCCGGCCATCCAGACCGCGAAGCCGATGATGCTGGCGTAGAACATCCACATCCGAGCCCACCGTCGTGGCGATCACGTTCGCGACCTTGTCGTTCAAGCCGGTGCGTTCGTTGGCCAACTTGGGCGGCTTCGGATGCTGGAGAGGCTGTGTCATTTCCTTCTCTCTTCGCCGCCCCCCCGTGGGGGTCCTGCCGGCTCTGGCGCGGTCGTGCGACACCGCCGCGATTGCGCCACCCTGACTGCGCAGGCGTCCGGCGCGCCCGCAACGATTGGCCGATGCCGCTTCGAGTGCTGGGGTCCGCTGCCGGCGAGTTTCGTGACGTTCTCCGCGCGGCGACGGCCACGCATCGTCGGCTGCG
>JADGPP010000121.1 GCA_017882375.1 Solirubrobacteraceae bacterium | reverse complement strand
GAGATCGAGCGCGGCGAGCGAGCCGACGATCTGCAGCTGACGGGCGCGGCGCGGCGCGTCGTAGACGATGAACGCGACGACGTAGAACGTCAGGTAGCCGAGCACCACGATCACCGGGAAGCTGGCCACGTTCCACCACCAGTAGTACCAGTGAAACACGCCGTCGGCGTGCAGCAGCAGCTCGACGCCCACCGACACGAGCGACAGGCCGATCGCGACCGCCCAGCGATTGGGCAGGCCGAGGATGCGCGCGGAGCGATCGGCCGGCAGGAGCTTGGTGAAGATGATCCCGTTGATCGCGAAGAACAGCGAGATCTCGACCGTCAGCCCGATCAGGATCAGGAAGCTGGTGTGGCCGGTGACCGTCCACAACGCCGCGTGGCCGTCGAAGTGCAGCACGAGCGCGTTGGCGATCTCGTTGAACCAGTCCATCAGCCAAAAGGCCACGCCGGCGAGCACCGCGCTCCAGTTGGCGCGCTCGACCTCGACGGCATAGACGTAGATGACGAGCGCCAGCAGGGTGACCGTCGACCAGTCGAAGCGGCCGGTGGCGCGCAGCAGGTGTTCTGCTTCGCGCGTGAACTGCGTGACGGCCCCTACCATCGTCCCCCTCCCCCGCCTCGACTAGCGCCCGAGCGCGTCAAGGTCCGCGTCGAGATCGCCGAGCGCCTCGCGGGCCCGCTCGTCCAACCAGCCGGCGGCGACGATCAGCCGCCGAGCGTGGTCGAGGTCGTCGGAGCGCCCGACGCTCAGCGCGGCCTTCACGGCGCCGTCCTTGAGGTACCAGTTGCTGAACGAACCCTCCGCGAGGGATCCGCGCACGATCTCCTGATCCCACTCATAGGCCGGGCCGACGTACTCCAGTTCGCCCCAGTCGGCGAGCACGGAGAAGAAGTACGGGACCTCCGTGTGCGCGATGTCGCGCCCGAGCATGTTCAGCGCCGCCGTCTTTCCGTGGTTGAACGCCACGTCCCAGTGCTCGATGCGCATGTGCGCGCCGCCGTGCACGAGCGACTCGTATTCGCAGATGTCGCCCGCCGCGAACACGCCCGCAGCCGAGCTCTGCAGGCGCGAGTTGCACGTCACGCCGCCACGCTCGCCGATCTGCAGTCCCGCGCGCTGAGCCAGCTGGATGTCCGGTGTGACGCCTGCGCCGATCACCACAGCGTCTGCCGGCAGTTCCAGACCGCCGCGCGTGACGACCTCCGACACGCTCTGCTCCCCCTCGAAGCGCTCCAGCTCGTCGTTGCCGTGCACCGTCACGCCATGCGATTCGAGCAGCTCCTGAAAGAAGCCTCCGACCTGCGCGCCGAACCCGCGTTCCAGCGTGTGCTGCTCCTGCATCACGATCGTGCAGCGCTTTCCCAGCAGCGTCAACGATGCCGCCACCTCGCAGCCGATGTAGCTGCCGCCGATCAGCACCACGTCCTCCGCGTCCGCCACGCCCGCGCGGATCGCATCGGAGTTGCCGAGCGTGCGCAGATAGTGGATCTGCTCCAGCTGGCAACCGTCGACGTTCAGCCGGCGCACGTTCGCGCCCGTCGCGATCAGCGCCTTGTCGAACTCGATCTCCTGCTTGTTCGACAGCTTCGCCGTGCGCGAGTCCACGTCTAGCGCCGTCACGCTCGTGCGCGTGAGCAGATCGATGTTCTGCTGCACCCACCACTCGTCCGGGCGAAAATACGCCTCCTCGCGCTCCTCCTTGCCCTGCAGGTAGCCCTTCGAGCAGTTCGGGCGGTTGTACGGTGGGTCCGGCTCGCGGCCCACCAGCACGATCTCGCCGTCCGCGCCCTCCTCGCGCAGCCAGCGCGCGCAATTGGCCGACGCCAAGCCGCCGCCGATCAGCAGGTAGTCGACCTTGCGCTCAGGCATGTGCGCACCTTACAACCCGGGAGGGTGGCGGACCGACCAGTGCGCCCACGTCGGGATGCGGTCGAGAATGCGCCAGCGCGGGCCGTCTTCGGAGGCGTTCGGGCCGACGTCCGTGCCGTTGTGGCTGGTGTCCAGTCTGAGGCCGGCGATCATCATGAACGTGTGGTCGGACGGGCTCGTGGTGGAGTAGAGCGTCACCCAACGCCCCGGCCCGGGGAGACCCCAGCGCACGTAGTCCTGTGCCAGGGCATTTGCGATGTGCAGGCGGCTCGCAAACACACCTCCGCTCTGTGCGCTTGCGACCAGCTCGAGCGTCGCCTGGCTGTAGCAATCCTCGAGATCCTCGGGCCGCAGTCGATGCCGGTGCACACGGAGCAACAGGTCGCGCTTGGCGCACGCGACGGTCGCGACCTCCTCCGCCAGATCCAGCGCGCGGCCGCTCCGCCGCTGCGGAGATTCGCCGCCCGCCGCTCGTTTTTCGCGGCGACATCGGGTAGACACATGAGGATGTCGCTCGCGATCGCCTGCAGACCCCCCTCCCAATTGCACCGGCCAAGCGACGGTCGCGTCCGCTCAAACCCGCTCGAGCACGGCTGATGGGCATCACCGACACCCTCCATGCACTCGACCACCGCCAGCAGCAGAGCCCGCGGATCGGCTTCGTCGCCGCCGTCGTCAAGAAGTTCGGCGACGACCAGGCCGGCCAGCTCGCCGCGCTGATCGCCTACTACGGCTTCGTCTCGCTGTTTCCGCTGCTGCTCGTGCTCGTGACGATCCTCGGCTTCGTGCTGCAGGGCGAACCGGCCGAGCAGAAGAAGATCCTCGACGGTGCGCTCGGGCAGTTCCCGATCGTCAGCGATCAGCTCAGACTGCACTCGCTGACCGGCAGCGGCATCGGCCTGGCGATCGGCGTCGTCGGGTCGCTGCTAGCCGGCATGGGCATCACCGGCGCGACGCAGAACGCGTTCAACCGCATCTGGAACGTGCCGTTCAAGAGCCGCCCGAACTTCCTCATGGCTCATCTGCGCGGACTCGGAATGCTCGCGATCCTCGGCACGCTCAGCGTCGTCTCCACGACCGCCGCCGGCTTCGTCGGCGCGAGCTCGCACGGCGCGCCCGCTGTCATCGCCGGGATCCTCGTCGCGTTCATCCTCAACCTTGCGCTGTTCATGACGGCCTTCAAACTGCTCACGGCCGTCGATGTCGGCTGGCGCGACCTGCTGCCCGGCGTGATCGTCGCGGCTGTCTGCTGGCAGCTGCTGCAGCACCTCGGCGGCTTCTACATCGATCACGAGCTGAAGCACACCGGACCGCTGTACGGCGTCTTCGCCCTAGTGCTCGGCCTGCTCGCCTGGCTCTACCTCGGCGCCCAGCTGACGATCTTCGCCGCCGAGATCAACGTCGTGCGCCTGCACAAGCTGTGGCCGCGAAGCTTCTTCTCCGAGCCGCTGCTAGAGGCCGACAGGCGCGCACTCACATCCTCCGCGGAGGTCGAGGAGCGCATCGAGGAGGAGAACGTAGAGGTCAGCTTCGAAGATCCGGCCAGCTGAGCGCCGGGCGGCTCCCGCGAGGCGCGGCTCGCGGCGGTCCGCAGCCGTTGACATCCGGCCGCGGGGCCGGACACGTCCGGCGCAGAGGGTTTAGCGGGGGTGGTGCCGGGCGATCCGCCGCGAGGCGCCGCCGCCGGACGCCGAACGAGACAAGAAACGGGGAATCGATGCCGAAGATCAGATCGATGCTGCTCGCCGCGCGGCCGCCGTCGTCGTGGGCACGGGTAGCGCCAGCGCGAGCGAAAGCCTGTCGGTGCCGTACTTCGCCCTCCCTCGGCGGCCGGGGACACCGGCAACTTCGCCCTCACGACGAGCTGTGGCATCCCAATATTTGGCTCTACCAAGCCATCTACGGGGTCACCGGCAAAGTACTTGCGCGCGCAACGACAGCGCGCTATACTAACTAAACTTTCGTAAGCTCATATGGAGCGATAACTGATGACCTCATCCGCTGACAGTCCCCACACAGAGCCTTTGCAGCCGAAGAAGCTGCTGCGGCTGATTCCGCTCGACGACACCGTCGTCTTCCCCAACATGGGCATCACGCTCACGATCGACGTCGGCGAGGACGAGCGCGTGATCCTCGTTCCGCGCCATGAGAACGAGTTTCTCGAGGTCGGCACCATCGCCGAGGTCACCGAGCAGATCCGTCTGCCCGGCGGCGGCCGCGCGGTCGCCATCTCCGGCGAGCACCGCGGACTGATCGGCGCCGCGCAGACCGGCCCCGAAGGAGAGCTTCGCGTCGAGGTGGAGGAGCGCCACGACGATGTGCCCGTCGACAAGCGCACGCGCGAGCTCGAGCGCGAATACCGCGCTGTCGTAGAGGAGATTCTCGAACTTCGCGGCGACGACGGCCGCATCTCCGCCTTCCTGCGCGCGATCGCCGAGCCCGGCAGCCTCGCCGATTCCGCCGGCTACTCGCCGAACCTGTCATATGAGCAGAAGGTCGAGCTGCTGCGCACGCTCGACGTCACCGACCGTTTGCAGCTGGCCGTCAAGCTCCAGCGCGAGAGCCTGGCCGAGCTGCAGGTGCGCAAGCGCATCCGCGAGGACGTGCAGGAGGGCGCTGAGAAGCAGCAGCGCGAGTACTTCCTGCGCAAGCAGATGGACTCGATCCGCAAGGAGCTCGGCGACGACGACGCATCCGTCGCCGAGGAGTACCGCGCGAAGATCGACGAGGCCGACATGCCCGACGAGGTCTCCGAGCAGGCTCTCAAGGAGCTCGCCCGCCTAGAGCGCATGGGCGAGCAGACCGGCGAGTCGAGCATGATCCGCACCTACCTCGACTGGCTGATCGCCGTGCCGTGGGGCAAGCGCTCCGACGAGCACCTCGACCCCGTCGCCGCGCGTGCCGTGCTCGACGCCGATCACGCCGGCCTGGAAGACGTCAAGGACCGCGTGACCGAGTACCTCGCCGTGCGCAAGCTGCGCGAGGACCGCGGCATCGAGGCCGACCCCAAGTCCGGGGCCATCCTCACGCTGATCGGCCCCCCGGGCACCGGCAAGACGTCGATCGGCGAGTCGATCGCCCGTGCGACCGGCCGTGAGTTCGTTCGCATGTCCCTTGGCGGCGTGCGCGACGAGGCCGAGATCCGCGGTCACCGGCGCACCTACATCGGCGCGCTCCCCGGCCGCTTGGTCAGGGCGCTGCGCGACGCCGGCACGATGAATCCCGTGATCCTGCTCGACGAGGTCGACAAGGTCGGCGCCGACTGGCGCGGAGACCCCTCCGCGGCGCTGCTCGAGGTCCTCGACCCCGCGCAGAACCACTCCTTCCGCGACCACTACCTCGACGTCGAGCTCGACCTCAGCCAGGTGATGTTCCTGGCCACCGCCAACGTCGCCGACACGATCCCCGGCCCGCTGCTCGACCGCATGGAGGTGATCCGTTTCGACGGCTACACCTCCGAGGAGAAGCTCGCCATCGCCAAGGGCTACCTGTGGCCGCGCCAGCGCGACCGCAACGGCCTGCGCGAGAACGAGGTGCAGATCTCAGACGACGTGCTGCGCACGATCATCTCCGAGTACACGCGCGAGGCCGGAGTGCGAAACCTCGAGCGCGAGCTCGGCACGGTGCTGCGTAAGACCGCCACCAAGATCGCCTCGGCACAGAGCCAGACCGACAAGCCGACCGACGAGCAGCGCCAGGCCACCGGCGAGGACGCCGAGAAGTCCGCTGCCAAGAGCAACGGCAAGGTTCCCGACGCCGAGGTCAAGAAGGCCGCCAAGAAGGCCAAGGCCACGAAGGCCGCCAAGAAGCAGACGCCCGTGAAGATCGACCTGGAGACCGTGCGCGACGCGCTCGGGCGCCAGAAGTTCTTCCAGGAGTCAGCCGCGCGGACCGCGACGCCAGGCGTCGCCACCGGACTCGCCGTCACAGGCGCCGGCGGAGACGTGCTGTTCGTCGAGGCCACCGCCATGAAGGCCGGGTCCGGCGGAAGCACCCTGGTGCTCACCGGCCAGCTCGGCGACGTCATGAAGGAGTCGGCGCGCATCGCCCTCTCCTACGTGCGCGGACACGCCGAGGAGCTCGGCATCGACGAGCACGCCTTCGAAAACCGCGAGTTCCACGTGCACGTTCCCGCCGGCGCGATCCCCAAGGACGGGCCGAGCGCAGGCGTGACGATGGTCACCGCGCTCGCCTCGCTGCTGTCCGGGCGTCCGGTCAAGCACACCGTCGGCATGACCGGAGAGGTCACGCTGCAGGGTCGCGTGCTGCCGATCGGCGGGCTCAAGCAGAAGGCGCTCGCCGCTCACGCGGCCGGCCTGACCGACGTCATCCTGCCCGAGCGAAACCGAGGCGATCTCGACGAGATCCCCGAGGAGGTGCGCGAGCAGATGACCTTCCACCCGGTCATGACCGTGCAGGAGGTGCTCGACCGCGCACTGGAGCCCGCACGCGATGTCGCGCACGTCTCCTAGCCGCTGCAAGCCCGTTCCCGCGGAGGTCCGCCAGACGGCGGACCTCCTGGAGCGGCGCTGGCAGCTGTCGATCATCTACGCCGCGCTCACCGGCGCGCTGCGCTTCAGCGAGTTCGCCGAGGCCGTCGCCGGGATCTCTCCGCGGATGCTCTCCGAGCGCCTGCGCGATCTCGAGGCCGCCGGCCTCGTGCAGCGGACCGTCATCCCCTCCAGCCCGCCCACCGTCGAGTACCGCCTCACCGAGCGCGGCCGGCGCCTCGGGCCGATCATCGACGCGATGCGCGCCTACGCCGGCGAGCCCGTCTAGCTCCAGGCGCGACGCGGCGAAGCTCCAGGCGCGACGCGGCGAGGGCCGCGGCGCAGGGCCCTACGCCGGCGAGCCCGTCGGCTGAGGAATCTCCCGCGTGTCCTGCCAGTCGATGTCAGAGCTCGCGCCGACGAGTTGCCCGCCGGCGCAGTGCTGAGCGAGGATCTCCTCGCGCTTGGGATTGCGGATGCCCGCCGCGCCGATCAGACCGCCGAGCGCCACCAGCGCGGCAGCGATCGCCATCCCCAGGTGGAAGCTGTGCAACGACGCGCCTTCGGCGGCGACCGTCACCGCATGCGCCTGCCCTGAGGACATGCCGTGGACATCCGGGCGCCCGAGCGGCAGGCGCTTGGCTTCCGCCACCGCCGCGCGCGCCGCGCCCCCGAGCACCGTTCCCGACAGGCGGCTATCCAACGAGGAGGCAAACGAACCGGCGATCGCCGCGCCCACCGCCGCCGTGCCCAGCAGGCCGGCGACGCGCGCGATCGCGTTGTTGACGCCCGAGGCGATGCCCGCCTCCTTCTCCGAGCCGGCGAGCACGGCCGCCGTAAGCGGCGCCACGGTCATC
>JADGPP010000120.1 GCA_017882375.1 Solirubrobacteraceae bacterium | reverse complement strand
GGCCACACGATCCCGGCGACAGGCGAGCCGTACAATGCGCTCCTGCACTCGTTCCTCGCCGAGCACCAGCGATGAAGCGGCCATCGCGCGCACCGCTCCCCGGCCGTCCCGTGCGCGGATCGCAGTCCGGCCGTCCGGTGATGGCGCTGCTGGACCTGCTCGGCTGCCGCTGGGCTCTGCGCATCCTGTGGGAGCTGCGCGAGGAGCCGGCCGCCACCTTCCGCGACCTGCAGCTGCGCTGCGCCAACGTCTCCTCGAGCGTGCTCAACGAGCGTCTGCGCGAGCTGCGCGAAGCCGGCATCCTGGCGACGGGCGACCCGAACGGCTACCAGCTCACCGCGGAGGGTCGCCGCCTGCTGTCGGCGCTCGCGCCGATCGACGAGTGGGCCGTGCGCTGGAGCCGGCGCGAGACGGTAGACGGCTCGTAGTCTCTCCCGCCGCCGGCTCAGGCGGCGCCGCTCGGTCGCTTGCCTCACAGGCCGGTCTCGATCGCGCGTACGCAGCGGCTCTTGCGGCGCACTGGCCGGACGTTCGAGCGCGCGAACCGCATCGAGGCGGCCGGACGCGGGTTAGATGCAGCAGTCAACCGGTGGCGCCGGGCGCGACCGGGCCTCTCGCTGAGCAGCATTCACACTCGAGTCCCCTCAAAGGAGGCGCGCAGATGCGTTCAATCAAGCTCGTCCCGTTCCTGGCAGCGGCCGCGACGTTGCTCGCGCTCGCCCCGGCGGGAGCTTCGGCTCGTCGGGCGCACAACGCACGCCCGCACGCCAGTCATCCCTGCCGGATCCACCTGGAGACCCCGAAAGCACCGATCGCCACCGGAGAATCGGCGACGGTGTTCGGGAAGCTGACATGCCCGCAGCCGGCAGAAGCCGCCGGGCGGCAGATCACGCTGTACGAGCAGTCGGCGCCGAAGGCGGGCTTCACGCAGGTCGGTGCGGCGACGACGGAACCCAGTGGAGCCTTCCAGGTGACACCGCCTGTCTTTACGACGAACAGCACGTTCTACGCCGTCAGCGAAGGCGCGCAGAGCTCCCACCGGACGATCACGGTTTCGGCGCCGATCACCGTGGGTCCGCCGACTCCTGCGGAAGGGGCGCAGCTGCTTACGTCCGCAGGCAACAAGCGCAGGCACCCCCCGGTGACGTTCGCCGGCGAAGTCAGCCTGCTTGACGCGGGTGCGGTCGTGGTGCTTCAGCGCGAGAACGCCACCGCCAACGAAGAATGGCGCGCGATCGGCCGCGGCACCGTTGACGGGCTGGGCAGGTACTCGATCATGCACAACTTCGTGATCCCCGGCGACGCGAACATCCGCGTGGTCGTGCATCCGCGAAAGATCAACGCGCCATCGGCCACGTCGCCGATGTCCTACGAGATCTCCCAGGCGCAGAATCCCGCGCTGAGGCTCGAAAGCGCAGCCGACCCGCTGCTCTACGGCCAGTCGACGACGATCAAAGGCGTGGTCGCGGGAGCCGCGGCGAACACCCCGGTCACGCTGCTGGCGCACTCGCGCGCGGCCAAAGGCGCCGGCTTCGCGCCGTTGGCGACCGGTCACACGGGCACCGGCGGCTCCTACGAATTCACGCAGACGCCGCTGACGAGCACGTTCTACCGCGTGAGCAGCGCCACGACGAAATCGGCGGTCCTGTTCGAGGGCGTCAAATACGCACTGACGGTCGCGCCCGCGCCGAGCACCGTCCAGGCCGGACAGCCGGCGACGTTCTCCGGGACGGTCCTGCCGGCGCCGGCCGGGCACGTCGTGTACCTCGAGCGCCAGGGCTCGTTGAAACTCGGCTGGCACGTGGTGGACGTCGGTGTGGTGGGCGCTCCGGCCAAAGCGGGTGAAGCGGCGGCGTTCTCGATCGCGCACGCCTTCCTCTCGCTCGGGAGCTATCACCTGCGGATCAAGATCCCCGGCGACCCGGGCAACCAGGGCGCGTCGAGCGCTCCGTTCGACATGACCGTGACGCCGGCGCCGGCTTCGGCGCTGCACCCCGAGGCTCCGGGCAACACGCGGCTGCCCGGCGAAGGCCAGCTCTAGCCGGCGCGAAGACGCAGCGCTCTTGCGGCCGTCCCCTCGGGGGCGGCCGCCGGCTCGTTCACGCGGCGACGGCGCGCGCCTGCAGGTGCGCGCCGACCTTGCGCTTGACCCTCTGCAGGGCGTTGTCGACGGTCTTGGTGTCGCAATCCAGGCGCTCGCCGACCTGCTCGTAGGAGTAGCCGTCGAGGTACAGCGACAGCACGCGGCTCTCGAGCTCTGACAGCGCGCTTGAGAGGCAGCCGACGAGCGAGCGCAGTTCCTCGGAGGAGATCACCTGGTTGACGGGGTCGTGCACGGTCGATCCGGGCAGGATCTGGTCGAGCGTCGGCACGTCGTCGCCGGCGCCGGCCGGAGTCGAGGAGAACGACACGTACTGGTTCAGCGGCGTGTGCTTGTTGCGCGTGGCCGTCTTGACGGCCGTGATGATCTGACGCGTGATGCAGAGCTCGGCGAAGTTGCGAAAGCTCGACTCGCGATCGGTGCGAAAGTCGCGAATCGCCTTGTACAGGCCGACGAGACCCTCTTGGATGAGATCGTCGGAGTCGCCACCGGCGAGGAAGTACGAGGAGGCCTTCAGGCGAACGAAGCCGTGATAGCGCCTGACGAGCCGGTCGTATGCGTTGCGATCGCCCAGCTTCGCCAGTGCGATCAGATACCCATCATCGACCTTAAGTTCAGACTGAGGGTTACGGGAGAATCGAGCCACGAGCAGATCCTTTCGAGTGCCCTCCCATCATGGCAGGGCCCAATTTGCTCAGTGGCGCACTCCTCCCCTGGCGCCAAAGCTAAGTATTCCCAAGGCTTCTTCAACCTTAGGTACAGCGTTATGTCGGCGCGAGCCTCGCACAGTTATGGAGACTTGTCAAGGCTTGGCTCACGCTGCTGCAAGATCTCGTACAGAATCGCCGCGGCGGCGGCGCTGACACCGAGCGACTCGGTGCGCCCGCGCTGGGGCAGCGCGATCAGGGCATCGCACGCCTTGGCCACGCGCGGGCGCAGCCCGCTGCCCTCGCTGCCGAGCACGAGCACGACGCCCGAGCCGGCGTAGTCGGGTGCGTCGTAGGCGACGGCGCGATCGTCGTCGCCGCTGGCGCCGTAGCACCAGCAGTCCGCGCGGCGCGCATCGGCGAGGAAGTCGGCGACGTTGCGCACGCGCGCGACGCGCAAGTGCTCGACGGCGCCGGCCGAGGCCTTGCAGACCGCCGGCGTCACCTCCGCGGCGCGGCGCTCGGGGATGACGACGCCGGCGGCGCCGGAGCACTCGGCGGTGCGGCAGATCGAGCCGAGGTTCTGCGGGTCTTGGATCTGATCGAGCGCGACGATCAGCGGCTGAGAGCCGGCGAGCAGGCGATCGGCGGAGTCGTAGGGGTATGCGCCGGCGTCCGCGCAGACGCCCTGATGCGAGCTCGAGCCGCAGCGACGCTCGATCTCCTCACCGGCGACGATCCGCGGCTGCAGGCGCGCCAGCCACGGCTCGCGCGCCGCAGGTGCGGTGGCCCAGACGTCGCTCACGTTCGCCGCCCGCCTGCCGCGCAGCGCCTCATAGACGGGATTGCGGCCGTAGAGGATCACTGTCTTGAGCTGGGGATCAGCTCGGGACCCTCGGGCCCGTCGCGGATCTCCCACTTCAACTCCCGCAGCTGCTCGCGGATCTCGTCGGCCTTAGCGAAGTCGCGCTCGGCGCGCGCTCGCTCGCGCTGCTGGAGCAGCGCGACGGCCTGCGGGTCGATCGCCGCTACGTCGCCGGCACTCTGCAACGGCGTCAGCCCGCCGAGGCCGAGCACACCGAGCATCTCGCGCAGATCCGCATCGCCCACGTCGCCGCCGCGGCGATTGGCCTCGCGCACCCACTCGAACAGCGCGGCCAACGCCGTGGGGGTGTTGAAGTCGTTGGCGAGCGCGTCGAAGAAGGCGTCCGCGTGGTGCGCCATGTCGGGAGGGCTCGGCGTGCCCACGTCGAGGCGCCGCAAAGCGTCGCGCACGCGCTGCACACGGCGATCGGCTTCTTCGAGCTCGTCCATCGAGAAGGCCAGCGGCTGACGGTAGTGCCCGGAGAGCAGGTACATGACGACGGCCTCGGAGCCGTACTGCTCGATCACCTCTCCCAGCAGCGCGATGTTGCCGACCGACTTGGCCATCTTCTCGCCGGTGAACTGGATCATGCCGTTGTGCATCCACAGCTTGGCGAGCTCTGAGCCGCGGGCGGCGCGCGTCTGCGCGGCCTCGTTCTCGTGGTGGGGAAACACGAGGTCAGAGCCGCCGCCGTGGATGTCGAAGCCGATGCCGAGCAGCTGCTCGGCCATCGCCGAGCACTCGATGTGCCAGCCTGGGCGCCCGGCTCCCCAGGGCGAGTCCCAGACGGTGTCCTCGCCCTCCTTGTGGCCCTTCCACAGCGCGAAGTCGAGCGGGTCCTCCTTGCGCTGCGCGCCCTCGACGTCCTCGCCCTGATCCATGTCGTCGAGGCGGCGGTGGGAGAGGCTGCCGTAGCCGGCGTCCGAGCGCACGCGGAAGTAGACGTCGCCGTCGGCCGCGTAGGCGTGCCCACCGTCGACGAGCGCGGCGATGTGCGCGACGATCGGCCCGATCGTCTGCGACGCCAGCGGCTCGTGGTCGGGGCGGCCGAGGCCGAGCGCGTCGGTGTCGGCCTCATAGAGCTCGGTCATCTCGGCGGCGAGCTCGGCGCTCGGGCGATCCGCTGCGTTTGCGGCGTCGTAGATCTTGTCGTTGACGTCGGTCACGTTGATCACGAGATTCACGCCGTAGCCCTCGTGTTCGAGGAAGCGCTTGAGCACGGTGAAGATGACGAATGGGCGTGCGTTGCCGATGTGGATGCGGCTGTACACGGTCGGCCCGCAGGCGTAGATGCCCACGCGGGCAGGATCGTCTGGCGCCAGCGGGAGCACGTCCCCGCTGCGCGTGTCGTGCAGGCGTATCGAGCGCATCGCGCGGCAACCCTAGCGCTCGCCCGCGCCGGCACGGGCGTTGGCGACGGTCAGGACGCGTCGGCGGGAGCCTGAAGGCTGGCGACGGCGAGCGCGGCGACTCCCTCGCCGCGGCCGACGAAGCCGATCCCCTCGCCGGTGCTCGCCTTGACGTTCACGCGTCGCGGCTCGCATTGCAGCGCCGTGGCGAGCGACTCGCGGATGGCGGCGCGGCGCGATCCGAGCTTTGGCGCCTCCATGACGAGCGTGCAGTCGACGTTGACGATCGCCATGCCGGCGCTGTCAATCGTGGCGACGACCTGCTTGAGCAGCGCCATCGAGTCGGCGTCGCGCCAGCGCTCGTCGGTGTCGGGGAAGTGCTCGCCGATGTCGCCGAGCCCGGCAGCGCCGAGCAGCGCGTCGATGACCGCGTGGGCGAGCACGTCGGCGTCGGAGTGGCCCTGCAGGCCCTGACCGTGGGGAATCTCGACGCCGCCGATCACCAGCCGCCGCCCAGCGGCGAGGCGGTGGGAGTCATAGCCGATGCCGATGAGCGCGCTCACGCAGCCGTCTCCGTCGGTCCGATCGGCTGCAGGCGACGCTCGCGGTGCTCGAACACGCACAGCTCGCCGACGCCGAGCTGCGCCAGCAGCTCGAGCGCATGGTCGTAGTCGGCGCCGATGTCCTCGGGGCGGTGCGCGTCGCTGGAGAGCGCGACGGGCGCGCCGGCCTCCAGGCACATCTCCAGGAAGGCGGGCGCCGGGTAGAGCTCCTTCACGCGCCTTCGCAGGCCGGCTGTGGAGACCTCGACGGCGATGCCGGAGTCGGCGATGCCGTCGATCGCCAGCTCGTAGTAGCGACGCAGGTCGCCTTCGGGCAGCGGGCGCTCGCCGCCCCACAGCTTGACGAGGTCGGGGTGCGCGAGCACGTCGAACAGCCCGCTGCGCGCGGACTCGCCGATCGTCTGGAAGTAGCGCTGCCAGATCTGCTCGACGCTGCGTCCGGAATCCCACACGCTGTAATCGTCCATGTCGACGGCTCCCTCGCGGATGAAGTGCACCGATCCGACCACGTAGTCGAAGTCGCGCGCCTGAAGCAGGTTGGCAATTCGGTCCTCGGCACCTGGCACGAAGTCTGCCTCGATGCCCAGCCGCAGGTCGGTGCGCTCGCGCACGAACGTGCAGTAGGCGTCGAGATCGTCCCTGGCGAACGGGATCCAGAACGGGTGCTGCCAGACGTCGAGCGCCTGCTCGAAGCGGTAGACGTGCTCGGAGACGCCCAGCTCGGCGATGCCGCGCTCGCTCGCCGCGGCCCGGTAGCGCTGGAAGTTGGCCTCGGTGAAGTACTCGTCCGCGCTCGCGTCGAGATCGTCGGGGCGCAGATGGAGGTGGTAGTCGGTGAGCACGTGCGCGTCGGGGCGATTCAAGCAGGATTCACGGCTGCTCGGGCGAGCGCCGCGCCAGCAGCAGCGCGGCCACCTCGAGATCGAGCGGCGTCGTGACCTTGAGGTTCTCGCCGCTGACGTTCACGACGATCACCCTCCCCCCCGAGCGCTCCACCAGCCAGGCATCGTCGGTCGCGACGGCGAGCAGATCCTCAGAGACGTCCAGCGCCCGCTCCAGCGCGCCGCGGCGGAACACCTGCGGCGTCTGCACCGCCCACAGGCTGTCGCGCGCGAGCGTCTCTGAGACGGCGCCGCCGGCGTCCACGCGCTTGATCGTGTCGCTGACGGGCGCCGCGGCGATCGCCGCGGCGGCCTGCTCGTCGCGTTGCAGCGCCCCTGTCACCTCTCGCGCAAGCGCCGGCGTCAGCAGCGGCCTGGCGGCATCGTGCACGATCACCGGATCGCCGTCGCCGGCCGCGGCAAGCGCCCTGCGCACGGACTCCGAGCGCGTGCTCCCGCCGTCAACGCCGATGACACCCGGCGGAGCATGCGTGCCGGGTGGTAGGGCGACGACGATCCGCTGCACCTCTCCCATCGCAGCGAGCGCGTCGATCGACCATTGCAGCATCGGCCGCCCGGCGACCTCCACGAGCGCCTTCGGGCGATCGGCCCCCAGGCGCTCGCCGGAGCCCGCCGCCACGATCAGGGCGATGGTCATGCTCAGAGACTGTCGCGCACGCCCCACGCAAGCCGTCGCCGGCGCTGGAGCGTGCGCGAAAGCCCGTTACTCGGCCGCGGCTCCGGCCATCTGGCTGGTGGCCGAGTCGGCGAGCAGCTCGTCGAGGTAGTTCTCGGCCTCTTCCTCGTCCTTGTCGAGCGCGTACATCAGCTCGGAGGCGAGGATCTT
>JADGPP010000066.1 GCA_017882375.1 Solirubrobacteraceae bacterium | reverse complement strand
GGAGCCCAACCCCCGGGTGTCCGACTGCCACGTCGCCGAGGCAACGCTGTATCTCAAGGGCGTGACGCTGCGCGCTCGCGACCGCTCTCCGGAGATGCTGCACTCGCTGAACCTGATGGTCGACGAGCTCGCGCGCCAGGTCAAGCGCCACCGCGACAAACGGCGCCACCGTCGCGAGGCCCGCGCCGCGGCGGTCGATCGGCGGATGGCGGCCGAGGCGGCGCGCACGATGGGGCTTGCAGCGACGCAGCCGACGATGTAACGGCGCGTCGGCGGCCTTGCGCCGCCGACGCCCATGTCTATCTGCTTGTCCCGATGGGTAGAGACAGCGTCGTTCTGTTGTCTCATTTGGAGGGGTGAGTCGCTTTGGGGTCAGTCGCTCGGCGGGTCGGGCAGTCATCGGTTGTTCGCGCGGGGCTGCGAGCGGCGGCAATAGCGCTTGCTCGACCAGTTCCAGGCGGGCGAGCACCTGACGCTGGCGCTCAACGACGAATACGCGCCGGCGGCCGCCTTCCTCGGGACGGAAACGATCGACGCCGATCCGCCGCATGTCACGTACGTGTACAACCCGACGATGGACTTCCCGGCCGACGGCACGGCCGCCGGCCACGCCTACTGGGTCTATGACGTCGCGCTGCGCGACTCCAGCCCAGCGGCGCCGCTGGGCAAGGTCGACGTGCGCTCGCGGGGCTATGGCGTCGGCGATCCGGTCCCCGGAGCGACCCAGCATGGTGCGGGCGCGCTCACCGGTGGGCAGATCCCGGCGATCCCCTACACCAGCCAGAGCAAGGCGTGGGGCCTGCGCGCAGCGAGCCGGCGAGCGACGCGCTGAACATCACGGCGACGAACGTCGCGCACGTGACAATCGACGCGGCGCGCGCGCGAGTCGACTGCACGGCGCAGTTGAACGTGACAACGGATGGGCCGCTGGCGGTCACGCTGGAGGACTGTCACGGCGGCGGACGCAAGACCGTCACCGCCAGCTTCGGCTGACCGCGCGGGCGGCCGGCGCTCGCCTCGGGTGGGTAGACGGCGCGCGCGTGGGAGCTATCCTTGGGCCGATGCCCTCTCTGCTCGATCGCGCGCTGAACGTCGGCGAGGCGAAGAAGTACAAGACCTACCAGAAGCGCGTAGCGCTGATTAACGCCTTCGAGCCTGAGCTCGAGCACGACTCAGACGCCGAGCTGCGCGAGCGGATGGACGTCCTGCGCGAGCGTGCCGCCGACGACGAGTCGCTGGAAGCGCTGCTCCCGGAGTGCTTTGCGATCGTGCGCGAGACGGGCAAGCGTCAGATGGGGATGCGCCATTTCGACGTGCAGATGATCGGCGCGATGGCCCTGCACGACGGTCAGATCGCCGAGATGAAGACCGGCGAGGGAAAGACGCTGACGGCCACGCTCGCCGTCGTGCTCAACTCGCTCGCCGTGCGCGATGGTGGCTCGCAAACAGACCCGCCCGAGCGCAAGGGCGTGCATCTGGTCACCGTCAACGACTACCTGGCCAGGCGCGACGCGGAATGGATGAGCCCGATCTACGACGCCCTCGGCGTGACCGTCGGCGTGCTGGCGAACATGCAGCCGTTCGAGGAGAAGCACCAGGCCTACGCATGCGACGTCGTCTACGGGACCAACTCGGAGTTCGGCTTTGACTACTTGCGCGACAACATGGCGACGGACCTCGGCGAAAAGGTCCAGCGCGGCCATCCGTTTGCGATCGTCGACGAGGTCGACAACATCCTGATCGACGAGGCGCGCACGCCGCTGATCATCTCCGGTGCGCCCGAACAGGCTGCCGACCTGTACGTCAAGTTTGCGCGCCTGGCGCCGCAGATGACCGCCGGCAAGACGCCCGAAGGGATGGACCCTCGCTCGAAGAAGCAATTCGTCGCCGACTTCGACTACGAGGTCGAGGAGAAGCACAAGACGGTCTCGATCACCGAGCAGGGCGTCGCCAAGGCCGAGCGCTTCCTGCGCATCGACCACCTCTACCGCGCTGAGAACGGCCACCTCGTCAACCACCTGATCCAGGCGTTGCGCGCCGAGTCGCTGTACAAGCGCGACGTCGACTACGCGGTGATCGACGGCGAGGTCAAGATCATCGACGAGTTCACCGGGCGCATCCTCGATGGCCGGCGCTGGTCGGAGGGGCTGCACCAGGCGGTCGAGGCCAAGGAGGGCGTCTCCGTGCAGGAGGAGAACCAGACGCTCGCGACGATCACCTACCAGAACTTCTTCCGCCTCTACGACAAGCTCTCGGGGATGACCGGAACGGCGCTGACTGAGGCGACCGAGTTCATGAAGATCTACGAGCTGCCGGTCGTGCAGGTGCCGACGAACATGCAGATGGTGCGCGCCGACCGCAACGACCAGATCTACAAGACCAAGGAGGGCAAGTGGAACGCGGTGGTCAAAGAGATCACCGCGCGTCACGAGAACAAGCAGCCGGTGCTCGTGGGAACGATCTCCGTCGAGGTCTCTGAGCTGCTGGGCGAACGACTGAAGCAGCGCGGGGTCGCGCATACGGTGCTCAACGCCAAGCCCGAGCACGCCGCCCGCGAGGCGGAGACCGTCGCCGAGGCGGGCCAGCCGGGCGCGGTGACGATCGCGACGAACATGGCCGGACGCGGCGTCGACATCAAGCTCGGCGGCAATCCCGAGCATCTCGTGCGCCTCGAGCTGGCGCGACAGGGCGTCGACCCCGACTCCGAGGAGTACGAGCGTCGCATGGCCGAGGAGCTTCCGGCCATCGAACGGATCGTCGAGGAGAACCGCGAGCACGTGATGGCTGCCGGCGGGCTGTTCATCTGTGGCACCGAGCGCCACGAGTCACGGCGCATCGACAACCAGCTGCGCGGTCGCGCCGGGCGCCAGGGCGACCCCGGCGAGAGCCGCTTCTTCCTGTCCGCCGAGGACGACCTCGTGCGGCTGTTCGCCGGCGATCGCATCTACAAGATCCTCGACAAACTCGGCGGCGTCGACGAGGAGGGCAACGAGGAGCCGATCGAGGCGGGGATGCTCTCCAAGCAGATCGAGAAAGCGCAGAAGAAGGTCGAGGAGCAGAACTTCCTGATCCGCAAACGCGTGCTCGAGTACGACGACGTGATGAACGAGCAGCGCCGCGTGATCTACGCCTATCGCGACGAGGTGCTCGAAGGCCAGAGCATCGGCGAGGAGGCGCGCCGCGAAGTCGCCGGCGTGATCGAGCGCACCGTCGACCAGTACACGCCCGGCGACTTCATGGAGGACTGGGACGTGGACGGGCTGTTCACCGCGCTCGCACAGTTCTTCCCGCTCGACCTCGACGACCACGACCTCGACCCCGAGACGGTCGATCGCCTGACGCTCACCGAGCGCATCACCGCGATGGCGGCAGAGCGCTACGACGCGCGCGAGCAGGCGCTCGGCGAGGAGCTGATGGGCGCGCTCGAGCGCTTCCTGCTGCTGCAGATCATCGACGAACGCTGGCGCGAGCACCTGTTCGACATGGACTACCTGCGCGAGGGCATCCACCTGCGCGGCTTCGCCCAGATCGACCCGCTCGTCGCATACAAGAACGAGGCCTTCACGCTGTTCGGCGACCTGATGAACAGCGTCTGGACCGACTACGCCCGGATGATCTTCAACGTGGAGGTCAACGTCGAGGGCGAGAACGGCGGCGCGGCCGCGCCGCAGATGACGCCGTTCGCGCCCGCCGGCAGCTCGACGCGCGCCGGCCGCGTCTCATACTCCGGCGGAGAAAGCGCGGCCGGAGCGGGCGCACTCGCGGCGGCGGCTGCAGCCGCTGGTGTCGGTCAGGACGGAGACGCCTACGTCGAAGGCCAAGGCGAAGAACTGATACCCGTCGTCGAGCAGCGCGTCGTCGACGAGGAGCACGCCGTCGGGCGCAACGACCCCTGCTGGTGCGGAAGCGGTAAGAAGTTCAAGAAGTGCCACGGCGCGTAGGGCGTCGGCGTCGGCGTCGGCATCGGCGGGGCTTCGGGGTTGAGGGTTCGAGGCGTCGACGCGTCGAGGCGTCGAGGCGTCGAGGGGGGCGGGGCATCTCTCGTCGGCACGCTGCGTGCGCCATCGTATATACGCTGTATAGACGATGGCTATCACAGTCCGCGAAAGTAAAGCCACACCAGCGTCTTGGCTCTGTTGATAGCGTGGAGGCGTGGCCACCACCGTTCCCAGCGAGTCGACACCTGAGCGGCTGGCCTCGATCCGTGAGCAGTTGAAGCTGCTCGCGGACTATCTTTGACCCGGCTGCGCTGGGCGAGCGCGTGGCGGCGCTCGAGGCGGAGATGGGAGCGCCGGGCTTCTGGGACGACTCCGAGCGGGCCGCCGCGGTGTCGGGCGAGCACTCGCGCGCGAGCAGGCGCCTGGAGACGTTCACGGCGCTGAGCAGCGACGTGGACGATCTCGACGCGCTGGTCGAGATGGCCGTCGAGGAGGAGTCGCTGCAGGCGGAGGTCGACGAGCAGATCGCGTCGGTCGAAGCGCGCCTTGGCGAGCTCGAGCTGCAGCGACTGTTCTCCGGGCGCTACGACGCGGGCGATGCGCTGGTGACGGTGAATGCGGGGGCGGGGGGCACCGACGCGCAGGACTGGGCGGAGATGGTCCTGCGGATGGAGATGCGCTGGGGCGAGCGAAGGGGCTTCTCGGTCGAGCTGCTGGAGGTGAGCGCGGGCGAGGAAGCGGGGATCAAGTCGGCGACTTTCCGCGCGTCGGGCGAGAACGCGTACGGCCTGTTCGGCGCTGAGCGCGGCGTGCACAGGTTGGTGCGCCTGTCGCCGTTTGACTCCGCGCATCGGCGCCAGACGAGCTTTGCCGGCGTGGAGGTCGCGCCGGTCGTGCAGGACACGGGCGAGGTGGAGATCAACGAGGACGACCTGCAGGTCGACACGTACAGGGCGTCGGGCGCGGGCGGCCAGCACGTCAACAAGACGGACTCGGCGGTGCGCATCACGCACCGCCCGAGCGGGATCGTCGTACAGTGCCAGAACGAGCGCTCGCAGTCCTCCAACCGCGCGACGGCGATGGCGATGCTGCGGGCGAAGCTGCTGGAGCAGCGCGAGCGCGAACGCCAGGAGGAGATCGCGCGCGAGAAGGGCGAGGCGCAGGACGTGAACTTCGGCTCGCAGATCCGCTCCTACGTGCTGCACCCCTACACGATGGTCAAGGACCATCGCACCGGCGTCGAGATGGGCGACGTTCAGCGGGTGCTCGAGGGAGACCTCGATGGCTTCGTGCGTGCGTACCTGCTGGCGTCGGCTTCCTCGGAGAGCTAGACAGGTGGACGGTCTGCGCGAGCTGGTCGAGGTTGCGCTGCGCGAGGACATCGGTTCGGGTGACGTGACGACGACGGCGACGGTCGCCGAGGGCGCGAGTGCGCGGGCGCTGGTCACGCAGAAGGCGCCCGGATCGATCTACGGTCTGGAGGCCGCGGCGACGGTGTTCGCGGTGCTCGACTCGGACGCGAATATCGAGCGGCTAGTCGAGGAGGGCGTGTGGCGCGAGGGCGGCGGGCCGGTGATGGCAGTGGCGGGGCGTGCCCGCGCGCTGCTGACGGCCGAGCGTACGGCGCTGAACTTCCTCGGACACCTGTCGGGCGTCGCGACGATGGCCGCACGGGCGGCGCGCGCGGTGCAGGGGACGGGCGCGAAGGTGCTCGACACGCGCAAGACGACTCCCGGCCTGCGCTCGCTGGAGAAGGCAGCGGTGGCGGCCGGCGGGGCGAGCAACCACCGCGCGGGGCTGTACGACGCGATCTTGATCAAGGAGAACCACATCGCGGCTGCCGGGGGAATCGCCGCGGCCGTCGAGCGGGCTCGCGCGGCGGCGCCGGCGCTGGCGCATACGCTCGAGGTGGAGGTGCGCGACCCCGAGGAGATCGAGCAGGCGCTGGCGGCGGGGGTGCCGCGGCTGCTGCTCGACAACATGGACGACGTGCAACTGCGCGCGGCTGTCGCACAGGTCGCCGGGCGGGCTCAGCTGGAGGCCAGCGGGGGCGTCACGCTGCAGACGCTGCGCGAGCGCGCGCAGACGGGCGTGCAGTGGGTGTCGCTGGGCGCGCTGACGCACTCGGCGCCCGCCCTGGACCTATCGATGCTGCTCGAGCTTGGTCAATAGGCAGACAATGCCGGCTGTATCATCGGTCGCTTGACGGGGCCTGGCTCATCTGGGGATCGCGCGAAGCGGTGGGTCACAGGTCTTGCCGGCGCGGTGGGGCGCGCGCTGTGGCGTGCCCTCAACGAGATCCAGCATTCCAGTGCGCTCGGGCGCCGCGTGGTGCAGGCGCTCACCCGGCCGATCCGCCATCGGGACCTGCGCGTGATGCGCGGGCGCATGGCGGGCGTGCGGATCAACCTGGGCGGCTCGTTCGTACGCTATCTGACCGGCGACGCCGAGCCAGAGGTCCAGGAGGCCCTGGCTGAACTGGTCAAGCCCGGGCAGACGGTCTACGACGTCGGCGCGAACATCGGCTTCTTCACGATCCTCTGCTCCAGGCTGGTCGGTCCACAGGGCAGGGTGTATGCGTTCGAGCCGATCGCGCAGAACCTCGTCACGTTGCGTCACAACATCGCGCTGAACGGCCTGACCAACGTGGTGATCGTCGACAAGGCGCTCTCCTCCTCGACCGGGACGGCCGAGATGTTCGTCTCGCCGTGGTCGGCGTTTCACTCGTTGAACGTCGAGGGGGCGAGCAAACAGGACAACCACGGCGCCGAGGCGGGGGAGATCGTCGTCGAGACCGTTACGCTCGACGAGTTCGTGCAGGGGCCCGACGTGTCGGCGCCGGACCTGATCAAGATCGATGTCGAGGGGGCGGAGCTGATCGTCGCCGAGGGCATGCGCGAGATGCTGCGATCCAAGCAGCCGCTGCTGCTGTGCGAGCTGCACGACACCAAGCTCGGCTACAGCGAGTTCGTCGACTCGATCGACTACCGGGCGCGTGTGATCGACGGCGAGAGCCCGGAGCTGGCCGACGCCGATCGCAATGTGCACACGATCGCGTGGCCGCGCGAGCGCGACATGGCGGGTGTCGTGATCTGCGCCTGAACGGCGGTCGCGCGGCGCAACGCCCCCACGATCCGCTTGCCGCCAGGCCCCCCCGGATGGGCGCGGGGTGCGGGATAGAATTGATCGAGATGAACCTACCG
Organism: Solirubrobacteraceae bacterium; assembly: GCA_017882375.1. Lineage (GTDB taxonomy): Bacteria > Actinomycetota > Thermoleophilia > Solirubrobacterales > Solirubrobacteraceae > Palsa-744. The sequence continues at coordinate 12,996 of JADGPP010000066.1, read as the reverse complement.
ATGGTGCCGACGCTGCCGATGGCTCCCTCCGGGCCCGGCGGCGGACTCTCGCCGGGGGAGATCACGGCGATGCAGGCTGAAGTGCGCGAGCTGGCCGCCGAGCGCCGCGCGGTGATCCTCGCGCACAACTACCAGGTGCCCGAGGTGCAGGATGTCGCGCACTACGTCGGCGACTCGCTCGGGCTTTCGCGCCGGGCGGCGGCAGCCGACGGCGAGACGATCGTCTTCTGCGGCGTGCACTTCATGGCCGAGACGGCGTCGATCCTGTGCCCGGAGAAGACCGTGCTGATCCCGGATCTCGACGCTGGCTGCTCGCTGGCGGCGTCGATCGACGCCGAGCAGCTCGCCGCGTGGCGGGCGGAGTATCCCGAGGGTGTCGTGGTGATGTATGTCAACACGACCGCCGAGGTCAAGGCGCTGACCGACTACTGCTGCACGTCGGCGAACGCCGTGGACGTCGTGCGCCACATCTATGAGACCCACGGAGACGACACGGAGATCCTGTTCGGTCCGGACATGTGGCTGGGCGCCTACGTGGAGAAGGAGCTCGGCCGGCGCATGCACGTGTGGGACGGCGAGTGCCACGTGCACGCGGGCATCCGCCCGGCGGACATCGAGGCCACTCGTGCCGCGCACCCCGGCGCGGACTTCTTGATCCACCCCGAGTGTGGCTGCACGACGAGCGTCATGGAGTACGTCGCCGCCGGTGACATCTCAGCCCAGGGAGTACACATGCTGTCGACGGGTGGCATGCTCAAGTACGCCGAGGACGCCGAGCGCAGCGGGTCGACGCGCGATGTGGTCGTGGCGACCGAGGTAGGCATGCTGCACCCGCTGCAGATGGCCGCGCCGGACATCGAGTTCATCCCGGCCAACGCTGAGGCCTCCTGCGTCTACATGAAGATGATCACGCTGCCGAAGCTGCGCGATGCGCTGCGCGAGATGAAGTACGAGGTGCGCGTGCCCGAGGAGATCGCCGTGCGGGCGCGGGTGCCGATCGACCGCATGGTCGCACTCGGATAGGCGAATACGTCAACAAATCACATTGAGCGTAGGCGCTTATGCTAACATACGCCTATGTACGCAAGGCAAGATGACCTCGCTGCGACGCTTCTCGTCGAGATCGGCCACCGCAGCGGGCTCAGTCAGGCCGAGCTCGCCCGGCGCGCAGGGCTCGATCGCTCGGTTCTGAGCGCTTACGCGCACGGTCGCCGTCAGCCGTCAGTCGCGGCGCTGGGACGCATTGCAAATGCCGCCGGCCTCGAGCTGGAGATGGTCCCTGTGGCAGACGACTCGGCGACTGAGCACGCAGGTAGGGTCCTTTCGCAGGTGCTCGATCTCGCTGGGTCGATGCCGTATCGGCCGCGACTCGAGCTCGAGTACCCCCCCCTGATTCGGCTGCGCTCGTGAGTGAGCTCGGCGATCAACTGCTCGCTATTCACCACGCGTTCGACGCGGCGCACATACCCCACGCGATCGGAGGTGCGATCGCACTCGGCTATTGCACGCTCGAACCTCGCGGGACGAGAGACGTCGATGTCAACGTCTTCACCGGCCCGGAGCGAGCGAAGGACGTGTTCGCCGCGCTGCCCGAGGGGGTCGAGTTCAGCGGACTGAGCCTGGAGCAGGCGGAAAGAGATGGCCAGGTCAGGCTGCGGTGGGGGATAACGCCCGTCGACCTCTTTATGAGCGTGTTGCCTTTCCACGATCATGTGGCGGCGCATGTACGCCTGGTCCCGTTCGAGGGCCATACGATCCCGGTGTTGGGCTGCACCGGACTGGCGGTGTTCAAGGCGATGTACGACCGTCCTCGCGACTGGGTCGACATCGAAGCGATGGTCGAGGCGCGGGCGGTCGATCTCGACGAGGCGAGGCGATGGGTAGTCGAGACGGTGGGCGAGGATGCCCGTGCCGAGAAGCTGATCGCGCTGCGCCGCTAGAACTCGTCGGCTGTGTGCGGGCCGACGCAGGCGATTGCCAGCTTGTCGGCGACGCCCGAGGCCACCTCGCGCACCTCGTCGAAGGTGACGGCGTCGAGCGCGGCGATCGCCTCGTCGGGGTCGATCGACTCGTCGAAGACGATCCTCTGGTTGGCGGCGTAGCGGGCGACCGCGTTGGTGTTCTCGAAGGCCAGCACGAGCCGCCCGGCGGCGTAGGCACGGGCTCGCTGAACCTCCTCCTCGGTGGGGCCGTGATCGCGCAGCTCGTCGACGATCTCGCGCATGCGCGTGTAGGCCTCGATGCACTTGGCCGACTCCAGCCCCGAGCCGAGCTGCAGGATCGGCACGTCGGCGAAGGCGTGGTTGATCGCGTACACCGAGTAGCAGAGGCCGCGCTTCTCGCGGATCTCCTCGAACAGGCGCGACCCCATCGAGCCGCCGAGCAGCGTCGAGTAGATCGACAGCGCGGCGCGCTGGCGCACGTCGCCGACGGCGATGTCGGGCCGGTAGATCATGCGCAGGTGCGACTGGTTGGTCTCGCGCTCCTCGACGAGCGTCTGCGGCGCGAAGTCGGGGGTCGGCTCGTAGGGGTCGGGCGTGGGCAGCGCGGGAAAGCGCGCGAAGCACTCCTGCAGCTGCTCCTCGTCGGGCAGGTGATCGAGGTTGCCGACGAGGAAGGCGCCGCCGCGCGCGCCAGCCCAGCGACGCTCGCGGAAGGCGACGATGCCCTCGCGCGTGAAGGCGCGCAGGTTCTCCTCGGGCCCCAGCACGGTGCGCCCGAGCGGGTGCTCGCCGAACGCCGCGCGATCGATCAGGTACTCGGCGATCATCGACGGTTGGTCGAAGGCGCGGTTGATCTCCTGGATCACCACGCCGCGCTCGCGGTCGAGCTCCTCGGCGTCGATCTTCGGCCGCCCGACGAAGTCCGTGAGCAGGTCGATCGCCGCGCCGGCGCTCTCGGCGCGCACGGTGATGTGGAACGCCACGAGATCGTGGCTGGTGTATGCGTTGAGCACGCCTCCGAGTCGCTCGGCGGTCTCGTTGACGTCCTTGTAGTTGGGGTACTTCTCGCCGCCCTTGAACACGAGATGCTCGAGGAAGTGAGCCATGCCGTTCTCCGCTGGGCGCTCGTTACGCGCTCCGGCGTCGAATGCGACGAGCACTGTCAGCGCGCGCGTGCCCGCCAGCGCGATGCGGTGGATCGGCAGTTCGTTGGCGGAAACGGTCGTCGTTTGGATGCTCGCCATCGCGCCGCCCACGATATCCGCCCGCGAGCACCGCTCCCCGGCCTGGAGGGCGAACTGCAAAACCACTTGCATGCAGGAGTTTTGCTCGTCGAGGCCGTAGCGCCACGGTACCCTCGGAGGCCGTGCGAGCGACCGACACCGTCACTGCGCCGCAGGAGGATCGCCCCGTGGGCGAGGTCTCCCTGCCAGCGCGCCCTCAGATCGCCGAGCGCCAGCGCCGTGGCGCGCACCCCAAGCCGCGCCTCTCGGCGCCGCCGGTGCGCGACAACCGCGACACGGTCGTCGAGTTCCGCGGCGTCTCAAAGCTCTACGGGCCCGGCGGGATCGGCCTCGAACTCGCCACCTTCGCGGTGCGCCGCCAGGAGATGGTCTTCCTCGTGGGTCCGACGGGCTCGGGCAAGTCGACGATCATGCGCCTGCTGATCAAGGAGCTCAACCCGACCGATGGCCGCATCCGCGTGGCCGGGCGCGACCTGTCTGACATCGAGCGCAAGAAGGTCCCGTACTACCGGCGCAACGTTGGCGTGGTCTTCCAGGACTTCAAGCTGCTGCCGACGCGCACGGTGTACGACAACATCGCCTATGCGCTGCAGGTGACAGGTGCCCCGCGCAAGCAGATCCGCGCGACGCTCCCCGACATCCTGCGCCTGACGGGTCTGTCGACGAAGCTGCACAACTACCCGCACCAGCTCTCCGGTGGCGAGCAGCAGCGTGTGGCGGTCGCACGCGCTTTCGCCAGCCACCCGCCGCTGCTGCTCGCCGACGAGCCCACGGGCAACCTGGACCCGGAGACGTCGATCGGCATCATGCAGTTGCTCTACCGCATCAACCGCGCCGGCACGACCGTGATCGTCGCCTCGCACGACAACGAGATGGTCGACCGCATGCGCCGCCGCGTGATCGAGCTCAAGCGCGGCAGGATCGTGCGCGACGAGGCATCGGGGCTGTACGGCGCGCGCGAAGAGAACACCGACGAGCTCGGCGAGCGCCTCAAACGCGAAACCTCGTGAAGCCGGGCTTCTTCCTCAAAGAAGCGGTTCGCTCGATGCGGCGCAATGCCGTGCCGAGCTTCGCGGCGCTGGCGTCTGTGCTCGTCACGACGCTCGTGCTCGGCGTGTTCATTCCGGTCGTCGAGGCTACGAACAGCGCGGCCAACGACGTGCGTGGGCGCGTGCTCGTCGACGTCGACATGACGACCAGCGCGAGCGCCGCCGAAGTCGCGCGCGTGCGCGGCGAGCTGGAAAAAACGCCGCACGTCAAGAGCCTCCAGTTCGTGTCAAAGCAGCAGGGCTACGAAACCGAGAAGAAGGCCAACGCGCAGGCGTTCGCGTTGATCGGCTACAACCCGCTGCCGGACATCTTTCGCATCACGCCCGACCATCCGGAGAACTCTGGCGCCGTGCGCGCCGAGCTGGACCAGTCGAGCCCGCTGGGCACGCGCCTGGTGACCGACCCGGCGATTGCCGCCGTGCAGAACCGCCAGGCGCAGACGAACACCATTCTGTCGGCCACGCGCGTGATCAAGATCACGATGGCGCTGCTGGCGGGGCTGCTGGTGATCGCATCGATCCTGCTGATCTCCAACACGATTCGTCTTTCGTTGTTCTCGCGCCGCCGCGAGGTCGAGGTGATGAAGCTCGTAGGCGCGACCGACTGGTTCATCCGCTGGCCGTTCGTGCTGGAGGGGCTGTTCCTCGGCGCGATCGGCGGCGCCGCGGCGATCGGTCTGCTCGCGCTGGCGAAGGTCACGCTCGTCGATCCGCTCGCCAATACGGTCAAGCTGATCTCCCAGCCGGACATGATCGCCTTCCCGCTGCTAATCGCGATCCTGATGGGCTGCGCGATAGCCGTATCCGCCGCCGGCTCGGGCATTTCGCTGCGGCGCTTCCTCCGGGTCTGACCCGTAGTCTGCGGGGCCGATGCCCTCCAGACGACGACACCCGCTGCTGGCGGTGCTCGCAGCGGCGCTGCCGATCCTGCTGATCCTCGGCGTATACCTCGGTGGGCACCCCGAAGACCTTCCGGGATTCGCGCGCAGCGCGTTCGTCGCCGACCACGAGACGCGCGTCGTCAACGAAGCGATCAACCGCATCGCCAGCGACTACTACCGCCCCGTCGCCAAGGGCCGGCTGACGAATGCCTCGATCGCCGGCGCCGTCTCGAGCCTTGGCGACCGCTTCTCGCACTACCTCTCGCCGCGTGAATTTCGCGAATTCAGCCAGCCGCCGAGCTTCACCGGCATCGGCGTATCGGTCGGCGCGGACCGCCGCGGCCTGCGCGTCGCGCGCGTGTTCGACGCCTCGCCGGCGGCGCATGCCGGGTTGCGCGCGGGCGACCTGATCGTGATCGCCAACGATCACAAGCTCGCCGGGCTCTCCGCCGAAAAGGCCATCGCGCTGATCAAGGGGCCGCCCGGCACGGACGTCAAGCTCGGCATCGAGCAGCAGCGTGCGGGACGCATGGCGCTAGACACCCTGACGCTCACCCGCGCGACGATCTCCGAGCCGGTCGTGGCGTCGGTCACGAAGACCGTCCACGGCCTCAAGCTCGGCGTCGTGGCGCTCGCCACGTTCAGTCCCGGCGCGCACGGCGAAGTGCGCGAAAGCGTTGAACGCGAGCTTCGCGAGCGTGTGCACGGGATCGTGCTGGACCTGCGTGCCAACGGCGGTGGCCTGGTCGACGAGGCACGACAGATCGCCAGCATCTTCGTCGAGAAGGGCACGATCGTCTCCACGCGCGGACGCACGCAGCCGAGTGAGACGCTCAGCGCCACCGGTGGAGCGATCTCGCCCTCGATCCCCGTCGTGGTGCTCGTCGACGCCAACACGGCCTCCGCGGCAGAGATCGTCACAGCGGCTCTGCAGGATCACCACCGCGCGACGGTCGTCGGCACGCACACGTTCGGCAAGGGCGTCTTTCAGGAGGAGGAGCCGCTCGCCAACGGCGGTGCGCTGGACATCACCGTCGGCGAGTACTTCACGCCGAGCGGACGCAACCTCGGCGGCGGGGGAGTCAAGCAGGGCGCTGGCATCACCCCCGAAGTGCTCGTGCGTCACGGCGTGGACTCAAACCATGGTCTCGACGTGGCCTTGACCACGCTCGCCGCGAAGGTCAAGTGAGCGGCCGGCGGCCGGCGCCGAAGCGACGGCAGAAACGCTCGGCGCAGGACGACTCGCGCGTCGTGTGGCCGCCGAAGGAGCGCCAGTCGGCGCGCTCGGCGATCGAAGCGCTGATGCGCGAACGCGGTCTCGCGCGTGGCTTTGAGCGCCATGTCCAGCATGCGGCCAAACGATCGCGCGACCGCGGCCTGGACGTGCGCGGCGACGTGTCGTCGCGACGCGACCTCACGGACCTGGCGACCTTCACGATCGACCCGGTCACCGCACGCGACCTCGACGACGCGATCTCCGCCGAGGCGCTGGACCCGGGCGCCACGCGCGTGTGGGTGCACATCGCCGACGTGAGCGCGTACGTGCCCGAGGGCTCGCCGGTGGACCTCCAGGCGCGCGAGCGCGCGACCAGCGTGTACGTCCCCGGCGCCGTCGAGCCGATGCTGCCGCAGGAGCTATCCAACGACGCGTGCTCGCTGGCCCCCGCGCGCGAGCGCCTGACGGTGACGGCCGAGCTGCAGCTCAGCGGCGCCGAGGTCAAGAGCGCGGAGTTCTATCGCTCGGTGATCCGCTCGGACGAGGCCTTGGACTACGAGCGCGTCGACAGGATCTTCGCCGGGCAGGAGCAGCCGCAGGAGCCATGGGCGGCGCCGCTTGCGGCCGCGCGCGCCGCCGCCGCCGCATTGCAGCGGGCGCGCGAGCAGCGCGGCGCGCTGGCGGTCGACTCCGAGGAGCCCGAGTTCATCTTCGACGACCGCGGCAACATCGCCGAAATACGCGCGCGCACGCAGACCGAGTCCCACCGCCTGATCGAGCACCTGATGATCGCCGCGAACGAGGCAGTCGCCGGGTTGCTCGCGCGCCAGCGCGCCCCGTGCCTGTACCGGGTGCACGAGCGCCCGGAGCGAGAACGCGTCGAGCGGCTCGTCGCGCAGCTGGCCTCGCTGAACGTGCCCACGCCGCCGCTGCCCGAGCGCATGTCCTCCTCGCAGGCGGCCGAGCTGGTGGGCGTGATCTCACAGCGCGTAGAGGAGCACGTGCGCCAGACCGGCCGCGGCGGCCGAGCGCTGAACGCGCTGATCCTGCGCTCGCTCAAGCAGGCCTACTACTCGCCGAAGAACCTCGGGCACGCGGGCCTGCGCTCGGCGAACTACTGCCACTTCACCTCGCCGATCCGCCGCTATCCCGACCTCGTCTGTCATCGCGCGCTGCTGTCGGCGGTTGGCGGGGAAGAGCCGGCACCGCGCGCCGGCGAGCTTGCGCAGCTGGGGGAGTGGACCTCCGAACGCGAGCGCGAGGCGATGAAGATCGAGCGCGCCGCAGATGACGTCGCCGCCTGCTTGCACCTCGAGCGGCGGCTGTATGAGGAGGGCTGGGAGCAGGAGTTCTGCGGCGAAGTCGTCGGGCTGATCGCAGCCGGGGCGTTCGTCGTGTTCGGCCGTGCGCCCGGACCGGTCGACGGTCCAAAGCAGCCGGGCGAGCCGGTCTATGAGGGCATGCTCGCCGTGCGCAACATGCACGCCCCGTCGGGCGAGCGCGACTGGTGGGAGATCAACGAGGAGGGCACCATTCTGCGCGGCGAGCGGACCGGCACGACGCTGCGTCTGGGCGACCCGGTCGTCGTGCGGGTCGCGCGTGTCGACACACAGCGCGGGCGCGTGGATCTGCTGCCGGTGGTCGACGAGGGCGCTGGCGGCTAGGCTCGAAGTAATGGCGAAAGGCAAAGGCAAGCGCAAGATCGGCGCGGGCGACGTGGCGTCGAACCGCTATGCGTCGCATCGCTATGAGCTGCTCGAGCGCCTGGAGTGCGGGATCGTGTTGGAGGGCACCGAGGTCAAGGCGCTGCGCGAGTCCGGCGCCCAGCTGAAGGACGGCTACGCGGCGATCCGCGACGGTGAGCTGTGGCTGCACTCGGTGCACATCCCGCCGTACGCGCCGGCGTCGCGCGAGAACCACGATCCCGAGCGCCCGCGCAAGCTGCTGCTGCACCGCCGCGAGCTCGATCGCATCGCCGCGCGCGCGTCAGAGCGCGGGCTGACGCTCGTGCCGACGCGCATCTACTTCTCCGGCGCGCATGCCAAGGCCGAGATTGCGCTCGCGCGCGGCAAGGACCTCTACGACAAGCGCCAGACGCTGCGCGAGCGCGAGACCAAGCGCGACATGGAACGAGCCGTGCGCGAAGCGCGCCGCTAGCAGTAGCGCCGCGCGGCGCTCCGCCGGCCTCTAGAAGTAGTGCGCGAAGTCGTGCCCGGAGGCGTAGTGCACGTAGGACGCGTCCATGCCGGCGACCAAGGCGATGATCAGGCCGATGTAGACGAGCCCCACGATCAGCCGGTTGCGCGGGGAGACTCGGTAGTAGGCCGCCTGCTCCAGCGTCCGCGTCTTGCGCTGCTGCCAGCGTCGCCAGGTCTCCAGGCCGCCGAAGATCACGATGATCAGCAGGATCGGGTTCGGGTGCCAGAGCTCGAGTGCGACCAGCGCGCCGAAGCCGAGGAACCACAGCCCCGGGGCCATCGCGGCCATCGCCCGCCCGCCGTCGAGCGGGACGACGGGAAGCAGGTTGAAGAGGTTGATGAAGAAGCCGATGTAGGCGAGCGCGAGCAGCAGCGAGCTGCCGGTGATCGCGCCGGCGACGGCTACCGCCGCCGCGCCCAGACTGCCGAGGATCGGCCCGGCGAGTCCGACTCGCGCCTCCGCCAGCGCGTTGTCGCCGAGCGACTTGGAGAAGATCGCCGCCCCGAGGAACGGGATGAACATCGGCGCGCTCGCCTTGATGCCCTCGCGGCGCAGTGCGATCACGTGGCCCATCTCATGGATGAACAGCAGCACGACGAACCCGGCGGCGAGCGGCCAGCCGAAGAAGATGCTGTAGGCGGCGACGGACACGAGCGCCGTCGCCGAGGTCGTCAGCAGCTTCAGTTTCGGCAGCAGCAGCAGTCCGCCTTTGATCGCCGCGAAGAACTTGACGCCCAGCGCGGCGATCGCGGCGAACGCGCTGCCGATGCGCTTGCGCATGTTCTGCGCGGGCGCGCGCCGCCGGGTGGGCTCGCCGAATGGGTTCTCGCCGGGGGGTGCGGCGGGCGCCGGCAGCGACGCGCCGGGCAGCGACGAACCGGGCGGATGCAGGGAGACGTCACCGCTGTCCATGACTCCATTGTGGCAGCAGCCATAAGCGGCGCCTAACGATCGAAATCGCCGGCTGGGCCGCGGCCTGCGCCGCGCCGAGTCGGTCGGTGGACGCGCTCTGTCAGGCGGCCGGCACGATCGTCGATCTTGGCTCGGTCTTTTTTCTGGAAAGTGCGGGGTGCACGTCGCCTAGGAGTTGCATCGCCCGTGCACCCGAGCTACTTTGAATCCAGACGCGGAACCGAGCCGCAAAGAGCGAGGCCACTGAGGTGTGAGGCCGCGCCACCCACGAAGGAAGGTCCTCGGACCGGACGGAGTGGGTTCCTCAAGCGGCCCGGAACCGCGTCGTTTTTTTCCTCCGCCGGTCCGCCGCTCTCGCCCCGCGCGTGCGCTGCCCGATATCACCCGCCGGTCGGCGCGCTGGGGCAAAGCGGGGTCGCGAGCCGTGGCGCGGCTAGACTGCAAGTGCAGCAACATCCCTGGGGACGACAGGCTTCGACGCGGTCGGCTCGTGAGGATGGTGGCGAGTCGAGGTCCCGGGCGGCCTCGTAAAACACCCGGGAAAACCATAAGTGCGGACTCTCACGAGTACGCCCTCGCCGCTTAGTCAATAGCTAAGCCGTGAGGTCTCGGGCCCCGCTTGCCTGCGGCGGGGAAGGCCGGGATCAGAAAGCAGGCTCACCCGGTGCGGTCCGCCTTCGCCAATCCGGGGAATCTCAAGGAGGCTGGTCCCCCGCAACCCCGCCGGCGAGGCGAGCGGAGGACGAGATCAGAGCGCCGGCTACGCTCGTAGAAGCCATTCTCACGCGATTGCGGACGTGGGTTCGATTCCCACCGTCTCCACTAACACACAAAGGGGCGAAGTAGTGCGAACTTCGCCCCCTTTGCAGGCCTTTTGAGCAGATTGAGCTGCGAAAGGGTGCGAACGAAAAATCCGTCTTTTCCGGGCGTTCGGGGCGCCAGCGTACGCTCAACGTACGCAGAGCTGCGTACGCTGCGTACGTTGCGGTGCCTAAGGGGCGTCGGGGGGTAGGGAGGCGCCAATCGAGAACGCCCGTCCCTGCCAACCGGGCGAAACAGTCGCCGATCGTCTGCCCGAGCTTTCGTGCTGCGATCAAGGAAGGCCATCTAACTGTCGAGAACTCTGGGTAGAATGGACGCCATGAACACAGCAGTCGCAAACGCCGTTGAGAGCCAGCCGGCAGATGATGCTGGCCTTCGCGATGCGCAGCGCGCTCGCCTGTCGCGGTTGCGCGACGAGCTCGTTGCTGAGGGTGCCGACGGCACCAAGTGCCTGCTCGAGCTTCAGGCCCGTGCGGACGCTTGGCCTGAGTGACCGGCCGTCATCGGCGCGATTTCCTGCTCGACAGCGGCGGGGTCAGCGCGCTCGCTCGCAGCCGCGATCTGCTCGTCGCATACCTAGAGCTGCTTGAGCTGCGGTTCGACGGCGCGCTACTGATTCCCGTTCCGGTCCTTACTGAGGTCCGCTCCGGTCACCGCGGTCCCGATACGCTCGTTGACCGGCTGATCAACGCGATAGGCGCCGAGGACGACATCTACGCACCACTGACGGTCGAGGCTGCTTCGCGAGCCGGCGTCCTGCGCACCGAGGCTCTCGCTCTATCGGACCACGACATCTCGCCGACCGACGCGCAGCTCGTGGCGATGGCCGAGGAGCGCAGCCGCATCTGCGCGGTCACCATCATCACGGGCGACGAACATGACATCGGACTGCTGGTTGGCCTGACCCGCCGTACGAACATCGCGGTGGACGTCCTCGGCTGACTCCCCCGCCGCCGCTCAAAATTCGCGGCAGCTCCTCCCTAACTCGACGTCCAGCCCTCCTGTCGCCGCACGACGATCTACGTGCCCGCCGTTGGCGCTGAGGGCTCTTCGACCTCGTAGTCAACCAACGCGGCCTCGCTCTTACCGACTTCGAACAGCTTATATCCGCTTATAACGTGATCGCTTATAACGTGCCAGTCGATTGAACAATGGACTCGACGGGCACGTCGGACTTCACGGTGCCGCGTTTCGACGCTTTGACATGCCCCACCGGGCACCCAGCAGGGCCCAGCGCAAACGTAAGGCCTGACGCTGGCGCGGCTTCAGCTGAGGCCGCTGGCCGCGCAGTCGATCTCGGCCACGAATTGAACAGCGTCTGAGGTGCTTTGCCTGAGGTCGCTCAAGGACGGACGCTGCCCGGTCGATGCGAGGGCCATGGGCGAGGATGACTCGCGCCTGCCCTCCGCAGCCGGGCCGGTGCCAGATCGGATGACTATCTGGCCGGTCGATGACGGTCGCTACGGCCTTGACGCGAGCTTCTTCGGTGCGAGCGGATACGAACGCGCGGACTGGCATCTCCGCTCGCTGAGCGATCGCGGCGTCCGCCACACGTTTCACCAGGAGCCCGACGGTGCATGGACCGTTCGCTTCGGGCCGCTACCCGCACTCGATGTCGGCTCTGCCCTCGCTGCGTTCGTGCGCTGAAGTGTGTCGTCGGTCTGATACTATCTACATAGAATCTTATGTAGCGAGGCTGATCCAGCTTCTCGTGAAGTCTATGTACGACCCCTGTGTAGAAGGGACTTGATTATGGCTCGCGGAAGCCGAGAGAAGCAGATGCCCGTGGCTGCAGCGACGGTGCGTGATCGCGCGTCGGGTCGTAGTGCTGCGGCGCCATGGGGTCCGACGGAGATCCAGCGTGACTATCGGACGCTGCTCGATCGGGCGAAGGCCTCACCCCAGGAGGTTCTGGACTCCGATGGCGAGCTGCTCGTCATCCAGGTCAAGGGCGTCGCGGACTTTCAGCGGCGCCTGCTCGAGCAGGTGGCCGAGACGGGACGGTTTCTGGCGATCTACAACGAGCATCGAGACTCATCGCCGGCCCGGTGGGCGATGCAGACCGGATACCCCTGGCTGGCGGCGTTCTCTCCCGAGGAGGTCGGTGAGTTCACCGAGGAGCTCGTGGCCTACACCTTCGACGCGGGACAGCGCGGCACGTTGGAGCAGCTTGAGGGCAATCTGCGTGCCTGGGAGGCCACCGCCGGCATCTACGCGCAGCCCGACGTGCTGCGGGCGCTGCACGCGCCGGTTGATCTCGCGAAGGTCGTGGAGGTCTTTCCTCCGTCTGAGGGGCAGGTCCGGGCGGCTCAGGCGTGACGCGCGAGGTCCATGCGCCGAAGGGGCGCTACAAAGGGCGCCACAAGGTCTTCTCGACCGTCTATCGCGACTGGAACAAGCTCTGCCAGAACCGTCCGGGGCCGATGCGCCGCTGCTACGTCGAGCTCGCCGACAATCCATTCCCAGCGATGCAGACACCTCGCCATCACCAGCTGAAGGGAATGAGCCAGGCCGACTTTGACGGAGGCCCCGTTTCGTGGATTCATCCGCGAGAGAGGAGACCCTCCCGTCATGCCAAGACCGAGAAAGTACCCACCGGAGTTGATCCAGCGCGGCGTCCGTCTGGCGCTTGAGAGCGAGCGTCCGATCGCTCATGTCGCTGCTGACCTGGGCATCCACCCGGAGACGCTGCGCAAGAGCGTGCGCCAGGCTGAAGCCGATAGCGCCAAG
>JADGPP010000023.1 GCA_017882375.1 Solirubrobacteraceae bacterium | reverse complement strand
CACCTCGACGCGCTCGCGGTGATCGCCCTGTGGGGCGTCTTCGGCCTGTTCTTCGCGGTGCGCGGCTTCTCCTGGGAGCAGTCGCGCACGTGACCGGCCAGCGAGAGGGGCATCGATGAAGCAGCTCGCCGACGGGCTGTACCTGCTGCGCGGCTTTCCGCCCAACGCGATCAACGTCTACCTGCTGCACGACGTCTTGATCGACGCGGGCACGCGCCAGGCCGAGGGGCGCATCATGCGTCAGATCCGCGGCCGCACGGTCACCGCGCACGCGCTCACGCATGCACATCCCGACCACCAGGGCGCAAGCCACGCGATCTGCCAGCGGCTAGACATCCCGCTGTGGTGCGGTCACGGCGACGTGCTCAACGGGATGAACGTGATGACGGGCATCCGCGGGCTGCAGGAGCCACCGGCGGTGTTCACGCCCGACCCGGCGCGCAACCGCCAGTCCGCGCGCCGGCTGGCCGCGCTGGAGCCGCAGCTGGTCTGCTTCGGTCACGGTCCGCCGCTGCGCGACCGGCAGGCGCTGCAGGACTTCATCTCCCAGATGCCCGACTGAGCGCGCGATGGCCGAGAGCATCTTCATCGCCGACGGCGATCGTTTCGTGCCGACCGAGCAGGCCCGCGGGCCGTGGGATCCACGTGCGCTGCACGGAGGCGCGCCCGCCGCGCTGATCGTGTCCGCCTTCGAGCGCATGCAGCCCGGCGCCGAGCTGCGCATCGGACGCCTGTCGTTCGAGTTCCTGCGACCGATACCGCTCGCGCCGCTGACGCTCTCCACGCGCGTCGTGCGTCCTGGGCGTCGCGTGCAGGAGCTCGCCGCCGAGCTCTACGCCGGCGAGCAGACGATCGTGCGCGCGAGCGCGTTGCGCGTCACAGCGGTCCCAGACGATGCCGCGGCGGCGGCGCCAGAGACCTCACGTGATCTCGGCGCGCCCCTCGCACCGCCTTCAGACGGCGAGCCGATCCGCTTCGCGCTGGATGGCGGCAAGGACGCGAGCTTCGCCGGCACGGCGATGGAGATGCGCTGGCTGAGCAACCCCGGGGAGCTCGGTCCCGGGCGCGTGTGGATGCGCCTGCGCCATCCCCTTCTGCCCGGCGAGCCTCCCACGCCGCTGGCCCGGCTCACAGCGACGGCCGATTTCGGCAACGGCGTCAGCGCGGCGCTGCCGTTCGATCGCTTCGTGTTCATCAACGCCGACCTGACGATTCACCTGCATCGTCCTCCGCGCGGAGAGTGGATCGGCCTCGACGCGCGCACGCTGTTGGATGGCGGCGGCGCCGCGACCGCAGAAGGAGTGCTGCACGACGAGCGCGGCCCGCTCGGTCGCGCGTTTCAGACGCTCGTCGTGCAGGCGCGCTGACTCGTGGCGCGCCTCACGCGGCGACCGTGCGCGCTCAGCACACGACGACGTCGCCGAGCGCGGCGTCGATCGCCGCGAGCGTGTCCGCGTCGAGCTCGATGCCCGACGCCGATGCGTTGGCGTGCACCTGCTCGGGACGCGTAGCGCCGACGATCGCCGAGGCGACGTTGCGCTGGCGCAGCACCCAGGCGAGCGCCAGCTGAGGCATCGACAGCCCGGCCGCGTCGGCGATCGGCGCCAGCCGCTGAACGGCCTCGAGCACCGGCGGCGCGATCAGCCGGTCGATGAACCCGCCCATGCTCTCGCTGGTGGCCCGCGAGCCGGCCGGCGGCGGTTGACCCGGCAGGTACTTGCCGGTGAGCACGCCCTGCGCGAGCGGCGACCAGACGATCTGGGAGATCCGCTCACGCTCGCACAGCGGAATCACCTTGGCCTCGGGCCCGCGCCAGAGCATCGAGTACTGCGGCTGGCTGGAGACCCAGCGCTCGACGTCGGCCAGCGCCAGCGACTGCTCGATCCGCTCGACGGGCCACTCGCTGAAGCCGATGTAGCGCGCCTTACCCGCGCGCACGACCTCCGTCAGCGCCGCCATCGTCTCCGCCAGCGGCGTCTCGTCGTCGTAGCGATGGCACTGGTAGAGGTCGACGTAGTCCGTGCGCAGCCGCTTCAGCGAAGCGTCGATCTGCTTGTGGATCTGCTCGCCAGACAGTCCGCTGTCAGTCGCGGACATCGGGAAGTAGACCTTCGTCGCGAGCACGTAGGACGAGCGCTCGCGTCCGGAGAGCACCTCGCCGAGCACCTCCTCGGCGGCGCCCCGGCCATACACGTTGGCCGTATCGATGAAGTTGATCCCCGCGTCGAACGCCGCCTGCACGCACGCCCGTGCCTGCTCGCGCTCGACGCCGCCGGAGTACGTCAGCCAGGAGCCGAGGCTGATCTCTGAGACCTCCAGGTCGCTGCTGCCGAGCCGGCGCAGATTCATGCTGCGAGCTTATCCACCCGAGGCTGGGCGGCAGGTGCGCCTGGCAACGATCGCGTGCCCGGCAGCGATAGCCTGAGCGAGCATGCAGCCGGCCAGCCCGATCGACCCGTCGCTGCGCATCGCCTCGGTGCGCCTAGACGTCGGCGATCTCGCGCGCAGCACGGAGTTCTACGAGCGCGTGCTCGGCCTGCCGCTGATCTCGCTCGAGCAAGATCGCGCCCTGCTCGGCGCCGACGTGCAGCGCCCCGCCCTGCAGCTGAGCGCGATCGACGAGCCGACGCTCGCCTCACCGCACAGCACCGGACTGTTTCACGTCGCCTGGCTGCATCCCTCGCGTGCCGCGCTCGCGGACACGGTGCGCCGGATCGCCGGCGCGCGCTGGCCGATCGACGGCGCGTCCGACCACGGCGTGTCGGAGGCGCTGTACCTGAGCGATCCCGACGGCCTGGGCATCGAGATCTATGCCGATCGTCCGCGCGAGCAATGGGAGCGCCCGGTCGACGGACATGGCGTGCGCATGTTCACGCGCGCGCTGGACATCGACGATCTGATGGCGCAGTCCACCGGCGAGCCCGAGGCCACGGCCGCAGCGGGCACGTCGATCGGCCACGTGCACCTGAAGGTCGCCGACGTGCCCCGCGCGTTCGCCTTCTACCGCGACGTGCTCGGCCTGGAGGAGCAGGCGCAACTGCCCTCCGCGGCCTTCCTGGCGGCCGGCGGGTACCACCACCACATCGGACTGAACTCGTGGCAGAGCGCCGGCGCGAGCCCTCCACCGGTCACCGCGCCGCGGCTGGCAGCGATCGAGCTCGAGCTCGGCGACGCCGGCGCGCTCGACGCGCTGCGCCAAAGCCTCGCCGGAGCGGCGCCGGAGCGCTCGCAGCGATCGCCAAGTGCATCCGAGGACGCCGACAGCCTGTCGATCGAGGACCCCGACGGCAACCTGCTCAGCTTCGCCGCTGCCTCAGCCTGAAGCGTCGCTCAGTCGCTCGCGCTCGGCGTCGGACAGCGTCAGCTCGGCGGAAGCCATCAGCTCGCTCAGCTGCCGCGGCGACGTCGCGCTGGCGATCGGCGCAAGCACCGTCGGCTGTGCGCGCAGCCAGGCGAGCGCCACCGCCGCGACCGCCGTCTCGTGCTCGGCGGCGATCGCGTCGAGCGCATCGAGAACCGCGAAGCCGCGCTCGTTGAAGTAGCGCTCGCGCACGCCCGCCGCACGCGGGCTGTCGACCTGCTCTGCGTCGGCGCGATACTTGCCCGTGAGAAAGCCCTGCGCCAGGCCGTAATAGGGGATGCAGGCCAGACCGTGGCGTTCGCATAGTGGCGTCAGCTCGCGCTCGTAGGCCTCGCGCTCGATCAGGTTGTAGTGCGGCTGCAGCGCCACGTAAGAGGCCATCCCGTCGCTCTGGCCGATGCGCAGAGCCTCGTCGAGGCGCTGCGCGCTGTAGTTGGAAGCCGCCGCGTGGCCGATCAGCCCCTCGTCGATCAGCGCGCCGAATGCCTTCAGCGTCTGCTCCAGCGGCGTCTGGAGGTCGTCCTTGTGCGCGTAGTGCAGGTCGATGCGATCGATGCCCAAACGCGCCAGCGAGGCTTCGGCGCCCTTGCGGACGGTTGCCTGCGACAGGCCCGGCAGCTCAGGCGACGAGCCGACCTTCGTCGCGATCACCAGCTGCTCGCGATTGCCGCGTGCGGCAATCCAGCGTCCGATGATCCGCTCGGACTCGCCGGCTCCGCCCGGACCGCGACGACCGTAGGAGTCGGCCGTGTCGATGAAGTTGCCGCCCGCCCCCACGTACGCGTCGAGCACGGCGAACGAGCGCTCTTCGTTGATCGTCCAGCCGAACACGTTGCCGCCGAGACAGAGCCCGAATACGTCCAGGTCGGTGTGGCCGAGGCGTGCGATGCGGTCAGGGTAGCCGTCCATCCGTCCAGAGCGGCCTCCGATTCGCTCCCCGACACAAGATTTAAGCCTGCCTTGATGCGCGGAGCGCAACACTGTCAGTGGGAGGACATGACCCCAAATCCCGAGGAGGGAGTTATGCCCAGAATCATCGTCACAACCGACCCGACCGACCGACCCGACGACCCGCCCGTGCTGCTCGACGAGCGCGTCGATTCGCTGCATCTCTGCGACGACCACGCCGCCGAGCAGCTGATCGAGCGTCTCGCCTGGGCGGTCAGCGACGCCGAGGACACCCAGCAGCGCGCGCTGCACGCCTGACCATCCCCCACCCCCTCCGGGCGAGCCGCGCCGCGCATCCCCCCTGCGCGGCGCGGTCGCCCCGGAGCGCCCGCCGGACTGCCCCCTGCAAGCACCCGTCGCAACGTCCGGCCGTGGGCGGCTCTTCGCGCGCCGGCTCCCGCGCCGCCTAGCGCCGACGCCCCATCGCGAAGCTCTGTATCGCCGGCGCCACCGCGCGCATGCTCGAGCCGACTTCCGCCGCCTCGTCCTCCTGCTCGGACGGTGCCGCGTGCTCGGGCGCAGGCAGGCGGTGCACGCGCGCATCGGCCGTCTCGCGCTCGGAGCCCTCGATCCCGCCCGAGACGAAACGCTCGAGCGCGGCCAGCTCGCGCACGATCAGGTTGATGACCCCTTCCGAGCGCTCCACGCGGCCTCGCGCGAGCAGCAGCGGCTCGGCCCGTGCGAGATGGCGATGGCGCTCGTACACCGCCTTGGGCACCACCAGGTTGACCGTTCCCCACTCGTCCTCGAACAGCAGGAACATCGTCCCGTTGGCGGTGCCCGGCCGCTGGCGAGCGATCACCAGCCCGGCCATCGCCACCGCGCCGCCGCTCGGCAGGCGCGTGAGCTGTGCGCTGGTCGCGAGCATCGGCACGTTCAAGCGCTCGCGCAGGATCGCCATCGCATGGTCGCCTACCGTCACCCCGCTCGTGGCGTAGTCGGCGATCAGCCGCTGCCAGCGCCCGAGCGAGCGCAGGCGCGGAGCCTGCGGCAGCTCCAGCCCAAGCGCGAGCTGGGTCCCCTCGCCGGCACCGAGGCCCGGCGCGGCGATCCCCAATTGCCACAGCGCCGATCGCCTGCCCGTCTCGCCGAGCGGCGCCGGCCCGGTCGTGATCTCGTCGCAGGCGCCCGACCAGGCGAGCTGCTCCAGCGTCCTGTGCCGGGCGCCGATCCGCCCGGCCAGTTCGCCGAGGCTGCCAAACGCCCCGTTTCGCTCGCGCTCGGCGACCAGTTCGCGCATCTCGTCGCTCGTCGCGTCCTTGATGTAGCCCAGGCCCAGGCGCACGCCGCCGTCCTGCACGGCGCACTCCACCTCCGAGGCGTTGACGTCGAGGCGCAGCATCGCGATCCCCCGGTGCTCGGCCTCGTGCACCAGGCTATCCGGCGCATAGAAGCCCATCGGCTGCTCGTTGAGTAGCGCGCACAGGAACTCCGGGCCGTAGTGCACGCGCAGCCATGTCGACTGGTAGGCGAGCAGGCCGAAGGCGGCGCTGTGCGCCTTGGGAAAGCCAAAGCCGGCGAAGCCCTCGACCATCCGCCACACGCGCTCTGCCGTCTCGCGCTCGGCGCCGCCACGGCGCATGGCGCCCTGCACGAAGCGCTCGCGATGGCGCTGGAGCACCTGCAGCGAGCGCTTGCGGCTCATCGCCCGGCGCAGGGCGTCGGCCTCGCCGGGCGTGAAGCCGGCGAAGGCTTCGGCCACTTCCATCACCTGGTCCTGAAAGATGATCGTGCCGAGCGTGTCCTGCAGGACCGAGCGCAGCGCCGGATGCTCATAGGGGATCTCATACGCGGGGTCTTCGCGCAGGCGACGGCGGCGCTCGATGTAGGGGTTGACCGCCCCGCCCTGGATCGGGCCCGGCCGGATGATCGCCACCTGGACCGTCAGATCCTCCAGGTTCTCCGGTCGTGTCCGCAGCAGCGACTGCATCTGCGCTCGGCTCTCGATCTGAAAGACACCCACCGTGTCCGCCTCGCGGATCGCCGCGAAGGTCTCGGCGTCGTCGAACGGGATGCGCGACAGGTCGATCCGCTCTTTGCGCGTGCGCGCGATCGCCTCCACGCAGCGCTCCACCGCCGAGAGCATTCCCAGCCCGAGCAGGTCGATCTTCAGAAAGCCGGCGTCGGCGCAGGAGTCCTTGTCCCACTGCACCATCTGCCTGCCCTCCATCGCCGCCGGCACGACCGGACAGCAGTCGATCAGCGGCCGCGTTGCGACGATCATCCCGCCCGAGTGCTGGGAGAGATGGCGGGGCAGGCCGTAGGCCTCCTCGACGAGCCGCGCCAGCCAGCGCCAGCGCTCGGAGGAGGGCGTCGCGCCGCCCGGCCGAGCTTCGGCGTCCCGCTCCTCGCCGCGCCCCCGCTCCTCCCCCGCGCCCGCACCCGCGCCGACGGCCATGTCGTGCTCCTCGCCCGGCCCGTAGCGCTCGGCGCCGCGGGCCATGCGCTCGATCTCGCCGGCCGGCAGGCCGAGCACCTTGCCCAGCTCGCGGATCGCGCCGCGCGCGCGGAAGGTCGGGAAGGCCGCGACCAGCGCCGCGTGCTCGTGGCCGAAGTGCTCGTGCACGCGCGGTATCAGCACCGCGCGGATGTCACGCGGGAAGTCGAGGTCGATGTCCGGCAGCCCGCGCAGATCCTCGTGCAGGAAGCGCCCGAGCGTCAGCCTGTTGGCGAGCGGATCGATGTGCGAGAGCCCGATCAGGTAACAGACCAGCGAGGAGACCGACGATCCGCGTCCGCGCCCGGGCGCCAGCAGCGCGCGCACCGATTCGGGCCCTCTCACCTCCACGGCGACCTCGCGCGACAGCTCGAGCATCTCGTGGTGCAGCAGAAAGAAGCCCGCCAGCCCGAGCTTGCCGATCACGTTCAGCTCCTGCGTGAGGCGCGCCTGCGCCTCGGCGTGGGCCGCGGAGGCCGCGTAGCGCTCGCGCAGGCGCGCGGCACACAGCTCGGCCAGCTTGCGCTCGGCACCTGTGTCCTCGGCACCGGGATAGCGGTAGCCGAGGTCCCTGTCGAGGTTGAACGTCAGCCGCTCGGCGAGCGCCAGCGTCTGCGCAACGGCCTCGGGATGGTCGGCAAAGCGGCTGGCCATCGCCTGCGGCGTCGTCATCACGTGGCTGGCGTTGCCGCGCCGCAGCGGCTCGGAGGCGTCGAGCGTGGTGTGGTTGCGCAGCGCGACGAACGCGTCCTGCAGCTCGGCCCTGCAGCGCGCGTGCGCGTGCACGTCGCCGGTCGCCACGCACGCCACCCCCAGCCGCCGGGCGAACGCGGCGAGCGCGCGGTTGCGGGCGCGATCGTGGCGGGCATATGGACGTTGCAGCTCCACGCGCAGACCCTCCGCGCCAAACGCGTCCAGCAGCCCCCGCGCCACCGGCTCGTCTGCGACGCCGTTGCCGATCACCGATCGCCCGGCGCAGCCGGTCAGGCAGATCAGCCCCTCGGCGTGGTCGAGCACCGCCTGCAGGTTCACCGACGGCTCGCCGAGCACGCGCCGGCTGGACCCGTCGCGGGTGCGCGCATGCGCGAGCGTGACGATCCGGCAGAGGTTGCGCCAGCCATGCTCGTCGCGCACGAGCAGCGTGATGTGACGCCCGCGGGCACCGCAGCCGGAGGCTGGGGCACCGCGGCCGGACGCCGTGGTCAGGTCGATCTCGGCACCGTGGATCGCGCGCACCCCGTGATCGGCGCCAGCCTGGGCCAGCTCCATCGAGCCCGAGACCGAGTTGTGGTCGGTGAGCGCCAGCGCCCGGTGGCCGAGCTCGCTCGCGCTGTGCGCCAGCTCGTCGGGCAGCGAAACCCCGTCCAGGAACGAGTACGCCGAATGGCAGTGCAGCTCCACATACGGTGGCGTGGACGTCATCTCCGCACGCCCGCCTCACGCCCGCTGGGCGAACCAGCCGCCAGCCTGCTCGCGCCCGGCGCCCAGGTCGTGAAAGACGACCAGGTTGCGCCCGCTCGTGGCCACCACCTCCCAGTAGCGGCGCCGCAGCGGTTGGGCCGTCCACCAGCGATCCTCCACCAGCCAGGACTCCCGCACCAGCTCGATCGTCCGCCCGTCCACCTGCAGCGGAACTCCCCCGTCGCCCGCGCGCACGCGCGCCGGGTGGGGAAGGTTCAGCTGGGTCCTAGACATGGTCCGCGTGGTGCTGGACATCAGCCCGGCAGTGGCGTGAGCACGACCCGCCGCTCCGGCACGCGCGAGTCCGGGTCCACGCAGACGGCACGCATCGCCGCGTCCTCGCCCGCCACCGTGCGCACCTGGACGACGGCCTCGCGCAGGCGCGCAGCGCGCGCAGCATGGCTCTCCTCCAGCAGCGCCCTCTGCTCGCCCGCCGGCGGACCGAAACGCTCGACGGCCAACCCCAGCGACGCGGCCGGCGCCGGGAGCAGAAGCAGGCGCAGCGACAGCGCCAGAGAGATGCGATCGCGATCGGCCAGCGGCTGGCGGAAGACCACGCGCTCGCGCCAGCCACCACCCGCGAGCAGTCGCGCCGAGAGCGTGACCGCGCGCAGCGTGCGCCCGCGGCGATCGCCGCGGGCCAGCAGGCGGTCCACCAGCACGCCGAGCACGCGCTCGATCGCCGGGCCGGAGCTCGCGTCGCCGACGCTCATCGTCTCCTGCATGCACTCCTGAGCCAGACGCGCCCGCAGCGGCGTGTCCTCCCCGCAGGCCAGCCGATGCGCGAACACCCCCGCCGCCCCGAAGCGGTCAGCGAGCGCGGCGCGCCCCAGGCGCGCCAGCTCGCCCAGCGTACGCACGCCCAGGCGCGTGAGCGGCTGCAGCAGCTGCTCGGTCTCCGCGCGGTAGCCGAGCAGCTCGATCGGGCGCCCGGACAGCCAGCGCAGGGCCTCGCTCCCGTCGAGCACGAGCGGACGGCGCGAGCGCACCGCCAGGGCCGCCGCCAGCGAGCAGAAGCGGGTCGGCCCCGCCCCCATGCGCGCGTGGCGATCGCCGGCACCACCGATCAAAGATCGGCCAGCAGATCGGCCAGCAGCCGCGGTCGCGCCCGCGGCGTCCGCCGACGGGCCGGCGGCGTGCTGCACGGCGGCGATCACGGCGACATCGGTCCCGTGCAGCGAGCGCAGGGGGCCGGTCTCGAGGTAGGCGAGGCCCGGACGCGCCGGCTCGACCGCCGCGCCGATCGCTTCCAGCGAGCGCAACATCGACTCCCACGACTCCTCCACCCCCACCGGGTCGGCGGGGACGAGGGCCAGGTCGGGACAGCGTGCGAGCGCCTCGCCGAGCGCCATCCCCCTGCGCACGCCATGCGCCTCGGCGGCGCCGGAGACCTCTCCCAGGCGCTGTTCAGACCCGCTGGGCGGCGCGATCGCCAGCGCGCGCCCCACGAGCGCCCGCGCTCCTCCGGCGGCGCGCACCAGCTCGAAGCGGGGAAGATGAACGCACACGACCATACGAACACATGTTCGCATAGGGCGCGGACGAATGCTCCGCCACGGCGTTCGTCGTGGTCGGCCTGCCCGACGGGCCGGCCGGCGCCTCAGTCCATCGTCAGCGGCCCCTCAGCGGAGCCGCTGAGGAACTGGCGCACGAACGCGTTCTCCGAGGAGAACATCCGCTCGGCGTTGCCCGCCTCGACGATGCGCCCCTTCCACAGCACCGCGAGATACTCGCCGATCTGCCGGGCCGAGGCGATGTTGTGGGTCACGACGATGTACGTGCCGCCGTGGAGCGAGTGCATCTCCTGAATCAGCTCGCACAGCAGCGCCGTGCGCACCGGGTCCAGGCCCGAGTCGGGCTCGTCGAAGATCACCACGTCGGGCTCCATCACGAGCGCTCGCGCGAAGCCGGCGCGCTTGCGCATGCCGCCCGAGAGTTGCGACGGCGAGTCGTCCATCGCGTCCACGAGCCCGACGTCGGTGAGGCGTTCGGTGACCACTCTGGCGATCTCCGCCTCGCCCTGGTCGGTGTGCTGGCGCAGCGGGAAGGCGACGTTGTCGAACACCGACATCGATCCGAACAGCGCACCGTCCTGGAACAGCACGCCGATCCGCTGACGCAGCGCCAGCAGCTTGGGCATCGTCAGCTTCGGCACCGATTCGCCGTGCACGACGACGTCGCCGGAGTCGGGGAACATCAGCCCGATCAGGTGCTTGATCAGCACGCTCTTGCCGGTCCCGGAGGGGCCGAGCACGGCGGTGATCGTGTCGTCGGGAATCGCGACGGTCAGGCCGTTGAGAACCGACACGCCGCCCAGGCGCTTGTGCACGTCGGTGCAGCGGATCGACCAGTTGCCCTCCGCCGGGTCGCCCGTGAGGTCGAGATCGGTCGAGTGATACTGGTATTCGTCACTCATCATTTGCCACCGTAGACGACGTGCGGGAACTGGCTCGTCTGGCCGTTGAAGGTGAACGGACCCTGCTGGTTGCAGCCGGGCGCCGCAATCGAGTTCGGCGTTTCCGGCGCGTTGGCGACCTTGAACTGGATGATGTCTTCGATCAGGCTCTGGGAGATCGTCGCGCTGGCCGGGCCGCTGACCGAGGGGACGGGGTTCGAGCAGTTGCTGTTGCTGAACACCTGCAGCCCGCCGTTGCCCAGCGCGCGGAAGGCGCCGGGCTTGAAGTAGGGATTGGAGCGGTCGGTGCCGATGCGCTGGGAGTAGACCGACAGGCTCTCCGGGTTGAGCACGTTCATCAGGCGCAGATAGTGCTGCTGGGGGCCGCCCGGCGTGTTCGTGTTGTTGCCGTGGGCCTGCGTCGTCGCGGTGAGGTTGGCGAAGAACGCCTGCAGCTCGGGCACGTATTCGCCGAGGTACTGCAGGAACGGATCGAGGTTGTGCAGGACCGGCCGGAAGGCTTCCAGCTGGGTGGTCGTCAGATCGAGCGTCTTGCCGACGTCGGGCAGGCCCTTCTTGGCCGCCGTCGTCAGCGGGCCGAGCGAGGTCAGGAAGCTGTCGAACTGCGGCACGAACGGCTTCGCCGCGTGCGTCACCGCCGAGAGCTTGCGCTCGACCGGGCGGAATTCGTCGAGGAACGGGCTGGCGTCGGCGGCGAAGCGGTCGATTTCTTTGAGCGCCGTTCTCGAGCGCTTCTCGAATTCCGGCAACGCGCGGAAGGCTGCAGCGAAGGCCTGGCTGCCTTCCGAGAGCGCATGGAAGCTGTGCTCGCCGTTGACGATCAGCCCTTCCAGCTGATGATCGCGGCTGCCGAGCGCGTTGAACACGACGCCCGTGTTGCGCACGAGCGCGCGCACGGCGCCTTCCTGAGAGGCGAGGATGCCGACGAGCGTGTTGGCGTGCTGCACGAGCGGGTCGATCTGCGAGAAGCCGGCGTTGAGCTGTTCGCCGCGCCCGTTGATCCCTTCGGCCAGCGACTGCTGCCAGATCTGGAAGTCCCGGCGCGTCTTGGGATCGAACGCGGAGAGGACGCCGTCGAGCGTGACCGACGGTTCGACCTGGCTGTCGGCGAGCTGGCCGCCGTCGCGCACGAAGGGCCCGCTGCGTCCGTTGCCCTGCGGGATCAGCTGGACGTAGGTCTCGCCGAGCAGCGTCTTCTGGCGCAGGATCGCGTGCATGTTCGCGCGAATCGGCGCGTACTTCTGGTTGATTTCCATTTCCGCGCGCGTGCGCCCGCCGTTGCCGAGCTTCAGCGCGACGACGCGCCCGATGTTCACTCCGCTGATGCGCACTTCTGACTGTTCGGCCAGCGCCAGCGACTTCGGGAAGGCGACCGTCATGCGATAGCCCTTGGGCTTCAGCGGCAGCGGTCCGCCGAAGGACTCCCACAAGAACAGCAGCAGCCCGAAGCAGGACAGCACGAACAGGATGATCACGACCATGTTGCCGAGGGTCGGCGCGCGCTTCTGCATCTAGCGAGCACCCCCTCGCGACTTGCTCGCAGTCTTCGCCTTGCCGGTGGCCTTGGACTTGCTCGCGGCTTTGCCGAAGGCGGGCGTCAGGCCGGACAGAACGCCGGTTCCCGGCGCTTTCGGCGGCGTCACCTCGTGCACGGCGCTGGCGCCTTTGAGGATGCCCGCGCTCTGGCATGCGGCCCGATCGGGCGGGTTGAGCAGGCCGATCAGCAGGTTCACGTTCGGGTTGACTTCCGCGACGCCTTTCAGCAGCGGGGCGACTTCGCAGTTGAAGTAGACCAGCGTGCGCCCGAGGATGCCGTGCGCGTCAGCCGAGCTGAGCACGCTGTTGAGGTTGTGGTTGGCCCAGTCGAGGAAGAAGAGGAAGCCGCCCTGGCTCTTGCCGGGGTTGTTGGCGAGCTCGTTGAAGAATTCATTGAACACGCCGAATGTCGTCGCGAGCTTGGGGAACGATTCGGCCAGCGCCTTGGTGTCCGGCGCGACCAGATTGACCGTCGGCAGGATTTCGCGCGCGAACGGGCGGATGTCGTTCTTGATGATCGGCGTCGTTTCGATCGCGAGCTTTCGCGTCGCGTTGTTGGCCGGCCCGAGCGAACTGGCGAACGGCTGGAGCTGGTGCAACGTCGGGCCGAGCACGTGCGCCGCGGTCGCCAGCTTGCCCAGACCGGTCCTGGTCTTCGACAGCGCGCCCGGCAGCAGCTGCAGCGTCCGTTCGACGCTCCTGTCCTCTTTGGCGAACGTCGCGAACACCGCGTTGGCGGCGTCGACCAGCTGCGCGAGCTCCTTGTCCTTGCCGCCGAGCGCTTCGGTCAGCAGCCTGAAGTTGTGGATCGCGCGCGCGGTGTTCGCGTGCCGCGCTTCCAGTTGCGAGGAGATTTCCTGGATCTCGCGCGCCGTCGGATCGAAGCGCTTGAGCGTCGCCGAGAAGGCCTTGCCGTTGTTCTTGAAGCCTCCGCCGGCACCGGCCAGCAGCTCCTGCAGGTAGGCGCGCGTTTCGGCGTCCAGCGAGGAGAGGAACTCGTCGAAGTTGACGTTCGGGGCGGTCTGCGACAGCGGCAGCGTCGCGCCGCTCGGCAGCTTCCCGGCCGAGGCCGTGCCCGGGTCGATCTCGACGGTGATGTCCTGCAGCTGCGTCTTTGGGCGCAGCAGCATCGTCGCGTTGCGGTAGATCCGCGCATATTTCGGCGTGACTTTCATCGTCACCGTGGCGATCCCGTTGTGCAGGTCCACGCTGTCCACTTCGCCGATCTTCGCGCCGGCGATCGTCACCGCCTGGCCCTGCCCGGGGGTCACCGCCTGCGCCGTCTGGAACTCGGCCTTCAGCGAGTAGTAGCTGCGCCCGAACACGGGCACCCAACCCGGGAGCTTGAGGTTCTCGTGCGCGAGGATGTAGCCGCCGACGCCAGCCGCCATCACGACCATCACGACCACCGAGACGAACGCCGTGCGGTAGCGCTCGATCTGGTCGAGGACGGTCAGCCCTCCCTCGTGTTTGTGTGTGTGTTTGTGCTCGGGCGGCGCCATGACTAGCGCTCCATCCTGAACTCACGCGCGTGAGCCGATCGATGGACGAGCGAGACGAGGACGCAGGAAGCGTGGCGTACCGATCGACGATCGACGGGATCGCCGATCGACCAGCACGCGAGCGACCGAGGACGAAGTGTCGCGAAGTTCATCGGTCGGCTCATCCTGTCCCGTCGGCCGGGCCCTGTGACAAGGGGCCGTTGAAGTCGGGGACCGCCTGCGTGTAGCACGGCACGAGCGGCTTGTACGCGGGCTCGCTCGCAGGGAACGCCGGGTGCGTTCCCTGCGGCTGCAGTGAGGCATGGGCGAGCAGCTTCAGGCCTTTGACGCTGCTGCCCAGGACAGAAGCCTGCTGTGAGCGCAGCGTCGGCCCGCCCTCGCCGACCAGGAAGCGCGTCATCGTGCCGTTGCCGTCGAAGTTCGCGCCGAGCCCGGAGAGCCCGGTCAGGCTGTACCAGAACTCCTTGTAGTCCTCCACGCCGGTCGTCGCCGAGCCGTCCTGCAGCTTGGTGTTGCCGGCCGGGTAGAGGACCTTGGTCAGGCACTTGGTGAAGAGTTCGGTCTGATTCTGGAACGGAATCTGTTCGGCGGTCAGCAGCGCCAGCTGCGGCGTCGCCGCCTGCAGCCCCTTGGCAACGCCACCCAGCTCGTTGGGCGCGAGCGACGCTTGCACCTGTTCGATCCACGGCAGCGTTGCCGTGACGGTCTGCGGCGTGCTCTTCACGCCCGGCAGGATGTCCGTGGCAAACGTCTTCGCCGCCGGGAACGCCAGGTCGAGCTCGCGCAGGGCGTTGTCGATGTTGCGCAGCGAGCTCGGCAGCACCGCAACGGCGGCGCGCAGGCTCGACGACTGGTTGGCGAACGAGCGCAAGAAGCTGTTGAGGTTGCCGATCAGTTCTCCCAGCTGCTGCTCGTGGACGTTCAGCGCGGACGTCACTTTGCCGATGCTCAGCACGAGCTTGGAGAGGTCGTGCGGTTCGGTCCCGCCGATCGCCTGGTTGATGATCGCGCCGCCGCGCTCGGCCGACGGCGCCCGGCGGTAGGACTTGTTGAGCGCTTCGGCGGCGTTGATCGCGCGCACTTCGGGATCCTGTTCGGCGTCGTCGGCCTTGGAGGGCTTGCGCGTGAGCCCGTCGCCGTAGCCGATCAGGAAGTCCTGCAGGTTTGCCCGCGTGTCGGTGTTCAGCGCGTCGAGCACCTGGTCGAGCTGCACAGGGTCCGACGACTGCGTGCTCGGCAGCGTCGCGCCGGAGGACAGCGTCTTGGTCGACGGGCTGCCCGGCTGCAGTTCGACGAACCAGTTGCCTTCGAGGAAGATGCGCGGGCGGATCTTGACCGTCGCGTCGGAGTGCAGCGGCAGGCCTCTGGATTCGATTTCCATGCTCACCAGCCCCGTCGAGCCCTGGCGCTTGATCTGAGTGACCTTGCCCACGTTGACGCCGGCGATGCGCACCGGCGACTTGGGTTTGATGTTGATCGCGCTGGCGAACTGCGCGTTCAGGCGGAAGCCGTGTTTGAACGGGATGCGCTTGGTGAAGCCGAAGTACACGGCGACGACCACGATCACCAGGAAGACGATCGCGAAGCGAATCGGGTTGGAGCGGTTCAGTTCGACGACCGGGATGTCGTCGTGGCGGCGCCAGCGGGGCAGAAGCCTCATTTCTTCTTTCCCTTCGACGGCGTCTTCTTCTTTGTCGTCGTCTTCGGCTTGGCCGTCGAGATGCCGAGGCTCTTGAGCTGTTCGGCGGAGTACTTCTGCCCGAACAGGTTTTCTTCGCGGCTGGTGATTTCGCGATTGGCGCCGATGCTGCCTGCCGGCAGGTTGCCGAGGACCGCCTTGCCCTTTTCGTAGGTCTCGTTGGCGGCTTCGCAGACCCGCGGCTGTCCCGGGCCGGCGACGTTGGGATACGGGTTGGCGTGGACGTGGTTGTTGTCGACGATCGTGCTCGAGCCGACGAACGCTTTTTCGACCGACGGCCCGTTGGCCGGCGCCGAGGACGGGAATCCCTCGTTGTTGGGGCCGCTCGGCGCGAGCACCGGGCCCGCGCGCCCGATCGTGCCGACGCCGATGTTCTCCGACTGCAGGCTGGCGAGGTTGCGGAAGGTCAGCGTGAGGTAGTTGCAGTAAGCCTGCTCGGGAGTGAGCCCCGCGAGCACCGGGTTGCCGAACTGCAGCGTCTGCGTGAAGTCTTCCAGGCTCGCCGTGACGACCGGGTTCTGCGCGAACCTCTGCAGCGCCTGCGAGGACTCCGCCAGGCGCGTGTTCAGCGCGGTCGCCCGGCGCAGGTTGACCGCGCCTTCGGCGAACGCGTCGCCGAGCGGCTTGGCGACCGTCGTGAGGTCCTTCGCGCTCGGGCGCAGCAGGCGCATGAACTCTGTGCTCTTTTCCGTGAACGGCGCCTCGTAGGGCAGCGAGAAGATCGCCTGTTCCAGCGACGCCGGGCCGCCGACGGTGGCTTCTTCCAGCGATTTCGCGACGCCCGCGAAGGCTGTGAAGAAGGTGTCCTGCTCGCTGAACAGCGCCGCGTTCTCAGCCGCCACCGGGGCGGTCTGTTCGGCCGGCCGGTCGAGGCCTTTGAAGAGGCCGCGCAGATCGGTCTGCGGCGAGGCGAGGTTGTGCAGCAGGGGGATGGCATTCGTGACCAGGGGCTTCAGCGTCGCGATCGCGTCGTTGATTTCCAGCCCGCGCCCGGCCAGGCCATCGCCGAAGTTGTTCGTGTTCTGCTGAATCGCCGTGCGCGTCTTTTCATCGAACATGTTGAACAGCTGGTCGATGTCGACCGGTTCGGTGGTCTGGCTGACCGGGATCTCGTGGCCGGCCTTGATCGTCTTGCTCGACGTGCCCTTTTCCAGTTCCAGGTACTTCAGCCCGATCGCCGAGACCGAAAGCACGGTCGCCTTCGTGTCCGCCGGCAGCGGTTCCACGCCCTTTTCCAGCTTCAGGTTGGCGATCGCCGTGATCCTGCCCGTCGACGGGTCCTGATGCGGGGTCAACGAGCCGACGATCCCGGCCCGCGTACCGCCGATGCGCACCTGGTTGGAGGGCTGCAGCCCCGAGCCCTCCGGCAGCACCACTTTGATGTTGTACGTCGGCACGAACGGCAGGCCGTTGTTGGCGTTGTAGGAGAGGAACACCGCCACCACGGCGATCAGCGTCGTGACCGCGCCGATCAACAGCGGGCTGCCGGCCAGGGATGTGCTGCGCCGGCGGTTCATGGTGTCTGTGAGGGGTCGCAGCTGAGCAGTTCTGAGTCGGTGAACGGCGAGGACCCGTCGGCGGCCGGCGGGGTCGCGCCGCCGGGGCAACGGCGCAGCTGGCCGCTCTTCAGCGGCGCCAGCGCCTGTGACACGCTGGCCGGGGTCAGGTTGTTTTTGCCGTTCAGCGTGAAGTCGGGGAAGACGGCCCCGACCCGCGCGTAGTGCCCGTTGGCGTCGTAGTAGGCGTCGGTCTGCCCGAACTCGCGCAGCGTGCCCTGCAGGTCGGGAGAGTAGGGACCGAAGAACGCCGTGATCGGCACCGATTCCTGCAGCGATTGGACGTTGACCGGCGTGGCCGAGGTGAGCGCCTGCGCGAGCTGCGGCAGCGCGCGGACGTAGTCGGTCAGATCGTTGTTGGGGCCGGGTTGATTGAACGACACCGCGAAGCTCTTGACGACCGGCGTCGCCGTCGTCAGCAGCGGCTGCAGCTTGGTGAGCAGCTTGGTCAGCGGTTTGACCGTCGGCTTGGAGGCGTCGACGAGCTTTTTCAGCGCGGTGAACGTCGACGGCAAATCGGCGAACGTGCGGTTGCCCTGGCGCAGCGTGACCGGCAGCAGCTTGAGCCCCCGTGCCAGCGCGCTCTGCTCGGAGCCGATCGCCGTGAACGTCGTGTTGGCGTTTTCGACCAGGTCTGAGAGCTCGTTCTTGCGCGCGCCGATCGTCGTCACCGCCTTGGCCGTTTCCACGAGGAACTTCGTGAACGTCGACTGATCGCGCACCAGCTCGGCGAAGAGGTGGTCGGTGGCGGCCAGCGACGGGGCGAAGTATTCGGTTGCGCCCTGCAGCGACTTGCCCGCACCGACGTACTGTTCGGCGGTGCCCTGGATGAACTGCTGCAGGCCCTTGCGCGTCTTCGGGTTCAGCGTGTTGAACAGCTGGTCGAGATCGGTCACGTTGCGGGTCGCGCTCGCCGGCAGCTTCGCGCCCGCCGCCAGCGCCGGGGCGTTGTTCGGACCTGGACTCAGCGCGATGTAGCGGTTGGCGACGCTCGACAGCGATGGAACCCTGACCTGCGCGACGGTGCCCGCGTGCAGCGGCACCAGCGACGAGTTGACGTTGATCGTGACCAGCGCTTTGAAGTCGTGCGTCAGCGCGATGTCGGTGACGCTCCCGACGGGAACGCCGCCGACCTGCACCTGGTCGCCGCGGACGAGCTGCTCGCCTTCGGCGAATTCGAGCTTGTACGTCGAGTTGCCGCCGCCGGAGAAGACGATGAAGGCGACGATCAGCACCACGAGTGCCAGCGCGCCGACGGCGAGCGGGCGCACGAAGCGACCCCGCGAGGGCCTCGCCGGCCGCGGCGGCGGGTCGCGCGGAGGCGGCGCGGTCGGCGGTTTGGGGGGAGTGGTCGTCGCCATCTAGTGCCCGCTTCCCGCCGATGCGCCGGCGTGAACGGGGATCGCCGCCGCCGAGGGTCCGCTGGAGACGGTCGGGTCGG
This sequence comes from Solirubrobacteraceae bacterium, assembly GCA_017882375.1. Classification (GTDB taxonomy): domain Bacteria; phylum Actinomycetota; class Thermoleophilia; order Solirubrobacterales; family Solirubrobacteraceae; genus Palsa-744. Next base: position 26,219 of record JADGPP010000023.1, on the reverse strand, counting down.
GGATTTCACCCAGCCGCGCGATCAGCTTGATCCACTGGCTCGGCGTGATCGAGGAGCTGAGCGAGCCGGCCAGGCTGGCACTCTGGGCGAACAGCGGCCGGAAACCGACATGAATGTGGTTGTAGTGGTCGGCCATCGCCAGCGTGTTGTCGGTGCCCGGATAGGTCATCAGGCTGATGATCTGATGTGGCTTCATCGAGCCCTGCAAGGTCAGCAGCTTGCGAATCGTCGTGTCGGCGATCGAGCCCGGTCCCTGGTGGCCGACGATCGGGATGCCGTTGATCTCCGAGATGTCCACGGCGTCGCCGGTCGAGTGCTCGGAGACGTTGCCTTCGGTCGTCAGGTCGGAGTGCCCGCATTTCAGCGCCGAGACGGTCGGCTTCAGGCCCGACACGGCCAGGAACTCCAGCGTCGTCAGCACGCGCCGGTCGATCTGCCCGGTCTGGATGTCCTGGCGCCCGCACGGGTAGATGTCGATGTCGGGGTTCGCCAGCACCTGCTGTTGCAGCTGTTCCTTTGACTCCAGCAGCACCTGCCCGACGGTCGGCGCGGTCGCCAGGAACGGGTTCTGCCCCTTGGCCCTGAAGACCGAGCTGTTCTCCAGCGCCACCCAGCCGTCGAGGATCGGCTTGGGGTCGATCTGCGGCGCGCCGACGCCCGCCGGGCGGATCTGGAAGAGCATGTGCGGTTCGGCGCTTTCGCCGGTGGAGGCGTCGCCCCCTCCCACGCGGCCGAGCACCGTGCCGGCGATCACCCGCGCGCCGCTGTGCAGGTCGTGCAGGTAGACGTCGTTGGGGCCGTCGCGAAAGACGCGCGGCGTCGAGGACGACGGCTCAGCCGGCGTGGCCGTCGCCGGTTCGGGCGAGGCGGGCGTGCTCGCGGCCTGCGGCGAGCTCGTGGCAGGCGGAGTCGGGGATTCGCTCGGCGGCGCGCCCGGCGATGGTTGCGGCGTGGCCGTCGCGCCCGGTGCCGCGGCTTCCAGAGCACTGCCCGAGCCGAGCGAGAGCGCCGACGTCGCCGCTGCTTCGCCGCCCGGCGGCTTGGGATCGGCTTGCGTTCCCGCGCTGGCGGGACCGGTCGGGCGCGGTTCGACCGGTTCGTCGGCCTTCTGCGCGCTCGCGTCGCCGGACTGCCCGTCGTGCGGCTTGAGCACCGGGTACAGCTGCGCGACGCTGCCGAGTTTCGCGTAGGTGTACGTGTTGCCGTAGGCGTCGCGCAGCAACACGAAACTGCCCAGTTGCGGCGAGTCGCCGATCTGCACGACCTGCCCGTCCTGCACGGCGATCACCGGGGCGCCGGCTTCGGAGTAGATCGTCGTCCCGGCGAGCGACTTGGGGGCCGCAGAAGCACCGGCGGACACGGTCGCGAACCCATCGCTGAAGTGCGCCTTGGCGTGCACCGGGAAGCGCGCCTCGGTGAGGCCCGTGATCGCCCCGAGCAGTCCCGAGGGCGTGCCGCCGAGCAGCTTCGCGCGCAGCATCACCGATTCCACGTAGGCCTGCGAGTGGTTGTAGGAGAACACGGCGTCGCGCAGGCTCGTTGCGGCGCCGGCGGCGCGCAGGTAACGGGCCGCGGCGAAGATCGCGTCGGCCGGGTTGTACGGATCCTTGAAGCCGTCGCCGTTGGCGTCGACGCCGTAGCTCGCCCACGAGGAGGGAAGGAACTGCATCCAGCCCTCGGCTCCGGCGCTTGAGACATTGAGGTCACGGCCGTAGTCGGTCTCGACCTCGTTGATCGCCGCGAGCAGTTGCCACGGCACGCCGTAGGCCGTGCCGGCCGCCTGGTAGATCGGCAGCAGGAACGGCGGGATGCGAAAGCTTTCGATGAAGAACGCCGGGACGCCCGCGATCGAAGACGACAGCGAGAGCGGCAGCGGCGGCGTCAGCGCCGACGGCTTGAGGGCGCGCTTTCCGCGCTTGAGCTTCGCCGGGGAACCTCCGTTGGCGGCGCCCTGTTCGCCGGCGGCGGTCTTGGACTTGCCGCGCTTGCCGCGAGGCGCCGAGCCCGACGGCGTGGTGCCCTGGGCGCTCTGCCCGCTGACCTGCGGCGTTGTCGCCGCCGGCGCCGGCGGCGTGGCCGGCGCCTGTTCCGGGGGCGATTCGGCCGGCGCTTCGGTCGTCGGCGCAACCGACGTGGCCGGCGTCGTGGCTTCGGGCGCCGGCGCCGTGGTCGTCGTTTCCGGGGCCGGCGTCGTCGTTTCGCCGCTCGCCGTCGGCTGGGCGGGTTCTCCGGCGAGCGAGGCCGCGGGCGCGAGCAGCGCGAGCGCGGCGATCGCCGCAAGCGCAAGCCCGATGAATGTCGCTGGCCGGGTCATTCGCGTCTCAGTTGCCCAGGAGGTAGTTGAGCAGCATGCCGTCGGCGCCGGAGCTTTCCGCAGAAGGGGTGTAGTACGTGGTGCCGGCGCTCGCGCCGCCGACCGGCTTGGCGATGGCCGTCTGTTCGGACCCGGCGCCGGTTCCCGTCGAACCCGGTGTGACCGTCGTCGCGCCGGGGTATTTCGCAGTCGCTTCAGCCGGCGTCGCGCCTTTGAGCACCGCCAGCGTGCGCGCCATCACGACGCTCGTGCCGCTGGAGGGGCGAGCCGAGGCGGCCGTCGCCCCCGAGCCGGAGCTGCTCGGGGAGGTGTTGAACAGTTTCGCGTTGGCGCACGCCGAGGCGGTCGTCACGGCATAGGTCAGGCATGCGGTGCCGACCACTTCAGAGCGCAGGAAGTGGCCTAGCGCGTCGTAGCCGTTGGTCGATCCGGCGCCGAGGAAGATGAAGTCGAGGATCCGCTCCAGGCCGCCGGTCGAGCGCAGGCTCGTGAGCAGTTCGGCGGCGTTGAAGGAGAACGGCTTCGCTTCCTTTCCGAGCGTCGCCAGGCGGCCGAGCAGCGGCTGCAGCGAGGTCAGCGCCGGCCCTGAGATCTTCGACGTCGCGCCGAGGCTCTTGAAGAACGTGGTCGTGCTGTTGGAGAACGCCGGCAGGTTGGTGAACGCCTTGTTGATGCCCGGCGCGGCGACTTTCAGATCGGTGAACACCGGCGTCGTCTGGTCGGCGAAGCGCGCGAGACGTTCCATCGCCGGTCCGAGCTGCCTGAGGAACTCCGGGAACAGCGCGAGGTTGCGCGCGAGCGCGCCGCGATGACGTGCGCTGGCCTGCGCAACGGTGTTGCTCTGCACGATGAAGTCGGCGACGCGTTCGCGAACCGCCGCGAACGGCTTCAGCGCCTGGTCTGAGTCGACCGCCAGTTTCGCGAGCACCTTGTTCTCGCTCGCGAGGATCGCCAGCACGCGGTCGAGTTCCTGCAACGCCGGGTTGGCGCGGCGGATCACCGTCTTCAGATCGCTGCCGCGGCCGGCCAGGCCGGCGCCGAGCTCGTTGATCAGGATCGTGAAGCGCTGGCGCTCGGGCAGGCGCGAGATGTCGCCGAGCAGGTCGACATCGACCGGGCTGTGCGTGTTCGCCACCGCCAGCAGGTACTGCCCGGAGCCTTCGTGCCCCTTGCCGATCTTCTTCAGCGCCGGCGGCAGCGGCGTGCCCGCGACGCGCGGTTGGGTCGGCAGGCAGTCGACGAACTTCTCGCCGATCAGGGCCTGCGGGCGGACCGTGCAGCTGGCGTCCGAGCGGAAGTCCTTGAAGCCCGGGTCGGAGATGTTCAGCACGACCGCCGCCTTGGCCTGCGGCGTCGCCGTCACCGAGCCGATCGTGCCGACCTTGACGCCGCCGATCTTCACGTTCTCCCCCGGGATGATGTTCCCGGCGTCGTCGAAGATCGCACGCACCGTGTAGGCGCCGTTGGAGCCACCCGCGGAGGTGGACAGCAGCGCCGTGGCCGCGACCGCGGCCACGGCGAGGAGGGCCGCGACCGCGGCCGCACCTCTCCTCCACCCCACGGTCTCCGTCCTCAACCCTTTCCTTCCTTGACGTTCAACAACGAGCCGGGCGGCCCCACCGGATTCGATGGAGCCGCCCGTCCCACCTCACTGCTTGCGAGTCTACGCCCCGCGGGGCGCTACTCCTCCGCTGTGTCCTACTTCGGAGGACACGGCGCCTTGTAGGTCTGCGTGACCGTTTCGGCGGGAATTCCGAATTCGCGTTCGCCGCCATAGGAGCCGCCGAAGATCAGTTCGGCCTTGACCGGGAAGCCGCCCTTCGGGCACTTAGTAGGCAGCGTGCCGTAGGAGATCAGCTTCTTGCCCTTTTTGATCGCGGCACCGACCTTGACGTTGATCGTTTTGGTCGAGGCAAGCGCGGCGCCCGGAACGGTTGCGATCGCCGGGACCGTCGACTTCAGCTCGAGGCCGTAAGGCGCCACGCCCGAGTTGACGTACGTGCCCTGTGCAACGAATTCCAGCGACACCGGGCTGTTGCCCTGAATGTAGAACAGCAGACCTTTGTTGGGACCGAAGAAGGCCTGCAGCGTGGCCGGCTCAGGGACACGTTCTGCGCCGAACGTCACTTCGCCGAGCGCGTTGCCCTTGGGGCTGGCGACTGCTTTCGTGCAGCCGGTCGGGCCCGTGTTCTTGAGCACCGCTTCCGTGCACGTCGGGAAGCCGGTGGAGTTGATCTTCGCGCCGGCAGGCAGGAAGAAGTTGACGGCTGCCAGCGGCGGGATGCCTCCTTCGGGGTTCTGCGCCGTCGCGCCGTATCCGACCCCCGGAGCCTTGGTGATCACGAAGTTGGCTTCAAGCGCCGCCCCGAGGCCGCCTTTGGAGGGGAGGATGTTGCCGGTGTGCGGGTAGGTTCCGCCGCCCGGCTTGGGGATCGGCACGGCCTTCGCTTTGAAGGTGAACGTGGGGGGCGCGGCTGAGGCCGCGGCCGGAAGGCCGAGTACGGCAAGGCAGCCGAGCAAGGCCAGACAGGTGGATGCTCTGCGCATCAGGTTTCTCTCCTCTGTTGATGGACAGGTCCGCCTCGATCCGGGTAGCTCCGGAACCATTGCCGGTCCGGCGATATCGAGATCCCCGGCAACTCACCGGGGAACAGTGGCGACGTCTTCAGACAACACTATCCATCGCTGCTGATCCCTGCAAGTGGCAACGGGCCCCTGAGCAAGGGATTGCAGGCGATGTTGCAGCAGTACCTACCCGCATCCGGCCGTTCATATCAACCACTCGATCGACCACCGACCGGCGGCTCGAATCTGACGCTGTGATCGAGGGTTAGGTCAACCCGCGGACAGCTCGAGCTCGGCGTCCTCGAAACGGACGCCAGCGGGCTCGATCACGACCTGTCGCGGCCCCTGCTCGACACGCCCGGCGACCAGCGCGGTGAACCCGAGCTCGGAGGCGAGGCCGACGATCGCCTCGCCCGTCCCGGCCGGGCAGTACAGGGCGTAGCCCGAGCCCATGTTGAAGGTCGAGTAGGCGGCGTGCGCATCCAGTCCGGCGCGCTCGGCGAGGAAGGCGAGCACCTCGGGCACCGGCGGCAGGCGCGCGATGCGATAGGTCAGCGGCTTGGGCGGGCGCATCAGCTTCAGCAGGCCGTGACCGGTCACGTGGCTGATGTACGTGAGTGGAAGCTCGCTCTCGAGCACCGCGGCGACGAGCGGCGCATACATCACCGACGGCGCCAGCAGGGCCTCCCCGAGCGTGGCGCCGCTCGCCAGCGTGGTCGCGTACCCCTCGGGCAGACGCCCGGCCAGCAGCCGCGCGAGCGACGCGCCGTTTGCGTGCAGTCCGCTGGAAGCGACGAGCACGATCTCGTCGCCCGGTCCGAGCTCGTCGCCGAGGATCGGCGAGCGCCCGCTCGGCACGGCGCCGACGGCGGCGCCCGCCAGCTCGATGTCCCGCTCGTCGACGAGCCCCGGCAGGGACGGCGACTCCCCCCCTCCCCACGCGCAGCCGGCGTCGTCGCAGGCCTTGCGCCAGCCCTCCAGCAGCGCGCCGGCGCGCGCGCCGTCGCGATACCAGTCCGAGGCTCCCGTCGCGAAGTAGGCGTTGACGACCAGCGGCAGGGCACCCACGCAGCACAGGTCGTTGAGGATCGCCGCGACCGTGTCGTAGGCGACGTCAGCGAAGCGGTTGATCCCCTGGCGCTCGAGCACGTGGCGCGCGATGATCGACTTCGTGCCCAGCCCCTCGACGACGAAGGCCAGCGCGCGACCGTCCAGCTCGAACACGAACGCCGGCTCGCCCCGCGAGGCGTCCAGCGCGCGACCGCCGCGTGCGGCGAGCAGGCCGGAGGTCGACAGCGCCTTGGCGATCGCCAGACGCTTGCCCGCGTCGAGCGCGTCGTAGTCGACACCGGCGTCGCGGTAGCTCGCCGTCGCGCGATCGTCGCTCATGCGTTCAGCCTATGACCTGCACTGGCGCGGCGTAGCGCGGGATGTGTGATCGCCGCTGGTGGCGCTCACGCCGTGCGGCGCTGCGCGCGCCAGCAGGCGCGGGCCCCGTGACAGCGCTCGACGCCCGCCAGCGTCCGGTGCAGCCTGCGCGCGCGTGCGGGCGAGAGGCGATCGGCGAGGTTGCTCAGCTCGAACGGGTCGCGGCGCAGCTGGTAGTACTCGCGTTCGCCGGTGGAGTACTCGACGTAAAGAGCGTGCGCCGTCCTGATCGCCTCATAGCTCGGTGGGTTGCCCGAGCCGCTTGTCGGCAGATCCGGGTCGCCGCGACCGTAGACGCGCCCGTGGTGCTCGACGAGGATCTCCTTGCGCCAGCCGGCCGGATGCCGGCCATGCAGCAGCGCGACCAGGCTGTGGCCATCGACGCCTGCCGGCACGCGCGCGCCCGCGAGTTCCTCAAAGCTCGGGCAGAGATCCACGTTCTCGCTCAGCTGCGCGACGGTTGAAGCGGCCGGCACGCCGGGCCCGGTGACGATCAGCGGCACCTTGATGTCGGTGTCGAAGGCCGTCAGCTTGCCCGGGCGAAGGCGGTGCTCGCCCATGTGCAGTCCGTTGTCGGAGCTGAACACGATGTAGGTGTCGCGCGCAACACCGTCGGCGGCGAGCCTGGACTGGATCTGGGCGATCATCCGGTCGACCGCTTGCACGGCCTGGACGCGCTTGCGGAACTTGGCGTCGATCGATGCGATCTGGCCGGGGCCGAGCGATGCGAAGTGGCTCAGCCACGCCGGCTCGTTGCTGCCGACCGTGTCGAACGCCGGCGTGCGCGGCGCGCGCAGACCGGGGAACGCGCGCGCGTCGCGTGGCGCCGCCGTATACGGGGCGTGCGGCGCGAACGTCGCGAGCTCCAGCAGGAAGGGCTGGCGCCGCGTGGCCGAACGGTCGATGAACGAGAGCCCCTTGCGCGCGAGCACGCCGGTCAGGTAGTCCGCCGTCTTGTACCCGTACGCGCGCACGCGGCCGTTGCTGTTCATGCGATAGCCGTACTCCGGGTAGCCGTTACCGGCGACGTCCCACTCGCTCCAGCCGGGCGGCACGTAGGGCCTGCGCCCGCCTTCTCGCGCGCCCGGTTGGTAGCCGTTGAGGTACTTGCCCATCAGTGCCGTGCGGTAACCCGCGTGCTGCAGTGCGACCGCGAACGTTTCCGCCTCCTCTCCGCGTTTGTGAAAGACGCCGTAGCCGCCTTCGGGCGGGCTGTTGTCGAACACGCGCGTGTCGTGCGGAAAGCGCCCGGTGAGGATCGAGGCGCGCGAGGGGCAGCACAGCGAGTCGGTCACGAAGTAGTTGCTGAACGTCTCCCCGCGGGGCTGCATCTGCACGACGTGCGGCATGTAGCGCACGAGGTTCCAGGCGAGGTCGTCGGTCAGCACGAACACGATGTTCGGGCGCCCGCTGCGGGCGCCGGCGCCGAGTGCCTGCGTAAGCGTCTTCGCGGCGGTCGATGCAGCGCCCGTGCGATTGCCCTGCCGATGCGCTGCGCCGCCGCCGCCGCAGCCGCCGAGCGCCAACAGCCCGAGACCGAGCGCGAGCGCCACGAGATATCGACGAGCACGGGGCAACCGGCGCTGACCGTGAGCATTTCTCTGCGCCATCGACGAGCACACCGTAGCGGTCGCCGAGAGCGCCCACCACGCGCGCGGCAGAGTCGATCTATATACACCCCTGTGTTCCGCCGGACCAAAGGAGAGACATGGACTTCCAGCCAAGCGAGCGCTGTTCCGAGTTCAAGGAGCGCCTGACGGCGTTCATGGACGAGCACATCTATCCGGCGGAGGAGACCTACGAGCGCCAGATGCTCGACTCCGGCGACCCGCACCACCATCCGGCGATCATGGAGGAGCTGAAGAAGCGCGCCCGCGACGCCGGGCTGTGGAACATGTTCCTGCCCGACGAGCAGCACGGCGCCGGACTCTCCAACGCCGACTACGCGCCGCTGGCGGAGATCCTCGGGCGCTCGCACATCGCCTCGGAGGCGTGCAACTGCTCGGCGCCCGACACCGGCAACATGGAGGTGCTGCATCAGTTCGGCACGCCCGAGCAGAAGGAGCGTTGGCTGGCGCCGCTGCTGGACGGCGAGATCCGCTCGGCCTTCGCGATGACCGAGCCCGACGTGGCCAGCTCGGACGCGACGAACATCGAGCTGCGGATCGAGCGCGACGGCGATGACTACGTGCTCAACGGCCGCAAGTGGTGGACCTCCAACGCCATGCACCCGAACTGCCGGATCATGATCGTGATGGGCAAGACCCAGCCCGACGCGCCGACGTACAAACAACAGAGTCAGATCCTCGTGCCGCTCGACGCGCCGGGCGTTACGGTCATGCGCAACCTGTCCGTGTTCGGCTACGCCGATCAGGAGGGCCACGCGGAAGTCGACTTCAAGGACGTCCGCGTGCCGGCCTCCAACCTGATCGCCGAGGAGGGCGACGGCTTCATGATCGCCCAGGCGCGCCTCGGCCCGGGGCGCATCCACCACTGCATGCGCGCGATCGGCGCGGCGGAGCGCGCGCTCGAGCAGATGTGCAGGCGCGCCGTCTCGCGCGTCACCTTCGGACAGCCGCTGGCGATGCGCGGCAACGTCCAGGACTGGATCGCCGAGTCGCGCATCGAAATCGAGATGGCGCGCCTGCTGACGCTGAAGGCGGCGTGGCTGATGGACACGGTCGGCAACCGTCACGCACGGATCGAGATCTCGGCGATCAAGGTCGCCGCGCCGAACGCGGCGCTGAAGGTGCTCGACCGCGCGATCCAGGTGCACGGCGGCGGCGGCGTGTGTGATGACTTCGGGCTCGCCTACGCCTACGCTCACCTGCGCACGCTGCGCCTCGCCGACGGCCCCGACGAGGTGCACAAGCTGTCGATCGCCCGGCGCGAGCTCGCGCGCTACGTACCGCGCGAGAAGTAGCCGGCGGCGCCGGCGCGCGGCGCCGGCGCTCAACGGATGCGCATTTGTTGCGTAGAGGCCCGCAAAGCGGGTATCTGTCCCTTGCCCGGAGAAGCGCTACCGACCGGGCACCGAGGGGTCCCGCGAGGGTCCGGTCCTACAGGGAGGTAGAAGAGATGAGGTTCACGTCGCTATGAGGTCGCACGTCCGCGCCGCTCTCGCAGGGCTGCTCACAGCCGCATCTGTCGCCGTGCTCGCGCCCGCCGCGCAGGCCTCCTTCGGCGTGACCGAAAACAACTTCGAAGCCGGAACCTGCTTTGCGACCTCCTGCAAATACAGCGGCCCGCGCAGCGCCTTCTACACGCAGGCCGCCGGGCACCCTCCCTGGGGCATCACGAAATTCGAACTCAACCACACCGGAACGGGCAGCTCGCGCTTTCCCGAAGGCGCGGCGCTGAAGCGCATTCGCGTCGACATCCCGCCGGGCCTGGCGGCCAACCCGGAGGCCCTGCCGAAGTGCGCGCAGTCCCAGTTCCTGGCCGGCAGCTGCCCGGGCAACACGAAAGTCGGCACGACGGAAATGGAAGCGATCGCTGAAGCGCTCCCCGGCGTGCGCACGCTGCTGTCGGGGCTGGAAGGCAACGTGTTCAACGTCCAGCCTCCCCAGCCTCCCCAGGGCCCGCCCCTGCCGCTGTACTTCGGCATCGAAGTAGCGCCGCTGGCCCCGCTCGTCGCCCCCGTGCGCCTGTTCCTCGAAGGCCACGTCGACTGGAACGGCGACTACCACGAGTTCTTCGAAATCAACAACGTCCCGACGCAGGGCGAAATCGCCGGCGGCATCAAAGCGCCGCTGACGGTGCTGACGTCGCAGCTGAACTTCAACGGCCGCGTCCTCGGCAAAAACTTCCTCACGCTGCCCAGCGTCTGCTCGGCCTCGACGACCTCGCACCTGGAAGTCGAATCGTCTTCCGGTGAAAAATCAGGCACCGACACCCACACTCCGGTGGGAGTCGAAGGCTGCGACAAAGTGCCCTTCGCGCCCTCGACGACCGTTGTGCCGGAAACCTCGCAGTCCGACGCCGGCGACGGCGCGACGACGGTCGTGCAGGTCCCCCAGCAGGTCGGCTCCGAAGAAATCAACACATCCGACATCAAAGACGCGCACGTCACCCTGCCTGAGGGCCTCACGCTGAACCCCGCGGCGGCGCACGGCCTGGAAGCCTGCTCGGCCGCGCAGATCGGCATCGGCACGCGCAACGACGTCGCCTGCCCGCTGGGCTCGAAGGTCGGCACGGTGGCGATCGAAACCGACCTGCCGCCGCACTCGCTCGTCGGCTCGGTGTTCCTCGCCAGCCCGTCCGGCGGCGCGATCACCGATCCGCCGTACGCGATCTACCTCGACGCCGAGGCGCCGAGCCTCGACGTCTCCGTGCGCCTGCAGGGCTCGGTCGCGCCGAACCCGGAAACGGGCCGCCTGGAAGTCACCTTCGCGAACAACCCGCAGCTGCCGTTCAGCTCGCTCACGCTGACGCTCAACGGCGGTGAACACGCGCCGCTGGCCAACCCGCTGGCGTGTGGGAGCGCCAGCACCGACTACGTGTTCACGCCGTTCAGCGGCGGAGCGGCGGCGGCCGGCTCGACGCCGTTCGCCACCGACGGCTGCGCCTCGCCGCTGCCCTTCTCGATCGGCCAGGGCACCGTAGACAGCTCGCCCAAAGCCGGCGCGTACACCAACTACACGTTCAACCTCACACGAGCCGAGGGCCAGCAGTACGTCTCGCGGCTGACGAGCACGCTGCCGGCCGGGCTGGTCGGCGAAATCCCCTCGATCCCGCTGTGCGGCGAACCGCAGGCGCAGCAGGGCAGCTGCTCGAGCACGAGCCAGATCGGCACGGCGACGGTCACCGCCGGGTCGGGCGACCCGTACCAGTTCAGCGGCCCGGTGTACCTCACCGGCCCGTACAACGGCGCGCCCTACGGCCTGTCGATTCCCGTCGAGGCGGCGGCCGGGCCGTTTGACCTCGGCCGGCTTGTCACGCGCGTGTCGATCGGCGTCGACCCGCACAGCGCGCGCGTGATCGCCGCCGCCACGCTGCCGAGGATCTTCAAGGGCGTGCCGCTGAGGCTGCGCAACATCAGCGTGCTGGTCAACCACGCCAAATTCCTGCTGAACCCGACCAACTGCGGCGCCCTGTCCACCGACACCTCGCTGACCTCGACATTCGGCGCGGCGCACAGCTTCTCCAGCCCGTTCGCGGTCAGCGACTGCAGCTCGCTCCCGTTCAAACCCGCCTTCACGGCGGCGACGAGCGCCTCGACGAACCCGACGACGGTCAAAGCCAAAGGCGCGAGCCTGCGCGTGAACCTGCTGCAGGGCGCGCACGAGGCGAACATCCGCTCGGTCGTCGCGTCGCTGCCCAAGCAGCTGCCGTCGCGTCTGACGACGCTGCAGAAAGCCTGCCCGGAAGCCACATACGCGGCCAACCCCTTCAGTTGCCCCGCCGGCTCCAAGGTCGGCACCGCGACGGTCACGACGCCGGTCCTGCCCGGTCACCTGACCGGCCCCGCCTATCTCGTCTCACACGGCGGCGCGGCCTTCCCCGACCTCGACCTGCTGCTGGAAGGCGATGGCGTGCGCGTGATCCTCAACGGCACCACGCAGATCAAGAAGGGCGTCACCACATCGACGTTCGGCTCGATCCCCGACGTGCCCGTGACGAGCTTCGTGCTCGACCTGCCGCAGGGGCCCAACTCGGCGCTCGCCGTCAACGGCGGGTCGTTCTGCACGCAGACGCTGACGATGCCGACGACGATCACCGCACAGAGCGGGGCGGTCGTCAAACAGAGCACGAACCTCGCGGTCGCCGGATGCACCGGCGGCAAGGGGAAAACGCGACTTCGCATCCTCAGCCACAACGTCGTCAAACACAAGCTGGTGCTGCGGGTGCAGACGTTCGCAGCCGGCCGCGTGAGCGTCAAAGCGCGCAACCTGCGCACGGTCTTCCGGCGCTTCGCCAAGCCGGGCAAGTACACGATCAAGGTCCCGCTCTCGCGTCACGGCGAAAAAGCCTTGAGCGCGCGTTCGCAGATCACCTTCAAGGTGCGCGTCGGCTTCCTGCCCAAGTCGAAGGCCGAAGCGGTGTCGGTGGCCTCGACGAAGGCGAAGTTCAGGCGCTGACGCGACGGCGAGCCACCTCGCCCTTCCCCGTCTCGCGGTCCCACGGCCCGGCGCACGCGCGCCGGGCCGTGCTCTAGCTTTGCGCCAAGCGCATGTGCAGGCCCGATGCCCGAGAGACGAGGATCGCCCGTGCCGCCCACGCCGCTCGGCTCGCGCTTGCGCTCGCGGCGGCAGCGCTGGCCTGCGCACCCACCGGCGCGCAGGCGGCTCCCGAGGTGACCGCTTCGCTCTCGCCGGCAGTGCTGACGCTCGGCGCGGCGCTGACGGTCAGCGGGCGCGTGCTCGATGGCGGTATGACGACCGCCGAGGCGCCGCTGCAACTGCAGCTCAACCCATACCCCTACCGCGGCTTTGCAACGGTCGCGCGCGCGCTCAGCTCCGCCGATGGCACATTCGCGTTCGCCGGCGTGACGCTGATGCTCGACACGCGCCTGCGCGTCATCGTCGAAGGCTCCACGGCGCCGGCCGGCCCCTCGCTGCACGCGATCGTCAACCCCAAGGTCGCGACGAACGCGCTCGACCTCGGCGCCGGCAGGACGCGCCTGACCCTGCGTCTGCGCCATGCGCCGCAGCTCGTGTCGGGTCCGGTGAGCGCGTGGTGGTTCGTGGCCGCGCGCGGCACGCGCGTCTTCCGCCTCGCTGCGACGACGCCGACGCGCGAGCTGTCCTCCGGGCTGACGTACGCGAGCGCGACGGTCGCCCCGCCCGCGCGGCATTTCGTCTATCGCGTCTGCCTGAACCCGGCGTGGGAACGCGCGATGGGCCCGTCCGGCGCGCACGGTCGGTGCCCGCAGCACGACTTCACGGTCTCTCGCGATGTGGGCTGAGCGCACGAGCGCAGCGACGCACGGCCTCGCCGCCGCGCTGGCCGGGCTGCTGCTGGCGACCCTCGCCGCCGCGCCGGCGATCGCACTCGAGTACCAGGGAGAAGGCAGCGGCACGCCCGTCGCGGCCTATCCGTCGGCCGCTGCGATCTCGGCCGCCGAGCGCTTTCTCGACGGCCGTGCGGGGCGCACGTCGCTGGCCGTCGTCGACAGCCGGGGCCGCCTCAGCGGCGTGCGCGTAAACGAGCACTTTCAGAGCGCGAGCGTCGTCAAGGTGATGATGCTCATCGCCTACCTGCAGATGCTCGACGCGCACCATCGATCGCTGCGCGCGAGCGACAACGCGCTGCTGCATCCGATGATCCACATCTCCGACAACAGCGCCGCATCGGCCGTGCTGGCAATCGTCGGAGGGGCGGCGCTCGCGCGCGTCGCACGCGAATCGGCAATGCGCGACTACGCCCCCGGCGTCGGCTGGTGGGCTTTCACACAGACCTCCGCCGCCGATCAGGCGCGCCTGTTCTTCGCTCTGCCGCGCCTTGTCCCGCGGCAGTTCTACGCCTATGCCCGCGGGCTGATGTCGGGCATCGAGCCCTCTCAGAGCTGGGGCATCCCGCCGGTGGCGCGGCCGCGCTGGCAGATCTTCTTCAAGACCGGCGCGCTTCCGTCTGAGGGCCTGTTTCACGAGGCCGCGCGCCTGGAGCGCCCGGGCGTCACGTTCACGGTCGCCGTGTTCACGACCGGCGACCCGTCGATGGGCTACGGCGAGGAAACGATCGCCGGCGTGGGCGCCAACCTGCTGGCGGGCACGCCACCGCTGGATTAGGCTTGCCCGCGTGTGGTCCGAGCGCGAGGACGGCTGGCGGCTTCCGCGCGCCGGCCAACAAGACGCTGCTGCTGCTCGCCAACGGCTTCATGGCGCGCCGCGGCCTGAAGCAGGCGCGCGCCGCCGGACGCACGTAGCGGCGACTCACGCGGGCGCGCAAAGGTGGACAATGGTGGCGGCAACGCCGTGAGGGGAACGAATGTCCGCCGCAACCGCCGTGCGACCGCGCGACAGCTCGACCAGGCCGTTGTCCGTCGCGATCGTCGGCGCGGGCTTCGGCGGGATCGCCGCGGCGATCGAGCTCAAGCGCCACGGGATCAGCGACATCAGGATCCTCGAGCAAGCCCCTGAGCTGGGCGGGACGTGGTACTACAACAGCTACCCGGGCGCAGCGTGCGACGTGCCGAGCCATCTGTACTCGTTCTCCTTCGCCCAGCGGCGCGACTGGTCGCGGCTGTGCTCGACGCAGGCGGAGATCGACAGCTACCTCAACGAGGTCGCCCGCACGCACGACGTCGAGCGCCACATCGAGTGCAACCGGAAGGTCACCTCGTGCGCCTGGGATGAGCACGACGCGCGCTGGCGGATCGAGTTCGCCGACGGCGACCGCTGCGAGGCCGACGCGATCGTGCTCGCCACCGGCCAGCTCAACCAGCCGGCCTACCCGCCGATCGAGGGCATCGACGCGTTCGCCGGGCACGGCTTCCACTCGGCGCGCTGGGACCACGACTACTCGCTGGCGGGCAAGCGCGTGGGGGTCGTAGGCACCGGCGCCAGCGCGGTCCAGTTCGTTCCCGAGGTGGCCACGCAGGCCGCGCGGCTGACCGTCTTTCAGCGCAGCGGCAACTGGTTTATGCCGCGCAAGAACCGCCGCTACCCGCCTCTGGTCAGGGCGGCGATCGAACGCGTGCCCGGGGTGCAGGAGTTCCGGCGCAGGTTCATGTTCCAGTACTGCGAGGCGATCACCGCCGCGATCCGCCACCCGCGCACGATCGGGCGCATCGCCGGCCTGCGCTCGGCCGCATTCATGCGCTGGCAGCTCAAAGACCCCGACGTCCGCCGCAAGGTGTGGCCGGACTACACCTTCGGCTGCAAGCGCGTGCTGTTCAGCTCGCGCTACCTGCCGGCGCTGCAGCGTCGCAACGTGGACGTCGTCGTCGACCCGATCGCGCGCGTGGTCGCCGAGGGCATCGTCACGGCCGACGGCACGCTGCACGAGCTTGACTGCATCATCTGGGGCACGGGCTTCAGAACGACCGACTTCATGTTCGGAATGCAGATCGTCGGCTCGCAGGCGGCCGACCTGCGAGACGCGTGGGCCGACGGTGCGCACGCACACCTCGGCATGACCGTTCCCAACTTTCCGAACATGTTCGTCATGTACGGGCCCAACACGAACACCTCGGGCGGCTCGATCATCGTGTATCTGGAGGCGCAGGCGGCGTACCTGCGCCAGGCGCTGGCGCAACTGCGCGCCCGCGGTGCGCGCTCGGTCGAGGTGCGTGCCGAGGTCGAGCGGGCCAGCGACCGCGCGCTGCAGGCACGCTTTGCCGGGACGGCGTGGACGCGCTGTGACTCCTGGTACCGCGACGAGCGCGGGCGGATCGTCGCCAACTGGCCGGGCTACATGCGCGAGTATCTGGAGCAGACCCGCACGCTGGACCCGAGCGAGTACCGCTTCGCGGCGCCGCAGACCGCAGCCGCGCCGGCTCAGCTCGCCGACGCGCCAACGAGTTGAGGGAGGATGCGCCTGTGCACGACTACGTGATCGTCGGAGCCGGCTCGGCGGGGTGCGTGCTCGCCAACCGCCTGTCCGAGGACCCCTCGGTGCGCGTGCTGCTGCTCGAGGCCGGCGGGCGCGACCGCTCGATGAACATCAAGATCCCGGCGGCATTCCCCAACCAGTTCCACACAAGGCTCGACTGGGATTACGCGACCGAGCCCGAGCCGCACGTCGACAACCGCTCGCTGTACATCCCGCGCGGCAAGAGCCTCGGCGGCTCCAGCTCGATGAACGCGATGCTGTACGTCCGCGGGCGGCCGCTGGACTACGACGCGTGGGAAGCGCAGGGCGCCCCCGGTTGGGGCTATCGCGATGTGCTGCCGTACTTCGTCAAGTCCGAGGACAACGCGCGCGGGGCGTCGGAGTTCCACGGCGCGGGCGGCCCGCTGCGCGTCTCCGAGCAGCGCTCGCCGCGGGCGATGGACAGACGCCTGCTGCAGGCGTGCGCGGCCGCGGGGATCCCGCCGATAGCCGACTACAACGGCCCCGAGCAGGACGGCGCGTCGATGTTCCAGGTGACGCAGCACAATGGCCAGCGCTTCAGCGCCGCCGACGCGTTCCTGCGCCCGGCGCTCAAGCGGGCGAACCTGGAGGTGCGCACGGGCGTCACCGTGCTCGGCATCGAGCTGGAGGGCGACCGCGCCGTCGGCGTGCGCCTGCGCAAGGGCCGGCGCGGCGAGCGGGTGCTGCACGCCGAGCGCGAGGTGCTGCTTTCGGCCGGGTCGATCAACTCGCCGCAACTGCTGCTGCTCTCGGGCATCGGCCCGGCCGACGAGCTGCGCGCCGCCGGCGTGCAGGTCCGCCACGACCTTCCCGGCGTGGGGCGCAACCTGCAGGACCACCCGTTCGTGACCGCCA
This sequence comes from Solirubrobacteraceae bacterium, assembly GCA_017882375.1. Lineage (GTDB taxonomy): Bacteria > Actinomycetota > Thermoleophilia > Solirubrobacterales > Solirubrobacteraceae > Palsa-744. The sequence goes on along the minus strand of JADGPP010000023.1, from coordinate 9,541 downwards.
TCTGGGAGGTGTCGGACCCGACGACGCTGTACGGCGCCGACAAGCCCAAGGCGCTCGCCGAGTGGCTGCTGCGCCGCTCGGGCAAGCTCAGCTCGACGGTCGCCGAGGTCGTCGCCTTCACGCGCTCGCGCGGTGGGCTGCCGGCGGCGGACATCCAATTCCACATGGGCGCTGCCTACTACGAAGACCACGGCGCGGAGACCTACGACGGCCACTGCATGGTGATCGCCCCCGTGCTCGTCTCGCCGAAGGCGCGCGGGCAGGTGTGGCTGCGCTCCGCCGACCCGACCGCCAAGCCGCACATCATCACCAACTCGCTGTCCGAGCCCGACGACGTGCAGTCGCTGGTCGCGAGCATGCAGCTCGCGCGCGAGATCGCAGCGCAGTCGCCGCTGCGCGAGACGCTGCTCAAGGAGCTCAAGCCGGGTGCCGCGACGGCGAGGCGCGAGGACCTGGAAGCCGACCTGCGCCGACGGCTGATGCTGATCTACCACCCGGTGGGCACGGCGCGCATGAGCGACACGCACGAGGCCGCCGTCGTCGACTCGCAGCTGCGCGTGCACGGGCTGCAGGGCCTGCGCGTGGTCGATGCCTCGATCATGCCGCTGATCCCCGGCGGCAACACCCACGCACCGACGATCATGGTCGCCGAGCGCGGCGCCGACCTGATCCGCGGCCGCGTCGCGGCGGCCGCGGCCGTGCAGACCCCGGCATGAGCGCCAGAAGCGCGCAGCGAACACCCGCCGCCGACCGATCGCACGACTCGGCGGGCGCGGCGGCGGTGTCGATCAACCACCACCGCCAGGGCGCCGGCCCACCACTGGTCCTGATCCACGGGATCGGGCTGCGCTGGCAGATCTTTGCGCCGGTCATCGGCCCGCTCGCGGCCGACTTCGAGGTGATCGCATGCGACTCACCGGGCTTCGGCCAGTCGCCGCCGCTCGCCGACGGGGTCTCGCCGACCGTCCCGGCCTACGCCGACGCCTTCGAGCGCTTCTTCGCCGCCGCGGGGCTGGCGCGCCCCCATGTCGCGGGCAACTCGATGGGCGGGGCAATCGCCCTCGAGCTGGCCCGCCGCGGCGCGGTCGCCACGGCGAGCGCGATCTCCCCCGCCGGCTTCTGGACGGCGGCCGAGCGCCGCTTCTGCCAGGCCTCGCTCGCGCCGCTCGCACAAACGCCGCGCGCGGCCCGGCCGGCGCTGGAAGCGCTGATCAGAACGCGCGCGGGTCGCAGGGCGCTGCTGTGGCAGACGTTCGGACGACCTGCTCAGCTACCGGCGCAGGAGGCCGTCGCGACGCTGCGCGACGCCTGGGCGGCGCCGGCCTTCGCCGGGGCCCTGGCGGCCTTCGACGACTACACCTTCGCCGCGCCCGAGCAGTTGGCACGGGCGGCAGTCACGATCCTCTGGGGCACGCAAGATCGCCTGCTCCCCTTTCGTCTGCAGGCTCCGCGCGCACGCGCGCTGCTGCCGCACGCCAGGCACGTGACGATCGGCGCGGGACACGTGCCCTTCTACGACGATCCGCCGGTGGTCGTCGAGGCGATCCGCGCCGGCACGCGGAGCGAAGTCGCACCGGCCGCCTGAGGCGACCTGCCCCAGCTCGCCCGGGCGGCCCGATCGTGGCCGCCGCGGGACGAGGCTGCCGTTCGGTCGTTCATACTGCCCGCATGGACCCTGCAAAGGCACGCGAGCTGCTGGCCTCCGAGCGCGAGCGCATCGAGCGTGCGCTCGCCGATCTGGCCGAGCCCGAGACCGACCCGCAGAGCGACCCGGCAGACGCCGGCGACAACGCGCCGCAGTTGCTCGACGCGGAGATCGATGCCGGTCTGGCTGCCCCGCTGCGCGAGGAGCTGGCGGCCGTCGAGCGCGCCGAGGCGCGTCTGGCCGAAGGCAAGTACGGGCTGTCGGTGGACAGCGGCGAGCCGATCCTCGACGCCCGTCTGCAGAGCATCCCCTGGGCCGAGCGCACCGCCGAGGAGCAGGCGCGCTACGAGTCCTCCGGCGGCTAGCCGTAGTTCCTGAGCACTCACCCCTGCGACGTCCGCACGCCGTCCATCTGGCGCGATCCCGTTCGTCCTAGAGACGACGGTTCATATCATCGTGCCCGACTCCGGCCGCACGCACTCGACGACCCGGGAGGCAGCATGACCCCAGCCGCAGATCGCGCAAAGAACCTCGCCCTGGCGCTGCTCGCCATGACGCAGTTCGTAGTCGTGATCGACGCCTCGATCGTCAACATCGCGCTGCCGTCGATCGGCCGTGCGCTGCACTTCTCCCAGGACGACCTCACGTGGGTGGTCAACGCGTACACGCTCACGTTCGGCGGCTTCCTGCTGCTCGGCGGGCGCCTCGCCGACCTGATGGGGCGACGGAAGATGTTCATGCTCGGACTCGTGGTGTTCTCGTTGGCCTCGCTGCTCGGTGGCCTCGCCCAGTCCGAGCCGTGGCTGATCGCGGCGCGTGCCGTGCAGGGCCTGGGCGCGGCGATCGTCTCGCCGGCCGCGCTGTCGATCATCACGACGACGTTCTCCGAAGGTGCCGAGCGAAACCGCGCGCTCGGCGTCTGGGGCGCGGTCGCCGGAGCGGGCGGTGCCGCGGGCGTGCTGCTCGGCGGCGTGCTCACGAGCGGGCTCAGCTGGCGCTGGGTGCTGTTCGTCAACGTGCCGATCGGCGTCCTGTGCGCGCTCCTCGCCCCTCGCCTGCTGCAGGAGAGCCGCTCCGAACAGGAGACGCGCAGCTTCGACATCCCGGGCGCCATCGCCGTCACCGCCGGGCTCGCGTTGCTCGTGTACGCGCTCGTCGATGCCGTCAACGCCGGCTGGGGCTCGACCGAAACGCTGCTGGAGATCGCCGGAGCGCTGGTGCTGCTGGCCACCTTCCTGGCGATCGAGATGCGCTCGCGCGCGCCGCTGATGCCGTTCTCGATCTTCCGCCTGCGCACCTTGCGCGGCGCCGACACGGTCGCGCTGCTGATCGGCATGTCGCTGTTCTCGATGTTCTTCTTCATCTCGCTGTACATGCAGCAGGTGCTGCACTTCTCGGCGCTGAAGGCCGGCCTCTCCTACCTGCCGCTCGCCATCGCGATCACCCTCTCCGCCGGCGCCGCGTCGGTGGGCGTGACGCGCTTTGGCTTCAAGCCGGTTCTCGTCGTCGGGCTGCTGTTCGTCGCCGCAGGGCTGTTCTGGTTCTCGCGCGTGCCCGGCACCGGCGGGACGTTCGCCGCGAACGTGCTCGGGCCGTCGCTGCTCGCGGCGATCGGCCTCGGCCTGTCCTTCGTGCCCGTGACGATCGCCGCGGTCACAGGCACGCGACCGCACGAGGCGGGCCTTGCCTCGGGGCTGGTGAACACCGCGCAGCAGGTCGGCGGCGCGCTCGGGCTGGCGATCCTTGCGACGATCGCCAACAGCCGCACCAACGCCGTCATCCACGCCGGGCAGCACGATCTCGGGATCGCACTGACGAAGGGCTTCGAGCGTGCCTTTCTCGTCGGCGCGGGCTTTGCGCTGGTGGGCGCATTCTTGACGGCCGTGCTGATCTCCTCGCGCGACAGTCGCTCGCACTCCCTGGCGGCACGAAGCGAGGGCGGCAGCGACTCGGCTGCCGCCTCGCACGCGGGTTAGCCGGCACGGCTAGCTCGGGCCACTTCCCCGGGGCGAGCGCAACCGCAACTTCGCCGCTGAATAGGACCTACGATGGCAGCGACGCGTGCGACACCGTCGCCTCGGCGATGAAAGCTCTCAACCGGCGCCCCCGCATCACCATGCTCCTGTCGGCGCTGATCGCCGGAGGGACGGCGGTGGCCATCGCGGCGTCGGATAGCCCGCGCGCACTGTGGCGGGCCCTCGAGCAGATGCAGCCGGCGTGGCTGCTCGCCGCGCTCGGGTTCGAGCTCGTGGCGTACGTCGGCTACGTCCTCGCCTACCGCTCGACGGTCCTCGCCCCCGATCGGCCACGGCTTTCGCTGCTGCTGACGATCCGCCTCGTCGTCGCCGGCTTCGGCCCGTTCGTGGCGCTCGGCGGCTTCTCCTTCGATCGCCACGCGCTGAGCGCCGTGCACCGCAGCCGCCGCGGTGCACGGCGGCAGGTTCTCGCGCTCGGCGTCGTCGAGTACCTGCTGCTCGCCCCCGCCGCGTGCGTCTGCGCGCTGATCCTGCTGCTGGAATCGCACAGCGCCTCGCTTGCGCTCACGCTGCCGTGGGTGTTCGCCGTGCCGCCCGGCTTCGCGCTGGCATGGTGGGCGACGCAGCCGCGGATCATCCATCACTTCCAGCGCTCGGACGGTCGCATCGGGCGCTGGATCGGCGATCTGCTGGCGGGAGCGGAGGTGCTGCGCGGCGTCGTGCTGCGCCCGCTCGAGCGCCCGCTGGCGCTGCTCGGGATGGGCATCTACTGGGCGGCGGAGATCGCCTGCCTGGCATTCGCGCTGCTGTGCTTCGGCGTCGAGCTGTCGGTGCCGGCGCTGGTCGTCGCCTACGCCACCGGCTATGCCGCCAGCCGCCGCTCGCTGCCGCTCGGCGGCGCCGGCATCACCGAGGTGCTGTTGACGCTCTCGCTGATCGCCGTGCACGTCCACGCCCCCAAGGCGCTGCTCTCGGTCGTCGCCTACCGCCTCGTCAACTTCCTCGCGCCGATGCTGCCGGGCCTGCTCGCCCACTCCTCGCTGGAGCCGATGCTCGAGGAGCACGCGCGCGAGGACGTCGAGGCGCGCGGGGCTTGAGGCCGCCGTGCCTGCGGGCGACAGCGAGCGGCTCACTGGCGAAGCTCGTCGAGCGTGCGCCCGCTGATGACCGAGCACGGACGCTCGGCAACGACGTCCGAGCCGGGCTGCGCGTGCTCGTCACGGCGCTTGATCAGCAGCCACTGCGCCTTGGCGCCCGCTCGGGTGCGCTGCAGCGCGAAGCCGCCGCGCAGCTTCTCGCCGTGAAGCAGGAAGACGGCGTGACCGCGCGCGAGCGCCTGCGGCCACGCGACGCGTCCGCCCTGCTCGTAGGTTCCGCGATCCCACACGATCACCCCGCCGGCTGCGCTCGCGCCCTCGAACGCGTTGTGTGCTAGCTCGTGATCCTCGACCTCGACCGCCAGTCGCTTGACCGCAGGGTCCAGCGACGGTCCCTTGGGAACCGCCCACGAGCGCATCACCCCCTCGACCTCCAAGCGTAGGTCGAAGTGATGCGCGGTAGCGGCGTGCTCCTGCACGACGAACGCGCCCGCGCTGACACCGCGGATGGCGAACTGCTCGTGGCCCTCGACGGCAACGCGGTCGATCGCCACCTGCGCGACGCGGGCCGCCGGCGGCCCTTCGTGCAGGAAGGCCACGAGCTCCTCGACCGCCGGCGCGGCGCCCTCGGCGTGAACCTGCACGCTCGCGTCCTCGCCGTTGCGCACCCAGCCCATCACGCCCAGCTTGCGTGCCCGGCGGAGCGTCGCGTCGCGAAAGCCCACAGCCTGCACGTCGCCGCGCACGACGGCGCGGATCGCCGCGGACTCGGCTCGATTCTCTCGACCCGCCACAGGGCTCCAGCGTAACCGCGTCGACGCCGCGACGACCTTCGAGCGATAGCGACCGCAGCCGAGACGGTGCGTGCAGACGATGCTCGTTTGCAAGAGGCCGTCCTGCTCGCTCGGGCACGCGGCCGGTCTGCGCTCGACCTGTCGTGGCATCTCGTCGAAAACGTGCCCCGCGGCGAGCGACCGCTTGCTGGCAAGCAGGAGTAGAGTCGCGATGTGGCGACAGAGGAGGTAGGGGGTGCTGCAGCCGTGCCGTGCCCGCCTGAGCGGCCGATCCGGGCTGCGGAGATCGTTGGCGCCCTCTCGATCGCGACCGACCTCGGAACCGGGCAGCCGCTCGAGCACGCGATGCGCACCGCCGTGCTCGCGGTTCAGCTGGGCGAGCTTGCGGGAGCGTCCGCCGAGGAGCTGTCCGACACCTACTACGTCGCGCTCCTGCACGCATCTGGTTGCACGGCGAACGGACATGAGGCTGCGCAGCTGTTCGGCGACGACATCGCTCATCGAGCCGCCTTCTACCTGGTCGATCCGACGAACCCAGCAGAGGTTCTCGAGTTCTACAGATCGAACGTCGGCTTGGGCCGCCCACCGGAGGTGCGCTCCCGGCTGATCGAGGACGCGATCACCAACGCGGCCCCGAGGGCTCGAGAATCGTTCGCGACGATGTGCGAGGTGGCGCAGCGGTTCGCCGGGTGGCTCGACCTGCCTCCGGGTGTCGAGGATGCGCTCGAATACATCTTCTCGCGCTGGGACGGACTCGGATTCCCGCCCGTCGCAGGTGACTCGACGCCGTTGCCGATGCGGCTCGTGCACGTCGCCAAAGATGCCTCGCTGTTTTTGTCCGCGGGCGGGATCGAGAGGGCGCTGGACGTCGTCGAACGCCGCTCAGGCGCCGCGTATGAGCCGAGACTCGCCGAACTCGCGGTGCAGAACCTCGACGAGATGTTGGCCGGGCTGGACGAGGCGCGCATGTGGGAGCACGCGCTCGAGAGCGAGCCGACGCCACTGATCTGGCTCTCAGGCGAGCAGATCGACGCCGCGTTCGCGACGATCGCTGCGATCACCGGTCTCAAGTCTCCGTGGCTGCGCGAGCACTCGACCACCGTGGCCGACATAGCCGAGGGCGCCGCTTGGCGCATGGGTCTCGAGGCCGACTCCGTCACGTTCCTGCGACGAGCTGCGCTCGCCCAGGATCTCGGTCGTGTCGGCGTCTCGAATGCCATATGGGAGAAGCCGGGAGCGCTGGGCTTCGGCGAGTGGGAGCGCGTCCGGCTGCACGCCCACTACAGCGAGCGTGCGTTCGCGCAGTCGCCGGCACTCGCCGCGATCGGGCAACTGGCCGGCTCACACCACGAGCGCCTCGACGGCTCCGGCTATCACCGCGGCGCCAGGGGACCGGCGCTCGGTCCAGCCGCCCGCATCCTCGCCGCCGCCGACTGCTACGCCGCGATGCGCCAGGCGCGGCCACACAGAGGAGCACTCGAAGCGCCGGCGGCAGAGCAGGAGCTGCTACGCGAGGCGCGCGAGGGACGCCTCGACGACGAGGCCGTCGGTGCCGTGCTCGCCGCCGCGGGGCACCGCGTCACCAAACGCCCGCGCGAGCTTCCCGCGGGTCTCACGCCGCGCGAGCTCGAGGTGTTGCTCGCGCTTGTGCGGGGAGCGTCGAACCAGGGAATCGCCGACGACCTCGGAATCTCCGTCAAGACCGCCGGGCACCACGTCCAGCACATCTACGAGAAGGCCGGCGTGCGCACGCGCGCGGCCGCGACGCTCTGGGCCTTCGAGCACGACCTCGTGCACGCCGCCGCATAGGGCGTTCGCCCGATGCGCACCGAGTAGCCCGGCCGGATACTCGCCTCACCATCGGAGCCGAGAAGCGGCGCCGAGAGCGGCAGAGGAGGCAGCATGTTCCTGGCAACGACGACGTTCGAGGACTTCGACCGCTTCACGGAGGTCTTTTCGACGACAGGCGCTGAGAAGCGTCGGCAGCACGGCTCAAAAGGGGCGACTGTGTTTCGTGACCCCAACGAGCAGGACCGGGTCTGGGTGATCTTCGACTGGGACGCCGAGGGCTGGAAGCGCTTCGCCTCCGACCCCGAGGTCCCGCCGATCATGCAGGACGCCGGGCACAAGGGCAGGCCGCAGGTGGCCGAGCCCGGCGGCCAGTACGACGCGTAGGTCATCGGAAATCGAGATCGGAGGAACGTGATGCAGGGATCAACAGACAGTCCAATCAAGGTGGGCGTGATCGCCGACCAGACGGGCCCGCTGTCATTCATGGGCGTAGCCGATGCCAACGTCGCCAAGATGGTGATCGACGACATCAACGCCGGCGGCGGCCTGCTCGGGCGGCAGCTCGAGCTGTACCTCGAGGACGGGGAGACCGACGACAGCGCCGCCGAGGCGTGCGCAACCAAGCTCGTCCAGCAGCATCGCGTCGATGTCATCCTAGGCGGCATCTACAGCTCGACGCGGCAGGCCATCAAGAAGCCGGCCGTGGTCGAGGGCAGGACGCTGTACATCTACCCCGAGCAGTACGAGGGCCAGGAGCGCGACCCGCTGATCTTCTGCACCGGTCCGGTGCCGGCGCAGCAGGTGGACCCACTGATCCCGTGGCTGATGCAGCGGACGGGCGCCAAGAGGTTCGCGCTGCCGTCCGCCGACTACATCTGGCCGCGCGTGCTCAACGAGAAGGTCCGCCGGGTCGTCGCAGCCGAAGGCGGTGAGATCGTCGCGGAGAAATACCACCCACTCGACCACACCGACTATGGCGGGATCGTCGAGCAGATCATGTCGAGCGGCGCCGAGGTGGTCTTCAACACGATCGTCCCACCCGGGCTGACGCCGTTCATGCAGCAGCTTCACGACGCCGGCTTCTCCAAGCGCGGCGGCCACCTCGTCTGCACGTACTTCGATGAGAACTGCCTCGGCCTGGTGCCGCCCGAGCAGGTCGAGGGTCTGTTCGGCTGCCTCGACTACTACCAGGACGCCGGCGACCCGTTCAGCAAGGAACTGCTGGGACGCTACGACGAGCTGTACCGGGACAGCGCGCTGTTCACGGGAGGCAGCGCGTGCTCGGGCATGTACCGCGGCCTCAGGCTCTGGGAGGCCGCCGTGAGAGAGGCGGGCTCGCTCGAGCAGCGCGACGTCATCGCGGCGCTCGACCACGCGAAGATCGCCGTCGGGCCCGGCGGCCCGGCGGAGATGGTCCCAGGACAGCACCACGTTCGCATGAACATGTACATCGCCCAGGTGCGCGATGGTGCGCTGAAGATCGTCAAGAGCCTCGGCGTCATCGATCCCGACGAGCAGATCGTGGAGGAGCATCGCTTGGTCCAGGCGTGAGCGCTTCCGCGCCGACCGGCGAAGCCCCATCGACGACCGAGGGCCCCGTCTTTCGGGGCTCTCGGTCGCGGGGGGTCCTGCGATGGAGAGGACCGTACGTTGCGCAAACCCCGCAGTCGTCCACGCTCCGTCGCTGCGCATGGCATAGTCGCCAACCAGCAGAGGCCAGGTCAGGCAGCGACGGTGCCGGTCGTGTGATGGGGTGCCGGCAGCGACCCGCCTCTCTTACGGAGATCATCCGCGTACGCGGCTAGCGCCTCCTCAATGCGCTCGCCGACCTCCGAACGCGTCGCGCCAAGCGCTACAACGCCGGGCAGGTCAGGGAAGTACGCCCCCCACGCCCCATCCTCGGCCTGCTCGTAGATCACCACGTAATCGCTACCTCAACGACCGCGACCCTCACGGAAAGTAGGCGGGGTCAGCGGTCGTTCCAGCCGGCACCGGTCGCTGCGTACTCCTCGACCCGCGCCTGCATCAGCGCCTTCAGAAGGTGGGTCGGCAGCACGCGACTGTAAGGGAGCCTGATGAAGCCCTCACCGGCCTCGTATCCAGCGGCCTCAACCGCGGCCTTCTGGGTGGCGAAGAACGGTGGTGGGAATCGCAGCGAGCAGTGGTTCTTGAAGTTCTGAAGCATCCACAGGCTCGTCTTCTCGCCGCGGACGTACACCGGCAGATTCCACTTCAGTT
>JADGPP010000119.1 GCA_017882375.1 Solirubrobacteraceae bacterium | reverse complement strand
CCGGCTACGCGGGCGTCAAGCAGTTCGGCGGCACGTGGTTCGCCCTCAGCGCGTCCGGCGCGAACGTCAAGTAGCTCGCTCGCGGGTGCGCGCGCCGCGCAAAGCCCTCGCGCGCAAGTCGCGCGGGCGCGTGCTCGGCGGCTCGTCGTCGATCAACGCGATGGTCCACATCCGCGGCAACCGTCGCGACTACGACGACTGGGGCGTCGCCGGCTGGAGCAACCCGCCGCACGGCCGCGCCTCGATCTGCGCACGCAGGTCCAGGCGGTAAGCGATCAGCGCGAGGCCCGGCGCGATGACGAAGTCGGCGGCGTACAGCTGCGGGCCGTTGAGCACGCCGGCGTCGATCCACGCGTCGATGCGGTCGAGCAGCTGCGGCAGATCCCGCACGATCTGATCCTCTACCTGAGCGTTAGCCTTGAACGCGACGGACGTCACGCCGCGGGCGCTGCGGCGGTTGGTCTGCACGCGCTCTGCGCCGTAGCGCAGCGCCGGCACCGTGCCCAGGCGGTCCAACAGCGCCAGCGAGCGACCGGTGCTCCCCTCGACGCTGCGAATCGGCGCCTTGTGGCCGGGGAAGCCGAGCGCGCGCACGGCCATCGGGTGCATTCCCGTGGGCAGCTGCACGCGCCGATATGCGATCCCCTTGTGATCGAGCATCAGCATCGCCGTACTGCACGCGTGCGAGCCGCAGATCACGTACAGCTTGACCTGCACGCCGGCCCGCGCCAGCGCCGGTCCATCGCCTGCGCCGGTGCCATCGCCGGCGCTCATCCCGCTCGCTGCGCTCATGTCTCTACCAGCACGGTCACCGGCCCGTCGTTGACGAGCCCGACGCTCATGTGCGCGCCGAACTCGCCGCGCGCGGCGCCGGCGCGCTCGCAGAAGCGCTCGTACAGAGGCTCGGCCTGCTCGCTGGGCGCAGCGGCGACGAAGCTCGGCCGGTTGCCCTTGCGCGTGTCGCCGTACAGCGTGAACTGGCTGACGCAGAGGATCTCGCGCTCGCCGAGCGGCTCGTTCATGCGCCCGTCGGCGTCCTCGAAGATGCGCAGCGAGCGCACCTTCTCGGCCAGCCGGTCGGCCGCGCCGGCGTCGTCCTCTTTAGCGATGCCCAGCAGCACGAGCAGGCCCGCGCCGATCGCCGCGACGCGACGCTCGCCGACGTCGACGCTCGCGTGCGTGACGCGCTGCACGAGCGCGCGCATGGCGATCACGCCTCCGGAGCGGAAGTGGACATGCGAGGAGTATGAGGACGGAGAGGGTTGCTCGCTTTCTGCTGAGCGATAGCCATCGTATATACGCCGTATATACGTATGCGCACCAAGTCTGCAAAGAGGAACCCAACACCTCCCCGCCCGCAGCCTGTTTGCGCGTTTCAGAACAGCGCGGACAGCGCCTCGACTAGCCCGGGCAGCTTGTCGGGGCCGCGGGCGAGGTCGATCTGGCGCTTGGGGCGCGGCGTGGCGGCTAGGTTGCGTGTCCACTGGAGCTCCTGCACACAGCCGAGGTCTTCGGCGTGCGGGGCACACTGGTCGAGGATCGCGTCGAGCACCTGCGGCACGGGCGAGCGGCGGCCGAGGCGGGCATCGATCAGGCTCGCCTCGGCGCCGTCGCGGGCGGCGAGGAAGCGGTTCTCGGCGAGCACCTCGGGCAGGTCGATGAGCGGGTCGACGCCTGAGCCCTCGGTCGCCTCCAGGCGCACGAGGCACTGCACGAGGGCGGTCAGCGCGGCGGAGTCGGCGACGGTCGTCTGCGCGTCCATGATGCGCACCTCGATCGTGCCGAAGCGCGGCTGCAGGCGCGCGTCCCACCACAGGAAGGTGGGCTCGGGAAAGGCCTCGCAGCGCAGCAGGAGGTCGATCGTGCTGACGTAGTCGGAGTAGTCGAGGAACGCGCGCGGGATGCCCACGCGGGGGAAGGCCTGAAATAGCGGCGTTCGCGCGGAGGCCAGCCCGGTCTCGCGGCCCTGCCAGAACGGCGAGTTGGCCGACAGCGCGAGCAGCAGCGGCAGGTGCGAGCGCAGCCGGTTGATCGCGCGCAGCGCGCTTTCGGGGTCGGGCACGGCGACGTGCACGTGCAGCGCGAACGTCGGCTCGCGCCGGGCGAGCTCGCGCATCGAGCCGTAGAGGAAGCGGTAGCGGTCGCCCTCGGAGATCTGCGTGTCCTGCCACAGCGTGAACGGGTGCAGCCCGGCGGCGGCCGCGCGCAGCTGCAGCGGCTCGAGCTCGCGCGCGAGGTCGCCGCGCAGCTCCTCCAGCTGGGCGAGGCCGGCGGCGACGGTCGCGTGCGGGTCTGTGCGCAGCTCCAGCGCCGAGCCGTGCGTCTCGGTGCTGGTGTGCGAGGCGAGCTCGCCGGTGAGGCCGGACATGACGGCGTCGGCGCGCGAGGCCAGCGCCCAGCCGTGCGGGTCGAGCAGCATGACCTCCTCCTCGACGCCGACCGTCCACGCCGAGGCCTCGGCCGCCGGCGACCAGCGCGACCAGGCGCCGGGCGCGTGCACGGCATCGGCGGGCATCAGCGCGCCAGCGTCGGCGGGCGACGCGATCGCGCCAATCGCGCCGCCCGTCGCGCTCTCGGCGTCGAGCGCGGTCCTAGACTGCGTGGGCACCGAAGTCCTCCTGTTCGTCGTGGTCGCGGCCGGGCCGGGAGCGACCGTCACGGGCGCGCTCGCCGAGTCGTTCGCGCGGCGCGGCCTGGCCGGGGTGCCTGGTCGCTTCGACGAGCCGCTCGAACAGCGACAGCTGCTCGGCGTCGGCGACGAGCGTCTCGGCGTGCCACTGCACGCCGAGCACGAAGCGCCCATCCTGCTCCTCGATCGCCTCGACCAATCCGTCCTGGGACCAGGCGACGGCGCGCAGGTGCAAGCCGATGCGGTCGATCGCCTGGTGGTGGAAGGAGTTGACCTGCACGGGGCCGCCGCCGGTCGTCTGCGCGAGGCTGGAGTCGGGCGCGACGCGCACCTCGTGACTGGTGCGCGTGCCGATCTCCGCCTGGCGGTGCTCGATCGTGCCGTCGGCGAACTCGGGCACGTGCTGGTGCAGGGTTCCCTGACGCGCGACGTTGAGCAGCTGCGCGCCGCGGCAGATGCCGAGGATCGGGATGCGCCGGCGGTAGGCGTGTCGGCAGAGGGCCAGCTCGAAGGCGTCGACGACGGGGTCGGTGGGGCCGATCTCGGGGTGCGGCGCGGAGCCGTAGGTCGACGGATCGAGGTCGGGGCCGCCGGTGAGCAGAAGCCCGGAGAGATGGTCGAGCAGGGCGTCGACGTTCTCGGTGCTCAGCGGCGGCAGCGCGACCGGCAGGCCGCCGGCCATCTCCACGGCGCGCATGTAGGAGAGGCCGAGCGTCATCTCCGTCTGCGTGGGCTCGCCGTGGAGCACGCTCTGCACGTGTTCCTTCTGGCGAATCTCCGAGACGGTCACGCCGATCACGGGCCTGCTCATGGCGCTCGCACGGTCTCGCCGGGTCGTTGCTGGTGCGCGCAGCTCATGCGAGCACCCAGGTGTCCTTGCTGCCGCCGTTCTGCGAGGAGTTGACGACGAGCGCGCCGTCGTCGAAGGCGACGCGCGTGAGCCCGCCGGGGAGCACGCGCACGTCGTCGCCGCTGGTGATGGCGAACGGCCGCAGGTCGATGTGGCGCGGCGTCAGGCGCCCGTCGACGACGGTGGGGTGGCACGAGAGCATGACGGTCTCCTGCGCGACGAAGCGCTCTGGCGCGGCGGCGAGTTCGGCGGCGGCCTTGCGCACGTCCTCGGGGCGCGCGTGCGGCGCGATCACGACGCCGTAGCCGCCGTGTCCGCTGCGCGGCTTGATGACGAGCTCGTCGATGCGGTCGAGGATCATCTCGAGCATCTGCGGCTGGGAGGGGTCGTAGGTGGGAACGGAGCGCAGCAGCGGCTCCTCGCGCAGGTAGTAGCGGATCATGTCCTCGACGTAGGCGTGCAGCAGCTTGTCGTCGGCGACGCCGGTGCCGAAGGCGTTGACGCAGGCGAGCGTGCCGGCGAGCACGGGCGCCGCCAGCAGGCGCGCCACGTGGGTCAGCTCGCCGCGGTCGTCGCACAGGCGATCCTCGTCTGTGCGGCGATAGACGACGTCGACGGCGCGCTCGCCGTCTCCCAGGCGGGCGAACAGCCGCCCGCCGCGCAGCGACAGATCCTCGAGCAGCACGAGCGGCAGCGCCAGCACGCGAGCGATGGTGGCGTGCTCGTAGAACGCCGAGTTGCGCTCGCCGTCGCTGAGCAGCACGACGACGGGGTCCTCGCCTGCATCCTCCGGTGCGGCGGCGCGCAGGGCCTGGCCGAGCGTCGCGAAGGCGGCGTCGAGCGAGCGCACGCGCAGGCCGCTGGGCGCCTGCAGGTGATCGCCGAGCACTTCGCGTGTGGCGACGGCGTAGGCGATGCCCGACGGCGTGCGCAGGTTGTCCTCGAGCACCTTGAAGACGCCGTCTGAGTCGCGCACGACGTCCAGGCCGGCGACGGGGATCCACGAGCGGACGCGATCGCCCATGCCGGCGAGCAGCGGCTCGTGGTGCTCGGCGCCGGCGAGCGCGCGCTGCGGCACGACGCCGTCGCGCACGATGCGCCGCTCGCCGTAGACGTCGCGCACGAACAGCTCCAGCGCGCGCACGCGCTGGGCGACGCCGGCGGACAGCTCGCGCCACTGCTCGGCATCGATCAGGCGCGGGATCGGGTCGATGCGGAACTCCTGCGGCCCGTCGGCGGTGCCGAAGCAGATGCCGCGCTCACGGGCGTCGCGGGCGACCGCCTGACACAGCTCGCGCAGGTCGAGCGCATGTAGCGACTCGCGCACGCGACGGTCTTGCTCGCAGGCGTCGCCGTCGTCGAAGGGCACGTCGGCGGCGCCGCTGGCGCCCCGGCCGTGGGGCGTCATGTCCGGGCGAAAGGCGGGCGGCATGGGCAGACGGCGCGGCGGCGCGTGCGGCTGCACTGGTGCGGTGTGGGGCATGCTGAGATTGTGCCCAGATGCAGCGCCTACGTCGTTCGACCCACGTCCAAAATGGCGCTGGGCGCCTTGGACTGCGCGCGAAGGCTCGCGTTTGGCCGATTGCCCAATAGCATCGCCGGGCAGGGCTCGGGATGACATCTTTAGACGTTTGATGCCCGTTCAGCCGCCGTTCTACTCCGAGGAGGCCAGATGTCCTATGAGACGCTGCTGTACGACTCAGATGGCGCGATCGCGACGATCACGCTGAACCGCCCGCAGCGGCTGAACACGATCGTGCCGCCGATGCCCGACGAGATCGAGTCGGCGGTGCACGCGGCGATCGCCGACGCGCAGGTGAAGGTGATCGTGCTGCGCGGCGCCGGGCGCTCGTTCTGCGCGGGCTTCGATCTCGGTGGCGGCTTTCACCACTGGGACGATTCGCTGACGACCGACGGCGAGTGGGATCCGGGCAAGGACTTCGCGATGGCGACCTCGCAGACGCTCGGGCCGGTGCCGAAGTTCATGAGCCTGTGGCGCTCGCCAAAGCCGGTGATCGTACAGGTGCACGGCTGGTGCGTGGGCGGCGGCTCAGACATGGCGCTGTGCGCGGACCTGGTGATCGCGTCAGAGGACGCGCGCATCGGCACGTCGTACTCGCGCATGTGGGGCTGCTACCTGACGGGCATGTGGCTGTACCGGCTGGGCCTGACGAAGGCCAAGGAATACTCGCTGACGGGCAAACCGCTGTCGGGCTCGGAAGCGGTCGACGCCGGGTTGATCAACGCGGCGGTGCCGTTCGCACGGCTGGAGGCGGAGGTGCGCGAGCGCGCCGAGCAGCTGGCGGCGATCCCGCTGTCTCAACTCAGTGCGATGAAGCTGATCGTCAACCAGGCCTACGAGAACATGGGCCTGGCCTCGACGCAGACGCTCGGCCCGATCCTCGACGGCCTGATGCGCAACACGCCCGACGCCGACCGCTTCATCGAGCTGGCCGAGCGCGACGGCGTGCACAGCGCGGCGGCGCTGCGCGACGGACCGTTCGGCGACTACAGCCAGGCGCCGGCAGAGCAGCAGCCGAATCCGGACAACGTGATCGTCCCCTAGAGATCTATAAAAATATTTATGAGGCCTGACGGCCGGGCTTGGTCGCGCCGTATCTCTGCCAGTGGCGCTCGGGGATGTCGTCGGGGTCCTTGTACCAGTACCACGTGCACGGGTCTGAGGAGTAGTCCTCAGGCGGCTCGGAGGGATACAGCGGATAGCCCGACCACTGGATCGGCATGGACTCGTTCATGAAGCTGCAGTGCGTGCAGTACAGCGGAAAGCCCTTGCGTCCGAACGACCAGTCGTGCGCCTCGCGCGTGCCGCCGCCGTCGGGCAGGCCCTCGTAGGCGCCGTTGCGCACCAGGCGCTGGCCGGAGCCGCAGGGGTTCATCGTGAACGTCACCTTCTCGTCGTCCTCGGAGATGGTGAAGCTGCCGGGGTTGGGCCCGACGCCCGAGCAGGAGTGTGCGCGCCAGGTGGCGGCGAGCAGCTCGACGAGCTCGCGCCGGTCGAGCGCGACGATCGCGTCGTGGTGGCGGCGCCAGCCGCGCCCCATGCTCTGCGTCCACGCCTGCTCGACGCCCTCGTCGCCGAGGCGCTGCTGGATGAAGGAGACGAGGTCGAGCACGCCGGAGGCCATCAGGTCGTGCAGCATCTGCCACTCGTGCTTCATCTCGCCGCACAGGCGCCGCGCCTCGTCGAGGTCGCCGGCGTCGATCGCCTCGACGGCGCGGTCCATCGTCGGGCGCGAGAGCCGCTGCAGCTCCTGCTCGGAAAACCAGCGGTCTGTCATCGTCTCCTCCTTCGATGATGAAAGGGGATCCATTGTGACCGAGGCGCGCAAGGCGCTCGTCACGGGCGCGTCGCGCGGGATCGGCGCGGCGATCGCGCAGCGCCTGACGGGGGATGGCATGGGGGTGGTCACGCTGGATCTGCGCGAGGGGTGCGACATCGCGCTGGACGTCGCGCGCGACGCGTTTCCGCCACTGGACGACATCGACGTGTGCGTGGCCAACGCCGGAGTCACGACGACGATCGCGCCCGCCCACCGGATGACCGAAGAGCAGTGGCAGCGCGACATCGACGTCAACCTCACGGGCGCCTTTCGCACGGTGCAGGCGTGCCTGGGCGGGATGCGCGAGCGCGGCTACGGGCGGATCGTCGTGATCTCCAGCGTGGCGGCGATCGGCGGGCTGCCGGGACAGGTCGCCTACGCCGCCTCCAAGGCCGGACAGCTGGGCATGGTGCGCACGCTGGCCGGCGAGAACGCCGCACACGGGATCACCGTCAACGCGATCCTGCCGGGCCTCGTCGCCACCGAGCAGGTGCTGGCGATGCCGGCGGACGTGCGCGAGCGCGCGACGCGCTCGCTGCCGTCGGGGCGACTCGTGCAGCCGGCCGAGATCGCCGCGGCGGTGGCGTTTCTGTGCAGCGACGGCGCGGCGCAGGTCAACGGGCAGACGATCGCCGTGGACGGCGGCGCGTCGCTGTCGCAGCTGACGCTCGGCTCAGAGCGCCGCTAGCGAGTCGCCGTGCGCGC